>FO203512.1:0-314741 GCA_000967895.1 Oleispira antarctica RB-8
GTGGCTGAGGCGCTCTGGAACCGCTGTTTGGATTATTTGCAGGATGAACTGCCTTCACAGCAATACAATACTTGGATACGTCCACTGCAAGTTGAAGCAGAGGGTGATAGCATTTTATTGCGTGCACCAAACCGCTTTGTTAAGGATTGGGTGAAAGATAAATATCTTCATCGAATTCATGAAATTATCTGTGAAATCAATGACGGTTGTATGATCGAGGTTGAAGTAGCAATAGGCGGAGCAAAAGCAAAGCCTGCACCTACCCCCATGCCTAAATTACCGGTAAAAAAACCTGCGCCTTTAAAAACGGCTTCTATTAATAGAAAGCCATCTTTTGTGATGGATACATTAGAAGAAGATGCCAATGCGCCGATGCAAGGTTCTTTGGATATAGAACAAGCAACGTTACCTGTAGCCAAAACCAATAGAACAGCGGCTAATTCTGCTTTTCCTGGTTTTGGTTCATCCAGTGCTAGGCCAACCGGTAGACGTGAAGTTCAAGTCGAAGGCGGCATTCAGCATCAAAGTTTTCTTAATAAAACGTTTACCTTTGATACCTTTGTAGAAGGTAAATCAAATCAACTGGCTCATGCGGCCGCTCAGCAAGTTGCAGAAAACGCTGGCGGTTCTTACAACCCACTGTTTATATACGGTGGTGTTGGCTTAGGTAAAACACACTTGATGCATGCTGTGGGCAACCACATGCAGCAGAAAGATACCAATGCTCAGGTTCTGTACGTTCACTCAGAGCGTTTTGTGCAAGATATGGTGAAAGCGTTACAGTTGAATGCTATTAACGAATTTAAGCGCTTCTACCGCAGTCTTGATGCTTTGTTAATTGATGATATTCAGTTTTTCGCGGGTAAAGAACGTTCACAAGAAGAGTTTTTCCATACTTTTAATGCATTATTAGAAGGTGGCCAGCAGATGATTTTAACGTGTGATCGTTATCCACGTGAAATCAATGGTTTAGAAGAACGTTTAAAGAGTCGCTTTGGCTGGGGATTAACCGTTGCGGTTGAACCCCCTGAGCTAGAAACCCGTGTTGCTATACTATTAAAGAAAGCCGATCAGGCGAATGTCAATTTGCCTGACGATGCAGCTTTCTTTATTGCACAAAAGATTCGCTCCAACGTCCGTGAACTTGAAGGCGCGCTCAAACGAGTGATTGCGAACTCGCATTTTACCGGCAGTGAGATTACTCTACCCTTTATTAAAGAATCTTTAAAAGATTTACTGGCCTTGCAAGACAGACAGGTTAGTATTGATAATATTCAGAGAACTGTTGCAGAATACTATAAACTTAAGCTCTCAGACTTGTTATCCAAGCGTCGGACGCGATCTATTGCCCGACCAAGACAAGTCGCCATGGCGTTAAGTAAAGAATTAACCAATCATAGCCTTCCCGAAATCGGTGAAGCCTTTGGTGGACGAGATCATACGACAGTCTTACATGGCTGTCGTAAGATAAAAGAATTACAAGAAACAATGGCGGACATTAGGGAAGATTATAAAAACCTAATGCGCTCACTAACAACCTAGATGGGTAAAGTGGAGAAACATGAAGTTCGTAATTTCTAGGGAAGCACTACTGCGCCCATTACAACTTGTTGCTGGTGTTGTTGAAAAACGCCAAACCTTACCAGTACTTTCTAATATCTTATTAGATGTTAAAGGTAAGCAACTATCACTCACCGGTACCGACCTTGAAGTTGAGCTGGTTGGTCGAGTAACTTTGGAAGAAGTTACACTAGAAGGTGAAATAACCGTTCCTGGTAAGAAGCTAATGGACATTGTTCGTTCATTACCTGACGGCTCAATGATTGAGTTTGAGCAAGACGAACAGCGTATGAATATTCGTTCTGGTCGTTCGCGTTTTACTTTATCAAGCTTACCAGCAACAGAGTTTCCTAACATTGAAGAGATTGCCGGTGAGCAACCCTTCACTGTTGAGCAAGCTAAGCTACGTCGAGTTATCGATCGTGTAGCCTTTGCTATGGCTCAGCAAGATGTTCGTTATTACTTGAATGGTATGTTGCTGGAAGTAAATGCTTCTTCATTACGCTCAGTTGCTACAGATGGCCACCGTCTAGCAACCTGTATCGTAGAAGCCAGCGGTCCTGAAACTCAGTTGCAGCTAATCGTGCCGCGCAAAGGTATTTTAGAGTTAAGTAAGTTGCTTACTGAACCTGAAGATAGCGTTACTTTACTTTTGAGTCCGAATCATATTCGCGCCGAAACGGGTGACTTTACCTTTACCTCTAAATTGGTAGATGGAAAATTTCCTGATTATGGCCGTGTAATTCCTAAAAACGGTAATAAGGTCATTTTGGCTGATCGTCAGGAATTACGCCAAGTATTCGCCCGTACTGCGATTCTTTCTAATGAAAAATATCGTGGTGTTCGTGTCGTTCTTAACTCAGGTAACCTGCAAGTATTTGCTAATAACCCAGAGCAAGAAGAAGCAGAAGAATCTATTGCTGTTGATTACGAAGGCGATAGCTTAGAAGTCGGCTTTAATGTGAGTTATCTGCAAGACGTATTAGGTGTTATTGGTACTGACCAAGCTAAGATTACTTTATCCGATGCTAACAGCAGTGCGTTATTAGAAGAATCTGATAATAGCGACGCGTTATATGTCGTTATGCCAATGCGCTTGTAGTAGCTAGAGTCCCCTTCTCTATGTCGGCTTTTTTATGCCAATAAAGCGCTTACAAATTAGCGGTGTACGCAACTTACAACCGCTTTCATTAACCCCCGCTCTGGGGGTTAATTTTATCTACGGTGAAAATGGCAGTGGCAAAAGCAGTTTGCTTGAAGCTCTGTACATACTCGCAACTGGAAAATCTTTTCGCCATCATTTATTAAAACCTGTTATCCAGCACGACATGGATGAATGTGTCTTATTTTCTGAAATAGACGATAACCGTTTAGGTAATGGTCGATTGGGCGTAAGGCGAAGCCGCAGTGGTGATAAAGCAATAAGACTCAATGGCGAAGCACTTCACTCCCAAGCAGAAGCCTCTTCTTGGTTACCGGTACAAATTATTGAACCCAATACCTTTAAATTGTTATCAGGTTCACCACAAGAACGCCGTCAGTTTATCGATTGGGGTGTGTTCCACGTGGAACATTCCTTTTTGGATCAATGGCGAGAATTTAAAAAGCTGCTTCAGCAACGCAATGCCGTATTAAAGAAACAACAGCCTGATTGGTTAGATGTTTGGGATAAAGGATTCGTTAAAGCGGCTAACGCTGTAAACGAGTCAAGGAAAGCCTATATAGAGCGATTACTGCCTGTTTTTCAGCATACTTTAAGTCGATTAGATGCTAATCTAGACGTGGAATTATCCTTCTACCCTGGTTGGGAAAGGACATCTAATTTAATCGATATATTGCATAAACAGCGCGAGCGAGACTTACAGATTGGGCATACTCAATCTGGGCCACAACGCGCAGAGCTTCGGATTAAAGTTGATAAGATGAATGCGGCTGATATTCTATCTCGTGGTCAGCAAAAAGCCGTTGTGGCAGCTTTGAAGCTTTCTCAGGGGGTATTGTTTCAGCAAGAGACAGAACGCAGTACAATCTATCTAGTCGATGACTTAGCTTCTGAGTTGGATGAAAAGCATCGTTTTGCTTTATGTCAGCTGCTAGAAGATTTAAAATGTCAGGTTTTTATTACCAGTATTGAGCACAATAGCATTAGTGATCACTGGAAACCTAAAGGTTGTAAGATGTTCCACGTGGAACAAGGGCATGTTAGCGATAAAACACCGCTCGTTTAAACCTGATAAAGATAGGATATTGAGCGTTGATTATCAGATAAAAGTATAATAAATCTGGTTTTCATAACAAGACGGTTAAATTCTATAAAGAGAAATATAGTGCATATCCAATAAACTAATTTATTGAATGTGTATTAGAAAAATAACGAATTCGAATTTTTACGTGATCCAGTGCGACGGCATTGAGTGCGGATTATCTCATTAGGGGACAGAATATGAGTGAAGAACAAGCTTACGATTCATCGAGTATTAAGGTTTTAAAAGGTCTTGATGCAGTTCGTAAACGCCCAGGCATGTATATTGGCGATACGGATGATGGCACTGGCTTACACCACATGGTATTTGAAGTGGTCGATAACTCTATCGATGAAGCCTTAGCGGGCCACTGCGATACTATTGAGGTCGTGATTCATCTAGATAATTCAATTTCTGTATCCGATAACGGCCGTGGCATTCCTACCGAAATACACGAAGAAGAAGGTGTATCGGCAGCTGAAGTGATCATGACAGTTCTTCATGCGGGCGGAAAATTTGATGATAACTCGTATAAAGTGTCTGGTGGTTTACACGGCGTAGGTATCTCTGTAGTAAACGCTCTATCGGAAAAGGTTACATTAACTATCCGTCGTGCCGGTAAAATCTACGAACAGGAATATACCCACGGTGTTCCAGACTATCCTCTTAAAGAAGTCGGTGTTTCTGAAACGACAGGCACAACGGTTTCATTCAAACCGAGTGATAAAACTTTTACCCAAACTACTTATCATTATGATCAGTTGGCGAAGCGTTTACGTGAACTCTCTTTCTTGAACTCTGGGGTGAGAATTCACCTGAAAGACGACCGCAGCGATCGTGAAGATATCTTTGCCTTTGAAGGTGGCCTATCGTCTTTCGTAGATTATTTGAATACTAATAAATCTACTGTTAACGATATGTTCCATTTCAACGTTATGCATGAAGCGACAGGCGTGGGTGTTGAAGTTGCAATGCAGTGGAATGATACCTACCAAGAAAACGTTTTCTGTTATACCAATAACATCCCACAGCGTGATGGTGGAACCCATATGGCGGGTTTCCGAGGTGCCTTAACACGTACTTTGAATAACTACATCGAATCTGAAGGCCTTGGTAAGAAAGAGAAAGTAAACGCAACCGGTGATGATGCCCGTGAAGGTCTAACCGCAATTGTATCGGTTAAAGTACCAGATCCTAAGTTCAGCTCGCAGACTAAAGACAAGCTTGTTTCAAGTGAAGTTAAGACCGCTGTTGAACAAGAGATGGCGGCTAAGTTCTCTGAATATTTATTAGAGCAACCTCAGCAAGCGAAAAACCTTGTCGGTAAGATGTTAGATGCAGCGCGTGCGCGTGAAGCGGCCCGTAAGGCTCGTGACATGACTCGCCGTAAAGGTGCCTTAGACATTGCAGGTCTGCCAGGTAAACTGGCTGACTGCCAAGAGAAAGACCCTGCTCTTTCCGAAATATACTTAGTGGAAGGAGACTCGGCTGGCGGTTCCGCCAAACAAGGCCGAGACCGTCGTACTCAAGCAATTTTGCCATTGAAAGGTAAAATCTTAAACGTAGAAAAAGCACGCTTCGATAAGATGCTTTCCTCTGTTGAAGTAGGCACACTGATTAAAGCACTCGGCTGTGGTATTGGTCGCGAAGAGTTTAATATCGACAAACTTCGTTATCACTCTATCATCATCATGACCGATGCCGACGTCGATGGTGCACACATTCGTACGCTACTGTTGACCTTCTTTTTCCGTCAGATGCCAGAAATGGTTGAACGTGGGCATATTTATATTGCCCAGCCACCGTTGTATAAAATCAAGCGTGGCAAGCAAGAACAGTATTTGAAAGATGAGCAAGCCTTGTCTGATTACCTAACGCACATCGCTTTAGAAAAATCAGCTCTGCACCCGAATCCAGATGCGCCTGCGATTAGTGATCATGCTTTCGAAAAGCTTGTGCATAAATATCATGAGACTCAAGACGTTATCGATCGCTCATCAAATATTTATCCATCATTATTGTTGGAAGCAATGTTAGAACTGCCTCGCATTACAGAGACAGAGCTTAAAGATGATGTGTTCGCAAACGATTGGGCTGAAAAACTTCAAGCCTTGTTACCTGAAACAGGCCGTACAGGCAGCCACTATAAAGTAGCCGTTGAGAAAGACAGTGAGCGTAATACCGCTAACTTCAATGTTGAAGTTATGGAGCATGGTATTCCGCATAATTTCCTTTTCAACCATGAATTCTTTATGGGAACGGGCTACAAGAAAATCGCTGACATGGGTGAAGAACTTCAAGCAGTCCTTGAAGAAGGCGCTTACCTACAGCGTGGCGAACGCGTACTGCCGATTGAGAACTTCAAGAAGACTCTTGCTTGGTTGCTAGCAGAAGCCCGTAAAGGCCATTACATCCAGCGTTATAAAGGACTGGGTGAGATGAACCCAGAACAGCTTTGGGATACCACTATGGATCCTGAAAGCCGTCGTATGCTGCAAGTAACGATTGAAGATGCTGTTGCTGCGGATCAAATATTCACGACCTTAATGGGTGATGAAGTTGAACCTCGTCGTAAGTTTATTGAAAGTAATGCATTGCGCGTTGCGAACTTAGATTTCTAAATTTAAAAGTTTTTAAATAGCTAGAAAAATGAAACCTCAGTTGTGTAAACGTCTGGGGTTTTTTTATATTATTTAATTTACAATATTATTTTATGAAAATTCTACGATGTACAATGTGATTAATAAATATTATGAATAAAATAAAAAATTGATAGGTTGGTTGATGTGATTTATAAGCATAAAAAAGCCCGAAAAATTCGGGCTTTTTTACATTTAAAATAAAATAATTTTATTTCACTTCATCAATACCATCTTCTATTTGCTCACCTACTTCTTCTGCTGGATTCTGGAAAGGCTCTTTAATTTTGTCACCCACTTCATCAGCGGTATCTTCAATTTTATTACCTGCATCTTGAGCCATTTCTTTGGTGCTTTCATAAGCCTCATTTGCTTTTTCAGTGACACTGTCTGCTGTATTGTTATCACACGCAGCCAATACTAAAGCCAGAGCTGTTATCGATAGAGTTGATAGAATTTTCATAAAAATCTCCTTAAGATTTATTGAATATGTGTATTTAAAATATTTTTACAGTTTTTAAGATATATTCGTCTTTTTGCCTTTTATCAATCCTAAGATCAATGAGACCGCAAACAATACGATAAAGATAAAGAACAGTATCTTTGCAATACTAACAGCAGAAGACGCAATACCGCCGAATCCAAATAACGCAGCAACGATAGAGACAATAAAGAACACTAATGCCCAATGTAACATATTGTTTACCTCACTTATTTAGCTGATTTTTAATATGCTATGACACTAACTTGTGTCTAAACTAAAAATTAATTGTTTACATTAATTTAAAATGAAAATTGTGCTGAAACAGACATCATGTCTAATTCTGGATTAATGTCTTCATCAAGCTGATAGCGATCATAATCAATTCGAATATCAACCGATTCACCTAATCCCACTTCTAATCCTACTCCGGCAAAAAAGTCTCCGCCTTCCACATCTTTTCTAATAGGAAGATTACTCACTTTATAATTCGCTTCCCACATTAACCAACCACCGCGAGCTCTTATTGCAAAGTAATCACCGAGCGGTAGCCCTAATGTTAATGCAGCTGATATGCCTTCTATTTCAGATTTTATAAAGCCATCTTCACCATCACTGAAAGAAAGATACGTTACTTCTGCACCGACTACATCGGTTGCTTGAGCCCCTAAAAATACCTTACCCACTGTATTTTCATCATTAAACTCTTGGTTATTACTGTCGTCTTCAAACTTAAACTTATATTGGCCATAACCCGCACCAATATATCCACGTGGTTCAGCAAATGCCGCGACGGATGTAAGCGATAATAGACCTACAGTAGCAATGGTACTTATACGTTTAAACATGGTTGCTCCTTTTTCCATTAAGACGATTACTATAGAGCAACATGCATGCCAGCTAATATTTACCTGTTTAATGGGTTAAAACGCTTATCAAACCATTAAATATGGTTGAAAATCACCAATTAAATAAGTATATGGTTGAAAAGAACCGAATATTTATTAATTTGTTATAGCTCGAAAATTTATAAATAGATAAAGACATTAACTTTATAGAAATATAAAATTCTATTCTCCGTGTGAATACTTGCTTCTATTGATCGCTAGGCGACACATTTCATAGTTTATAAAAGGAAGAGATTTATGAATAAACGATTGCTGATCATTGAAGATGACGTAAAAAACAGTGAAAGTTTAGCGAAGCATTTTACAAAGAAACATTGGCACGTTGATATTGTTGATAGTTTAACATTAGTTAAAGACCATCTGATGGATGACGATTTTTGCCCTGATGTTATTTTGGCTGACCTAGATGTTTCTGCTAATGAAATGTTTAAAAACAGCGATGAACTACAAAAGGTAACCAACTTTTCAGAGTGGATATTTACACACGATCCTGAAAAAGATATTAATGTCGATGAAATCGATGACCTCGCCTATGATATTTTAGAGAAACCTATTAAACATAGTCGTTTAGAAGTCGCTGTTAATCGTGCGCACCGATTGGCGACAATTAATCGCCGACTTATCAAATCTAGCAATACGAAGAAGCAGCTCTATCAAGTAGACAGTTATCTGGGCCAAAGTGAAGCGGCTAAACATGTAAGAGAAACGTTAAGCGTACTAGCCGAAGCGCCTATTAGTGCTGTGACTATTGTTGGCGAAACAGGTAGTGGTAAAGGTCTTGCTGCTAGAATAATTCATCACTGCGGCCTTAATAGTGATGGACCCTTAATTGAGCTTAATTGTGCGGCGTTACCTAAAGAGTTACTCGAATCACAATTATTTGGTCATGAAAAAGGCGCCTTTACAGGAGCCAATGAACGCTTTCGCGGTTTATTTGAACAAGCTCATGGTGGCACATTATTTTTAGATGAAATTGGTGATATGGATCTTGATCTTCAAGCGAAGTTGCTAAAAGCGCTAGAAGATAAAAAAGCACGCCGTATTGGTGGGGAGCGTGAAATTAGTTTTGATGTACAAATAATCGCCGCGACCGGTGTTGATTTGGGAGAAGCAATGCACAAGGGAGAATTCAGAGATGACCTATATCACCGCTTGAATGTTTTTTGTGTGAGTCTTCCTTCATTATCACAGCGTAAAGAAGACTTAGTCGAGCTAGTACCTAATATTATCAAGGAGTACAACAGTAAAGCCAACAAACATGTCACTGTGGTGACTGACGAAGTATGGGAGCAATTATTTAACTATTCGTGGCCTGGCAACATACGTGAATTACGTAATGTTATTGAGCGCAGTGTATTACTGTCTAAAGATGAAGTACTACCTGCTAAATGGTTACAGCTAACAGAAACATGCGATATACAAAAAGAGCAAAGTAACCGTTATCAATCTAAAAATTCGATCACTATTCATTTAGATGGAAGTATGAATTTAGATGAAATGGATAGTTTTATTATTCAAACCGCGCTTGAACAAAATGATTATAATGTTTCGCAAACATCTGACATTTTAGGCACTACGCGAGAAACGTTAAGATACCGTATTCAAAAATATAATCTGAAGGATAAGGTGTCATGAATATAAAATTTTGGTTTAAAAGAACAATCCAGTGGTGTAAATGACCCAAAAAAATTAAGCATTTTTTACTTCCCAGCTTATAAGTAGCAAGTTACAGGCTAGGCATAAATACTGCATTATTATTGTTTCCTAGCATTGAAAAAGGAAATATATAATGAGTGAAGCCAAAGCATACAGAGAAAAATACGAAGCTAAATTGGATGAGTGGGAAGCAGAAATTACTAAGATGAAAGCGAAAGCTCGCCAAGAAAAATCTGATGCATCTATTGATCTGCAGCACAAAATAGAAGACTTAGAAGCTAAATATACCGTATTGAAAAAGAAACTGAATGAACTATCTAATCACGGTAATAATGCTTGGGATGAATTAAAATCAGGTATTGAAGAAGCGGGCTCAGATTTAAGTGGCTCTATTAAAGCAGCGGCACATAAATTTGATAAGTGATAAAACATAAACCCCAGGCTATTTCAGCTTGGGGTTTATATAATAAATTTACCAAACCTCGTGACTATCTCACACAATTAAAAATACCATTGAGCAGAGTTCTTTCTCTGTAATTATCAGCTAATGTTACTCTAATCGAGCTGCTTCCCTCAAACGTTAGTCATTGACTGTACAACCTACCTTTTGAACCCTAAGTCTCACATTATGCCTTCAGCTATGCTATTTTGCGCAAATCTAACAACTTGGTCAGTTTTTTTGGCCAACCGCCCCTAAATTAAAGGTGTTATATGAATGCAGTATTAGTCGCAGTGGTCTTGATGTTGGTACTCAGTGTGGCAAGGCTTCATGTTATGTTATCCATGATTGTCGCCGCGTTTGTGGGTGGTTGGATTGCTGGTATGGATATAGAGACTACCCTTAAAGCTTTTAATACAGGTATCGGTGGTGGCGCTGGTATCGCTTTGAGTTATGCCCTACTCGGTGGCTTTGCCGTGGCTATCTCTCTTTCAGGTTTGCCCCATTTATTAGCTCAGAAAATACTTACGAGTATCGGCGGCGAACAACACCAGCGTGATAGTGATACTTTTTGGCTGCGTAATGCCTTGCTATTGGGGTTGATGGTCATCGCAGTAAGCTCGCAAAATATCATTCCGATCCATATCGCTTTCATCCCTATTCTGGTCCCTCCTTTATTGTTAGTGATGACTCGCTTACAGCTAGACCGACGTCTCGTGGCCTGTGTATTAACGTTTGGCCTTGTTACGCCTTACATGTTTTTGCCAATCGGCTTTGGTAATATTTACTTAAATGACATTCTTTTAGCGAACGTGGGAAGTGCAGGTCTTGAGACAAAAGGTATCTCTGCTATGTCAGCGATGGGTATCCCAGCCTTAGGAATGCTAATTGGATTATTAATAGCCGCGCTCTATACCTATCGTAAGCCACGTAGCTATGACCTAGCGGCAATAGAGCAAGCAGAGCATATTGATCAAGAGTTTAGTGCAAAGTCCTTATGGGTGGCCGCTGCCGCGATTGTATTAGCATTTGTGGTGCAGCTGTATTTGGGGTCAATGGTTTTAGGTGCGATGGCAGGCTTTTTATTGTTTTCAGCGACCGGAGTGATTCGTTGGAAAGATTCTGATGGTGTGTTAGTTGACGGTATGAAAATGATGGCATCCATTGGTTTTATAATGATTGCTGCGTCAGGTTTTGCTGAGGTTATAAAAACCACCGGTCATATCGATAGCCTAGTGAATGGAGCGTCTAGCTGGTTAGGTGACAATAAAGCGTTAGCCGCATTTTTATTATTGATGGTGGGCTTAGTCTTGACGATGGGAATAGGTTCGTCTTTTTCCACTATCCCAATCATTGCTGCTATTTATGTTCCGCTTTGTATTCAGCTTGGCTTTAGCCCATTAGCGATTGTTGCTTTGGTTGGCACGGCGGGTGCATTGGGTGATGCAGGTTCACCTGCTTCTGATTCAACCTTAGGACCAACGGCAGGTTTGAATGCCGATGGTCAGCACAACCACATGACTGATACTGTTATACCGACCTTTATACACTTCAATTTACCGCTACTCGCTGCAGGTTGGGTTGCAGCCATGGTGCTTTAATGTATTAAAACGTCGCCAATTCAAACATTAAGTATTGATAATCTTACGAGCAAAATGAGCAAGGTCGGTATATACCGACGCTTGCTTAATTTCAGCTTCAACCTCCGTTGTTAGCATCTTAAGTAAAGTTTTCTCGCCCTTCCCTGTCATAACCAACACAGGCTTACAGCCTTTGGTTAATCCTGCTTGCAAATCTCGTAATGAATCACCAATAAACCAAGCACCTTCGGCGCTGATACCAAGTTCGGTTTCGATTTGATCGATAAGGCCAGGTAATGGCTTGCGGCAATTACAGCCGTCGTCAGGTCCATGAGGACAATATTTGATGGTCGCAATTTCCCCCCCCGCCTCTTCGACTAAAGCATTCATCCGGCCATGCATCGCTTCAAGGTCATCAAGAGTAAAAAAACCGCGGGCTAAACCACTTTGATTAGTTGCTACTGCAATGGTGTAACCTGCTTTGGATAAATCAGCAATCGCTTCACAACTTCCTTCCAATGGAATCCACTCCTCTAAACTTTTTACATAGTCGTCAGAGTCTTGGTTAATCACGCCGTCACGATCGAGAATGATGAGTTTATTCATGATATTTTTACTTGTATTAAAAGTTGAAATTTTTAATTAAAAATAAAACTAAATAAATTTAACGAATAAAGTTTTATCAATAAAAAAATATTTTTTATAAAAAAGCCCCCAGTAGCTATTACTATTGGAGGCTTTTCGATATTTGATGCGACAAATTTAACATTTAAAATTCATTAAAAATTAAATAATCAAAGCTAAAATTAATTTTGCTGTAGCAAAGAAATATCGGCAATCGCAATAAACAAACCTTGTAGCTGTTTCAATAACGCTAAGCGGTTATTTTTAACGGCTTCATCGTCTGCCATGACCATTACCCCATCAAAGAATGCGTCAACAGCGGCACGTAAGTCTGCAAGTGCTGCTAGAGCTTCTTTATATTGGGCTTTGGCAAGTAGAGGTTGAACTTCAGTTTGCTTCGCAGCAACTTGTTGTGCCAATACTTTTTCAGCATCTTCACTTAACAACGTTGTATTGATGTCAGCTGAAACTGAATCGCCACCATTTTTCGCAAGAATATTCGATACACGTTTATTCGCTGCGGCTAATGCTTGTGCTTCATTCATGCTAGAAAAAGCGTTAACAGCTTGTACGCGATTATTAATATCTAATGCGTTGGTCACGCCTATTGCACGCACTGACTGGAATACTTCAGTCGCGATACCTTGATCTTTATACCAAGCGCTGAAACGGTCTAGCATGTATTCTGTTAGTGTTGCTTTGGTTTCAGCCTTAGGTGTTGTTTCCCAGACTGATTCAATGCCCCAGTCGATTAACTGACCTAGGTCGATGTTGATGCTTTTTTCTACCAAGATACGCAGTACGCCTAAAGAAGCGCGACGTAACGCAAACGGATCTTTTGACCCCGTAGGAATTTGGCCAAGACCAAATAAACCCACTAAGCTATCGATGCGATCCGCAAGCGCTACACAGATACCTGCTTGAGTTGTTGGTAAATCATCACCCGCGAATGCAGGCATGTATTGTTCTTGCATTGCAGCACACACGTCAGCATGTTCGCCATCGCCTTGTGCGTAATACGTTCCTGCAATACCTTGAAGGTCACTGAATTCATAAACCATGTTGGTTAATAAATCGGTCTTACACAGTTTCGCAGCGCGTTGTGCAAGTTGAGTATCAGCACCGATTGCAGTAGCAATTTTCTCGGCTAATATTTCAATGCGATCTGTCTTAGCTTTTAACGTACCCAGCTTATTAACCCAAACTACAGTATCGAGTTTTTCGTAACGGCTTTCTAAAGTATTTTTACGATCGGTATCCCAGAAAAAAGCGGCATCGGCTAAGCGTGGACGAATAACTTTTTCGTTACCTTCAATGACTTGTATTGGATCTTTCGATTCAATGTTCGTAAGCGTGATAAAAATAGGTTTCAGTTTTCCGTTCGCATCTTCTACGTGGAAATACTTTTGGTGCTCTTTCATTGAAGAAATTAGCGCTTCACTCGGAACGCGTAAAAAGTCTTCGTCGAAGTTACCGGCTAGCGCAGTTGGCCATTCGTTTAAGCCGGTTACCTCGTCTAATAAATCTTCATCGATAACAGCGATGCCACCTACCTCTTCGCCTTTTGCTTTTACTTGCTGGCGAATTAATTCTTTGCGTTCGTTGTAATCAACAATCACATAGGCATCACGCAAGGCTTGCTGGTAATCAGCCGGTGCAGAAATAGTAATTTCTTTATTGGCGTGGAATCTATGGCCGCGAGAAGTATTACTGGCTGATAAGCCAAGCACTTCGCCTTTAATAATTTCGTTACCAAACAACATGATTAACCACTGCACTGGGCGAACGAATTCGATGCGGCTAGAACCCCAACGCATACGCTTAGCAATGGGTAATTTTTCTAATGACGATTGAATAATACCCGCAAGTAATTCAGCGGTTGTCTTACCGTCAATACGACGAGAGATTTTTAACTTACCGTTTTCTTCGCTTAAGTCTTCAACACTTGCACCGGATTTTTTAGCAAAACCTAGCGCCGCTTTGGTTGGATTGCCGTCGGCATCAAAAGCTATGTTAGCGGGAGGACCAAAGATAACTTCGTCACGGTCGGCTTGTTTTTCGGCTAAATTCTTAACCACAACTGCAAGACGACGTGGTGCTGCGTAAGAAACAACTTCAATACCTTCACTGAGGCCAGCTTCTTTTAAACCTGCTTCAATGCCTTGAGTGAAAGCATCGGATAACTTTTTAAGTTGTGTTGGTGGTAGCTCTTCTGTACCTAGCTCAACAAGAAAATCACGAGTATTAGAATGAGTGCTCATTATTTTTTCTCTCCTGCTTTTGCATGTTTAGCAGAATCTTTTGCTGCTTGCTTTGCGGCCGCTTTTTCTAATTTTAGGGCTTCTGCTTTTTCAGAGGCAGCTGCCAGCGCTAGAACTTCTTTACGAAGATCATCCGGCGCTAATGGGAATTCAAGAATACGACGAGATTGGAAATACGCCTCTGCAACGCTACGCGCTAATGTACGAACACGTAAGATATAACCTTGGCGTTCAGTAACAGAAATCGCGTGACGAGCGTCCAACATATTAAATGCATGAGACGCCTTCAATACTTTTTCATAAGCGGGTAAAGCAAGACCTGCTTCGATCAAACGCGCACAATCTTTTTCATGCTGGTCAAACGCAGAGAATAAGAAATCAACATCCGCATGTTCAAAATTGTAGGCTGACATTTCAACTTCGTTCTGGTGGAAAACATCACCATAAGTGACGGCTTTACCATCGGGGCCATAGGTCCAAACTAAGTCATAAATAGAATCAACGTTTTGCAGGTACATGGCAATACGTTCAAGACCAATGGTGATCTCGCCAGTCACTGGGTAGCACTCTAAGCCACCCACTTGCTGGAAGTAGGTGAACTGAGTCACTTCCATACCGTTTAACCAGACTTCCCAACCAAGGCCCCAGGCGCCAAGAGTAGGAGATTCCCAGTTATCTTCTACAAAACGAATATCGTGAACCAAGGTATCAATGCCAATAACTTTTAGACACTCTAAGTATTTCTCTTGAATGTCTAGCGGCGAAGGCTTCATCACTACTTGAAATTGGTAGTAGTGTTGTAAACGGTTTGGGTTTTCACCATAGCGACCATCGGTAGGGCGACGACATGGCTGAACATAAGCGGCGTTCCATGATTCTGGACCGATTGCACGCAAGAAAGTTGAGGTGTGGAACGTGCCCGCTCCAACTTCTAGATCAATAGGCTGGCTAATAATACAGCCTTGTTCGGACCAAAATTCTTGCAAGGCAGCGATGAGGCCTTGAAAGGTTTTAATATCATGGCGGCTTTGTTCAGATGCTATTTCAGACACGATGCGACCTTCTATGCTAAAAACGTTAAATATGGAGATACGAAAGGCTGGGATTATAGCAGTGCTGAGCGCCGCAGGCACTAGGTATTATATGCCTCTTGAGCAGCTAATAATTTAGGTATTCAGGCTTTTAGGGGAGAAAAAGAGTCGCAATCGCACCGTCTTTGGCGTTAACAATAGTCAGGGCACCTCGTTGAGCAGCACCTTGATGAGCTTGACAGATCATTTCAACAAAAGAGAGGCCTAAACCAGTGCCTTCCGCTTTAGTTGTATCGGCTAGGCCGTCTAGAATATCTTGACTAAAACCAGGGCCATCGTCGTGTATTGTTATGCTAAGGCTATGGCTGTTATGTTCTTCACATGAGAGTTCGACTTGTTTCGCACCTGCTTGAGCACTGTTGGTAATGAGGGTGACTAGGGCTAGTTGAATGAGTTGCTCGTTATAGAAACCTTGGGCATCGTGGTTAATGTTATTTTTGATGCTCAAGTTTGGAAACTGTAAATTACAAGATTCGATGGCATTGCTGGCGGTATCTTTCGGCCACGCATCGCCCATGTCAAACTTATCCTTATTCTCTAAGCGGAAAACACTCACGAGTCTTAATGTATCGTCTTTTATTTTATTTGTCTGTTTCAACATGGGGGTCAGTTTAAGTTGATACTCTGTGGGTAATTCATTGATTAAAGTATCTTGCTGAGCAGAGAGAGATTGCAGTTGATTCTTGAGATCGTGTACATAGGCTGCTACTAGGAATTCAAATTTTGATTCTTGTTTCATTTTGCAGCCGCTCGACATAAACGATCGTAAGTTTTTCTGAGTCTAGAATAACGGGCAAAGCGCTCATCATCTTTAGCGATTTCACCAATGCGAATTAATAGTGAACGAACATTTTTTAGAATTTTTTTATCTGGACTATCGCGTTCCATAAGAGATATTTTGGCTTGAATAGAGTTTAATAAAACACTGATACCTGCTTGTTCGTAATGAGTTGCTTGGTCAAAAGCAATAATGGCTTCTTCTAGTTCCCCCTTTTCATAATGGCTGACTCCTTGATCATTAAGACTGGTACTGTGGCGTTTTAGTGCTTCGCCATTTAAATCGTTATCAAGTCGGTTGAGCATTATTATTTGTTTATCAGAAAGCTCAGCACTTTTTAATTCATCAATCATTTTTTGTGCTTTGACCGATTGATCAGTTTCGATGAAGGTTTCGGTCATTTGTAATTTATAGTCTATTTTAGGACACTCAAGCTTAGCCAGCATGTCTTCAGCATCATTAGCGCTACGCTTAGCTTCGTCGAGATTCTCCATCTTTAGATGTGTTTTACTTTCAACAATAGACGCTTCGAACAGAGAGTCTTTGTCATCAGAAAAATCTTGCTTCAATTCAGTTAAGGCTCGAAATGCTTCGTTCGCTTTATTTTGCGTTTGTCTTTCTTTGGGATTTATAAGTAATGCTTGAGCAGAGCGAACAAACTGTAAATAGTTTTTTGCTGATTTATGACAAGAGAAACGTCCCAAACGGACTGAATATTTGAATGCAGGCTCAGCCGTAACCATGTCGCCATTTTCATAGGCAATGCGGCCTAATTCCATTTGCCTTAAGACGGCTTTAGGTGAGATTACAATGGCTTTTTCGAGTGCAGCTTGGGCCTCTAAGGGCTTATCTAGCGTTAACAAAATTTTTGCAATCCAGTCGTAACATTGCACATAAAGTGGATGATCAACTAGAGCACGATTTAATAAAGCTAACGCACTGTTAGGGTCGCCTAATTTGAAAATACAAATGGCTTGGCCCAATTTAGCCCAAGAGACCGATCGTTCATTTAAAAGCTGTGAATAAATTTTGAGCGCCTGTTGAAATCGTTTTTGGCGCATTAATAGCTGACCCAGAATACGAGAAGCAGGCAGTCGAAGGCGCGGATTGCTATCAAGTACTTCTAAGCAGTACTTGATGGCCAAATCATATTTTTGTAGGTCAATGGCCTTATTAACTTTACGCAATTCCTCTTTAATCGTAATAATGCGAATAAGGCGTTCTTTTAGCATATTCAGAGTATAGGGTTTAGTTATATAACCATCAGGGTCGTATTCTAATGCTCCCATCACCATGTCGATGGCATTTTCACCGGTAATAACAATGAATAATGAGGTTGCGCGCAGGCGCTGTGTAAAGCGAGCTTCTTCTAAAATTTGCTGACCATCTTTGGTGCGGCCGAGATTATAATCGGATAGAACGATGTCGTATTCATGCTCATGAATCAGACTCATTGCTTCGATGCCATCGGTGGCAACATCAATATTGTCACCGCCTAAAATAGTGGCCATCTTTTTTAATGAGCTACGAGCTTCAACGAGGTCGTCGACAATTAAAATACGTCGGCCTGCTAACGCTTTTTCCAAATTAATCATAAGAGTGAATAATGCATCCTTTGCGAGCCAATAGCTTATTGAGTAAAACCCTCCAACTCAGAAAGCTGTGTATTAATAAACCATGTATTAATAAAGCGATGTATTGAATTGAAGCTAAGTATGTAAAAACATAAATAAAGCCAGTAGATTAAGTCTAGCAAAGCTTTGTAACTTCGCTTGAGCAAATCTAAGGGCTGTATCTAAGGGCTATCTAAGGATGGAATAGCAGCAGGAGTGAGTTAGGCTTTGATGATTTTAATTACGCCAGAAAGCTGGGCTCATCAATACCAGAAAGGTAAAAATTTCTAAGCGACCAAGCAGCATAGTAATCGACAATATCCATTTGGCGACATCACTGATATTACCGTAATGAGCAGCAACTTCACCAAGGCCTGGGCCGAGGTTATTGAGGCAAGCGCCAACGGCAGAGAATGCGGTGACGTGATCTAAGCCAGTTGCAAGCAGAGCGACCATCATGACCATGTAGGTAAGAATATAGACCGAGAAAAATCCCCACACCGATTCAAGCACGCGATCGTTTACAGTGCGTTTATTAATTTTGACCGGAATAATGGCATTAGGATGAATCAAGCGACGAATTTCACGAATACCTTGCTTATAAATCAGCAATACTCGAATTACCTTCATGCCGCCGCCCGTTGAACCCGCACAACCGCCGATAAAAGCCATCATAAATAATAATACGGGTAAAAATACCGGCCACTCAGCAAAACCTACCGTACTAAATCCTGTTGTTGTTGCGATGGAAACGAGTTGGAATAAACCATTACGCACAGAATTTGAGAGTGTATAAGTATCGGTTAGCCAGAGCGCTGAAACGGTCAGTGCCGCGCCACCTAACATAATTGAGAAGATGAATTTGAATTCAGAATCTAAAAAGTAGTGCACGATGGATTTGTTTTTCCAAGCATAAAAGTGCAGACCAAAATTCAATACTGATATCAGCATAAAAATCATCGCTATGGCTTCAATCGTTGGGCTATTAAAATACCCAAGTGAAGCATCGTGAGTCGAAAACCCACCAATAGCCACGGTAGAAAAACTGTGACCTATCGCGTCGAATAGCGTCATCCCAGCAAACCAATAAGCAGCGGCGCAAGCAATGGTGAGTGATAAGTAAATATACCAAAGAGCTTTGGCAGTTTCGGTAATACGAGGGGTAAGTTTTGAGTCTTTAACGGGGCCGGGAGTTTCTGCGCGAAATAACTGCATACCACCAATACCCAGCATAGGGAGTACGGCAACGGCTAAGACAATAATCCCCATGCCTCCCAGCCATTGCAGTTGTTGTCGATACCAAAGGATGGATTTAGGCAATTCATCTAAGCCCGTAATCACCGTTGCTCCCGTCGTCGTCCAACCTGATAATGACTCAAAAAAGGCATCGGTATAGGATAAATTTGCTTGTTCTGCCAGGTACAAAGGAACGCTACCCGAGAATGCGAGTACGAGCCAAAACAGCACGGTAATAATAAAGCCATCTCGAGTTTTTAATTCTTGTCTATGGTTGTGGACCGGTAGCCAGACCAAAAAACCAATCCCAAAAGTAATTAATAGGGCGTACAAGAAAGCACTTAAAGTGCCATCTTGATAAACCCAAGAAACGATCATGGGAGGCACTAAGGTGAAGCTGAAGATCATCATCAGCAGGCCCAATACTCGAGCAATAACAGAAAAATTCATGCTTAGAAGAACCCTAATCCGACTTGGAACAATCTTTCGACTTCTGGAATTCGGCGCTTATCAACTACGAAAAGAATAATATGGTCATCTGATTCCACCATAACATTCTCATGAGCGATGATAACTTGGTCGCCGCGCACGATTGCACCGATGGTTGTACCTTTAGGCAAATCAATATCGGCAATGGTACGGCCCACTACTTTTGAGGTTAGCTTGTCACCATGTGCAATGGCTTCAATGGCTTCTGCAGCACCACGACGTAGTGAGTGAACGTTCACTACATCACCTCGGCGTACGTGGGTTAATAAACTGCCAATAGTAGTTTGCTGTGGCGAAATGGCCACATCAATAACGCCGCCTTGAACCAAATCAACATAAGCCGCTTTATTAATCAGGGTCATTACTTTGCGTGCGCCTAAACGTTTAGCAAGCATTGATGACATGATGTTGGATTCGTCGTCGTTGGTAACGGCACAGAATACGTCGATATTTTCGATGTTTTCTTCTTCTAACAAGGCTTGGTCAGTAGCACTGCCCATCAGAACAACGGTTTTGGATAAATTTTCGCTCAAAAATTGAGCACGTTTTTCACCGTGTTCAATCAGCTTAATGCGGTATTTGTTCTCTAACGCTTTCGCTAAGCGATAACCAATATTACCGCCACCGGCAATTAGAATACGCTTGTATGAATTTTCTTCTCGGCGTAGTTCATTCATGACCTTTTTGATGTGATTTTTGGCGGCGATAAAGAAAACCTCATCATCGACTTCAATCACGGTATCCGCGGTCGGCAAAATAGCTTGGCCTCGACGATAAATAGCCGCTACCTTGGTATCGGCCGTCGGCATGTGTTCTCTTAATTTTCTAAGCTGCTGCCCTACTAATAAACCACCGTGATAAGCACGTACGGCGACCAGCTGTACTTTTTCATCGGCAAAATCCAATACTTGTAACGTGCCGGGGTATTCTAATAAGCGTTTGATGTAGTTGGTGACGACTTGTTCAGGTGAGATCAAAACATCGATAGGAAAAGCGTCGGATTTAAATAATTCTTTTTGCTTTAAATAAGCATTCGAGCGGATACGGCTAATTTTTGTAGGCGTTCGGAATAAGGTATAAGCCACCTGACAGGCCACCATATTGGTTTCGTCAGAGTTGGTGACCGCAATCAGCATATCAGCATCGTCAGCGCCTGCCTGGCGTAAAACTTGAGGGTATGACCCCGTACCGACGACGGTTTTAATGTCGATTAAATCCTGCAATTCACGTAACCGTTGGGCATCCGTATCGATAACGGTAATGTCGTTTTGTTCGTTGGCGAGGTTTTCAGCCAAGGTGCCGCCAACTTGGCCTGCACCTAAAATTATTATTTTCATAATGCACATTCCTGTACATTACCCAGACGGGTAGCCTTTGGCTGTGCAAATATGCTGTCCTGCATATTAGTCAAACAGCTAAATTGCGCATTAAGCATCTTAATTTTCCTTAGCCTTCTTTTCTAGTACCGCGTAATAGAAGCCATCATGACCCTGCTCGGTGCCTGTGTCCAACTCCTTTGTGAGTTGTGGGAATAACTGTCGGCCTTGGCCACTCTCAACGCCCCAGCTTCTATCTTGAAGGCTATAAACCAGTACGTCTTGATATGCATCATTCTGTGCCTGAATAAAGGTATCGATCACCGTCGCATTCTCCATCGGCATAATGGAACAGGTGGCATACACTAAACGACCGCCAGGTTTTAACGTAGACCAAAGCGACTTTAATAAGCCTAGTTGCA
This sequence comes from Oleispira antarctica RB-8, assembly GCA_000967895.1. Classification (GTDB taxonomy): domain Bacteria; phylum Pseudomonadota; class Gammaproteobacteria; order Pseudomonadales; family Oceanobacteraceae; genus Oleispira; species Oleispira antarctica. The sequence goes on from FO203512.1 coordinate 21,337, forward strand.
CATCAGCGAGTTGCTCGATATCTTCTTTACGGCGCAATAGTTTGATATCTGGATGACGACGAATAACCCCAATGGCGGCGCAAGGGGCATCTAACAAGATACGGTCGAATAATTTTCCATCCCACCAAGTGTCTAAATCGTTCGCATCGCATGCAATGGTTTTAGCTTCTAGGTTTAAGCGCTCTAGGTTCTCATTCACGCGAACCAAACGCTTTTCTTCTAGGTCGATGGCCGTCACATTTAGATCGGTAGCGCTTTCGAGAATGTGGCACGTTTTACCACCCGGCGCGGCGCAAGCATCAAGAACAGTTTCCCCCGCTTGTGGATCTAATAATTCAGCGGCTAATTGCGCGGCTTCATCTTGAACGCTGCACCAACCGTCTTCGAAGCCTGGTAGTTCAAAAACATTCATCGCATGATCAAGATAAATACTGTGTTTAGCATGCTTGCCCGCATTAGCAGGAATGCCTGCTTGCTCTAACAAGGCTAAGTATTCTTCGCGGCTATGATGAAGCTGGTTCACCCGAATGCAAAATGGAGGATGCTGGTTGTTAGCTTCCATAATGTCTAAATAATTGTCAGGCCATGCTTTTTTCAACGCTTTTACTAACCATTTAGGGTGGCTATACAAGGTGACCGGATTATCCCCAAGGGATTTATTCAGCTCGACATGTTCACGTTCATAACGACGTAAACAGGCATTAATCACGCCTTTACAGTAAGGTTTATCTAAGCTGATAGCGGCTTCAACGGTTTCATAAATCGCCGCATGAGCCGCTTTTTTCTGAACATCTAATTGATACAAGCCAATAATCAATAACTGATGTAAATCTTCATCATGATCTTGAAAAGGTTTTTCGAGCAGCATTTTAGCGAGGGCATTTAAACGGAAATACCAGCGACAGCTGCCGTAGCAAAGCTCACGGAGAAAAGGAATATCGTCAAACTCGATTTTCTCTTCTGCTGCGGGCAAGCATTGAGCTAGCGACTGTCCATACTGAACTTGAGTTAATACGCGCGCGGCAGTCGCTCGAATATTCTTTGCTGAAGAGGTTGAAGATGGGGACTGTATTGATCTGGACATAGAGTTAATTAGGCCTGGCTAGCAAACATGTGCTGTGGCTGAAACAAATTGGGCTGACCGTTGAGGAAATCGCGGATCGTCATGGCTTTCTTGCCGATAAGCTGAATGTTTAATAAACGGATTAAACCTGCTCCGGTTGCAACATCAAGGCCTTCGCTACTGACTTGAACAATAGTGCCGGGCAATAATGTTGTCTGTTCTTCTAGGGTAATCGCTTGCCACACTTTAATGCGTTGATCACCTAATAAAGTGTACGCACAGGGGAATGGATTAAAGGCACGAATGCTTAGCTCGATGTCCTTCGCTGGCAAAGACCAATTAATTAGGGCTTCTTCTTTACTCAGTTTATGAGCGTAGTTTGCGAGGTTGTTGTCTTGCTTCTCAGCAATGGCTTCGCCCGCTTGCAGCAAAGTAAGGGTTTGCAATAACGCCGTTGGGCCTTTTTCGAGCAAGCGGTCGTGCAAACTTCCACCCGTTTCATCGGCATTAATATCAATGAAGGTTTTACTCAGCATGTCGCCTGTATCTAAACCGACGTCCATTTGCATAATGGTTATGCCAGTCTCAATATCACCCGCTTGAATCGCACGCTGAATCGGCGCCGCTCCGCGCCAGCGAGGTAAAATAGACGCATGCACATTTAAACAACCCATCTTTGGTGCTTCGAGCACGGCCAAAGGCAATAATAAACCGTATGCCACCACGATCATTATGTCGGCGTTAAGCGCTTCGAGCTCTGCAATGGACTCTTCTTGCTTAAAGTTCAGCGGCTGATAAACAGGAATGTCATGCTCTAACGCCAGTTGCTTTACTGGGCTAGGTTGCAGTTTCTTACCTCGGCCTGCCGGGCGATCGGGCTGACTATAAACAGCCACCACATTATGACGGCTGTCAATTAGGGCTTGTAAATGTCCAGCCGAAAATTCCGGCGTACCGGCAAAAACAATATTCAAAGCGTCCATAATTTCTCTTTTAACAACGACAATGCTTCAACAGCGGCAAGGCTTCAACAACAAAAATGTCTAACGACGATTCTGGCGCGCTTCTAACTTGTGTTGCTTTTCAAGCTTAGATTTAATGCGGTTACGCTTTAGTGGCGATAAATAATCCACCATCAGCTTACCTTCTAGATGATCTAATTCGTGCTGAATGCAGACAGCCAATAGACCACGCGCTTCCAATTCGAACGGTTCACCATTGCGATCTAGCGCTTTTACAATACAGTGCTCGATGCGGGTTACTTCTTCATAGAAGCCAGGAACCGATAAGCAGCCTTCTTGCATGCTTTCTAATTCACCGTCTAGAACGGTGACTTCTGGATTGATAAATACCAGAGGTTCGCTCTTATCTTCCGATAAATCCATCGTCACGATACGCTGATGAACGTCCACTTGACTAGCCGCAAGGCCAATTCCGGGAGCTTCGTACATCGTATCGAACATGTCGTCGATTATTTTACGAATTTTATCCGTGACTTCTGTAACGGGTTTTGCAATGGTACGCAGACGCTTATCTGGGTACTCTAATATCTCTAATATGGCCATAGATGTGATGCGCTTATAGAACTAATGGGGCTTAACTTGCTAAGATGTACTATATAGAGCTACTTTTAACTAAATAGCGTCTTCAATAATAACAAGGCAAAACAAGACTGTTGGCTGATATGCCAATGATAAAGGGATTATAGGATGAGCAAAACAGTTCGTTACCTAATTACTGCTATTTTTCTAGTAGTAAGCACAATTAGTCACGCTTTAACGCTAAAACCAGACGCTCCAGAGCGATATACGGTTAAAAAGGGCGATACGTTATGGGGAATTGCTGAACGTTATACTGAGGATGCTTGGCAGTGGCCAAATATCTGGTATCAAAATGACCAAATAAAGAACCCGCATTTGATTTTTCCTGGCGATATTATCGGTTTGATGATGATCGATGGCGAAATGAAAGTTTCTGTGGTTGAGCGAGGCGAGGAAAGTCGCACGGTAAAAATGACGCCAACGGCTCGTATTGAACCGATTGAGTCAGCGATTCCGACGATTCCAATGGATGCGATTATGCCATTCATTACTCGTAACCGCATTGTAGAGGCGGGTGAGCTTGAAGCCGCACCTTATATTCTTGCTGCTGGTGGTGGTCGTATTATGAACGGTGCAGGCGGTGTGGCATATGGCCGAGGTGATTTTAGTGATGGCATTGCAAACGCTTATGGTATTTTCCGTGCAAGTATCGCTTATAAAGACCCTATTACTGAAGAAGTGCTGGGGCTAGAAGCTCAGGAAATAGGTTTGGCCAATGTTATTAGTAACGAAAAAGACATTGTTAAGCTTGATCTGGTTAAGACCAGCCAACAAGTAATGGAAGGTGACAGACTGCTGACCACTGAAAACCGTCAAATAGTTGCGCGCTTTCAACCAAAAGCGCCTGATGATTACATTGACGGTTTCATTATCTCGGTACCAGGTGGTGTTACGCAAATTGGTCAGTACAGCATGATTGTGATCAATAAAGGTAAGCGCGACGGTATTAGCGAAGGCGCTGTCTTGGACATTATGAAGCGTGGAGAAGTTGTTCGCGATCGTACTAAGGAAGAGAAAGTTCGTCTGCCAGCAGAAAAAGCCGGCCAGTTGATGGTATTCCGTGCTTACGAAAAGTTATCGTATGCCTTGGTTACGAAAGCAACGCGTTCATTGAACGTAGGTGATCAGGTTCGTAGCCCTTTTTAGGGCTCCGTCTTTGCAGACACCGATCTTAAAGAACAAAACAAAAAGGACATTGCATGCTCAAGGATGAGTTGCTCTTCGCTTGGTGGACTTTATCAAGCATTCAAGGCATTGGCAGTATTGCGCTGAATAAAATCAGAGAGCAGCTGCCACATTGCTCAGCGCTCGCTGAGTGTTCTGCTCAAGATTTAATTTCCATGGGGCTAAAGTCCGAACTTGCGCTTGCTTGGCAGCAGTCTAAAACATCTGATAACAACCTAAACCCCTTCGTCTTTGCCGGTTGGCAAAAAATCCAAACCTGGTGTCAGCAACCAAATTGCGGTGTATTACTGCCTGATGATAAATATTATCCAGAAGCCTTAGCGGCATTGCGCGATGCGCCTATTTTCTTATTTTATCGTGGTAATCCTCAATTATTAAATGAATCCAGCATTGCGATTGTTGGCAGTCGTAACCCGACTCACTATGGGCGTGAGCAAGCGTTTACTATCGCACAGCAGCTTGTGATGTCTGACTGGCATGTGATCAGTGGTTTGGCCATTGGCATTGATGGTGAGGCTCATAAGGGCGCGCTGAATGATTCAACGGGCATCGGGCGCGGTAAAACTATTGCGGTTTTAGGCTCGGGCTTAGAAGAAATTTATCCTAAGCGGCATCAAGACTTAGCGGATCACATTGTGATGGCTGGCGGTGTTTTATTATCGGAGCACTTGCCGGATATTAAAGCGCTTGCTCAACATTTTCCGCGTCGTAATCGCATTGTTAGTGGTATGAGTTTAGGAACCTTGGTGATTGAAGCAGCTTATAAAAGTGGTTCTTTAATTACTGCTCGTTTGGCCGCAGAGCAAGGCCGAGAAGTTTTTGCATTACCGGGTGCCGTGACCAATCCTCTTAGCCGTGGTTGCCATCAGTTGATTAAGGAAGGCGCTAATTTAATTGAGAATGCGACAGATATTATTAATCTTATTAATTCTGACTTAGCAATTGAAACCCGAGCGGCGGAGGTTGAAAGTGAAGCAGAAAACCAACACGATCTCTTTGGTGGATCCGCAGGCCAGAAAGCAGCGGGGTCGGTCGCTCGTCAGGTAGAAATAGCTCAGTCGCCAGTTCTTAGACTAGAGGTTCCTAAATTAGAGGGGCTAGCAAAAATCATCTATCAAGCACTGGATGTGGTCCCTACTTCGATTGATGCCTTGGTAAATCGAACCGGATTAAGCGTGGCTGAAATTGCTCAGCAACTCATTCTTATGGAACTCAAGGGGCATGTTGCTCAAACTCCCGGCGGATATGTTCGGGTGTAAGCTTATGCAAGCTTGCTGTGCGTATGATTATTCATCCTCTATAATCTGCTAAAACCTTATTTAGCAAAAACGAGTTTATTGTGTCCGATTCCTCTGAAAATTTTCATCTACAGCAAGCGATTATCAGCTTAAAAGCGGGCGGCGTTATTGCCTACCCTACTGAAGGCGTTTGGGGTTTAGGATGTTTATGGACAGATGAAGCAGCGATTAATGAGATTCTGCGCCTTAAACAGCGGCCGCTAGAAAAAGGCATGATTGTTTTGTGCTCGAAGCTATCGGATATAGAACGCTTTTTATTGCCGTTAGCAGAAAAAGATATCGCTCAAATCGAGCAAGATTTCCCTCACCCAGTCACTTGGATTTTGCCGTGTAAGTTAACCGTGCCAGAATCCGTTCGTGGTCAACATAGCAGTATTGCCGTGCGCTTCAGTCGCCATCGGCAAGTACAAAATTTATGTGCGAAAGTCGGCCCAATTATTTCTACTTCAGCCAACCCTACAGGTTTGGCCGCGGCGATGTCTATTCTCGACGTGCGTCATTACTTCCACGATCAGCTTAGTTATATATTGCCCGGAGAGCTGGGTGGTTATTCCAAACCTTCAGAAATTCGTACTCTTGATGGTCAAAGGGTAAGATAGACACTGATATTAGATTAGTTAAAAGAGCCAACAGACATGAGCCAAGACACGGCTAAAACCGAAAAAGTTACTCATACAGAAATTGAAGCGGTCAAAAGCTTCTTGCTTGATTTACAAGATCGTATTTGTGCAGCATTAGAAGAGCAGGATGGCGGTGGTAAATTTCTAGAAGAATCTTGGTTACGCGAAGAAGGCGGCGGCGGTCGTAGTCGTGTTTTAGAACAAGGAGTGGTGATTGAGAAAGGCGGTGTTAATTTTTCTCATGTGATGGGCGCGCAATTACCTGCTTCAGCAACCGCCGCACGTCCTGAGTTGGCCGGCCGCAGTTTTCAAGCTATGGGGGTTTCGTTAGTCATTCACCCACGTAATCCTTATGTTCCCACTTCTCACGCTAACGTGCGTATGTTTGTTGCAGAAAAAGAAGGTGAAGAGCCCGTCTGGTGGTTTGGTGGTGGTTTTGATTTAACCCCTTTTTATGCTTTTGAAGACGATGTGATTTTTTGGCATCAGACCGCAAAGAACGCTTGTGAGCCATTTGGCGCAGACGTGTATCCTAAGTACAAAAAGTGGTGTGATGAATATTTCTATTTGAAGCATCGTGATGAAAATCGTGGTGTGGGTGGTCTATTCTTTGATGACTTGAATAGCTGGCATGGCGAAATAGACTTCGACCAGTCTTTTGATTTTATGCAAGCCATTGCCAATTCTTATATTGATGCCTACTGCCCTATTATGGCCAAGCGCAAAGAGACTGAGTTTGGTGAGCGTGAGCGCAAGTTCCAGTGCTATCGTCGTGGTCGTTACGTTGAATTTAACCTAGTGTATGACCGTGGCACTATTTTTGGGTTGCAGTCGAATGGACGCACCGAATCAATATTGATGTCACTACCGCCAGTAACGCATTGGGATTATAACTGGAGCCCTGAAGAAGGTTCTCCAGAAGCTAAGCTATATACTGATTTCTTACCGCACAAGGACTGGGTTTAAACATGAGCGATTTATACGCGGTGATGGGTAACCCCATCAACCACAGTAAGAGTCCACAGATACACAGTGCTTTCGCTGAGCAAACCGGGCAAGACCTGATTTATTCAGCGATCTTGGTGCCGTTAGAGAAATTCAAAGAAGAAGCGAACAGCTTCTTCCGTAACGGTCTTGGCTTAAACGTGACCGTGCCGTTTAAAGAAGACGCTTGGCAATATGCCGATACTTACTCTTCACGTGCTTTGCGTGCGGGTGCGGTGAATACCCTAATCAAAAAAGAAGATGGCTCGATTCACGCTGATAATACAGATGGCATTGGTATGGTGCGTGATATTACGATTAACCATGATTGCGCCATTGCAGGCAAGCGAGTACTGGTTCTTGGTGCAGGTGGCGCAGTGCGCGGAATTTTAGAGCCGGTACTTGAAGAAAAACCTTTAGAGGTCGTCGTTGCAAATCGTACAGTGTCTAAGGCTCAGGCGTTGGCCATAGATTTTTCTGATATTGGCAAAATAGTAGGTTGCGGATTTGATCAAATAGAAGGTCCGTTCGATCTTATTATCAATGGCACGTCTGCCAGTCTAAGTGGTGAACTACCGCCTATTCCTACATCGGTTATTCATGCAGAGACGACCTGCTATGATATGATGTATGGCGCAGAACCTACGGTTTTTAACCAGTGGGCCGAAAGCCTGAATGCTGCAGCAACCCTAGATGGGTTGGGCATGCTGGTGGAGCAAGCGGCAGAATCATTCAATGCTTGGCGTGGCGTGCGCCCAGAATCGGCCCCTGTGATTAGCCGTATTCGAGACAGTTTAGTGATTCCCAAGCCGCATATTACTTAAACTTCCTGCCTGTTACGGTCTAAGCACTATAAATTCAGCACTACGGTAAGCGCTCTCGCGAGCGCTAAATTGTTGACATTTATTGACCAAAAGAACCTTCCACGCGTCTAATAAATGTTGAAAATTCCGTCAATAGGCGGCATATATACATCCATTGTAGAAAACCATTTTACTTATTCATTTAGTAACCCATTAACCCGCGAAATAAGTCGCGGGTTAATTAATTTGAGGAGCATTCTCTGATGATGAGAATCGTATTGTTTTTATTAACCAACTTAGCAGTGATCGCTGTAGCCAGTATCACTTTAAGTTTATTGGGCGTAGGCAGCTATTTGGAGCAGGGTAATAACCTGAACTTAAGCAATCTACTCGCTTTCTGTTTAGTCTTCGGTATGGCAGGGTCGTTTATCTCTTTGCTAATCTCGAAGTGGATGGCAAAGCGCAGCATGGGTGTTCAAGTAATCGATCAGCCTCAGAACGCTTCTGAACAGTGGTTATACAGCACCGTAAAAGAGTTATCTGATAAAGCCGGTATTGGTATGCCTGAAGTAGGCATATTCCATTCGGATGCTCCTAACGCATTTGCGACTGGCTGGAATAAAAACAACGCGTTAGTTGCCGTATCAACGGGCTTACTTCAACGCATGAACAAAGACGAAGTGGCTGCGGTATTGGGTCATGAAATTGGTCACGTGGCCAATGGCGATATGGTAACGCTGGCATTGATTCAAGGTGTTGTGAACGCGTTTGTGATGTTCTTTGCTCGCATTATCGGTAACTTTGTTGATAAGGCGGTATTCAAAAACGAACATGGCCCAGGTATCGCTTTTTATATCACCACGTTCGTGGCTGAAATCGTGCTGGGTATTCTAGCTTCTACGATTGTGGCGTGGTTTAGCCGTCGCCGTGAGTTCCGTGCGGATGAGGCCGGAGCTGCGTTAACCAGTAATGCCGCCATGGCGAGTGCGTTAATGCGTTTAAAAGAAACCTATGATCAACCCAGTGAATTGAGCGGTGAATTGGTTGCGTTTGGTATTCGTGGAGAAGGTAAGCTTTCGGCTTTGTTCTCCAGCCACCCACCCCTTGATGACCGAATTGCCGCTTTGCAAAATGCGGCCAAGCAGCACGGTTAGATCTACATTAATCTGCTTGAATAAAGGGGATGACTTGTTGGCTGATTGATTGAGCCCACAAGTCAGCCCCTTTTTTATTGGGATGGTAACCATCAGCGGACATCATGCCTGGTAATAACACCGCTGAGAAAGCCAAATACTGTGCGCCATGCTGCTGGCAAACCTGCTCTAATAAGTGATTTAAAACATGAGCTCGATAGCCCATTAACCAACTGAGCGGTGCGGGTAATAACGGAAATTTCTGCATCGGTGGCACGGCGGTAAAAAAGATGTGCTGGCAGCCTCTATTGTTTAATTCAGCAATGAGATTAATGAGATGTGTTTGCCACTGCTTATTCGACGTTAGATTCGTGCAATCATTAACGCCCATCGTGATGATACAAACATCGGGTTGCAAGGTGTTTGTTTGCTGAAGCTTTATGAAAAGCTCTTTAATTTTAATGCCATTTTGTGCTAATAACTGCCATTCAACATTCTGTTTTTGTGCCAGCTTGTAGGCGACTTGGGCTGAAACGGCGTGCTTGATCTCTTCTATACCGACTCCCGCTGCGGGTGATTCACCTAGATAAAGTAAATTAAGCTTGCTGTCTTGTTTATTGCCGAGTGACATACTTCTAGGCCCTTGGGCTTCAGGCATGCGGACGGCGCTTCTTTTAAGCCACAGACCTTGAGGTAATGCGATGAAATACAATGGGGAGATCACAAAATGAATGATATTGAGCAAGAGTGTTTTCATGGAGGCCCTGTCGAGAGAATGAAGCAGGGCAAAGTTTAGTGCTTAAAAGATTTTAGAGCACGGTTAATCTTTTGGCAGACTATGGTTATAGGTCATGGTTTTGACAAACTCCTAGCCTAGTTGGACTTGATTGCGGCCATTCTCTTTTGCTTTATATAGGGCTTTATCCGCACGGTCGAAGACTTCGTCGACACTTTCGCCTTCAGCAAACTCACTGATACCAAAAGAGACGGTGATTTGTACGGGTTCTTTTTTAAAGTTGAACGGGCTTTCTTCAATCTTTTTACGCAGTTTTTCAGCCACTGCTTTTGCTTCACCACTGGAAGTCTCAGGCATGAGTGCAACAAATTCTTCACCACCAAAACGAGCTATAAAATCACAGTCTCTAAGGTTTTTTTGCAAAGATTTTGCGATTATTTTGAGCACTTTATCACCTGCAAGATGGCCGTAGTTATCGTTGATGCGTTTGAATAAATCAACATCGCAAACCATTAGGGATAATTTGCCTCCGTAACGTTTGATGCGTTGCGTCTCTTGCTCTAAGCGCTGTTGGTAGGATTCGCGGTTTGGAAGCCCAGTAAGGGCATCATGCATGGCTTTTTTGCGTTGTTCTTCAATGGCATGCTGGGCGACTTCAGCCAATTTTTCCATTTCATCCAGTTTCAACTGCATGCCTTTTAATTGCTCAGTGAGCTCGCTTTCACGATGATTCTCTTCGGTACTAAAAGCATGCATGGCATGAATAATTAATCCAAGGTGTTCGCTAATACTGTGGCCTAGTTCACCCAGATCATTTTCACTATTTACAACAGAACGAATTTCATCGACCTGCCCCTCAAGCATGTCTTCAAAGACAACACGTGCTTGGCTGCGGTTGATCTGCCCTTGCGAGGCACCATTAACCAGTTGCTGAATGGTTTCTAAGCGTTGATCCAGGCCTTGTAAAAAATGTTCAAACTCTTCTTGTCCATCTCCTAAAGCATCAATCACCAAGTTAGCGACTTGTTCTAATAGTGGGACTAGCTCATACCAATTAAGCTTGCTCATTAACTTATTTTTAAGATCTTCTAACTGATCGTTGTAGCGTGAGGGAATGACTAATTGAGCTAATAAGTTAGTCAGCATGGCGCTAATTTCTTGCTCTATATGGTCATAGCCCGGTTTATCGCTTTCATTAAGGGCAATGCTCGGCTCGGAATTAAGTGCTTCCGCAGCGATGCTCTGAGGTATTGCAGGCGCCGCTTCTGTTGTGGGTGATGATTGATACCCAGCTTCTTGTGGCTGTGGAAGTTCTTTTTCTGGTTCTTCTTCTGAAAGTGCGTCGGGAGTGCGATGAAATAAACGACTCAGAAAGCCGCCAGAGTTATCTTTTGCTTGGGAATTAGGATCTTGATCGATTGTTAGGTCGGACAGTAACTCAGACCAAGCTTTTAGTTGCTTGCCGTAACCAGACCATTGTTTTAAGTGCTCTTTTGATTTGCTGACAATTTTCTTGATGCGTCGTTTTTCATCGCTTGAACATGGTAGGCGCAATAAATTCTTTGATGCTTTTTGCAAACTCAGCAAAACTTCATCGGCTTGAGATTGCCATTGCTGTTCAAAACGGTTCACTTCAACCTGTAGAATCTGAACGCTGGCTTCGAGTCCACGGCCTTCATTTTGAGGTTTTATCGCATCGCGTAATGTCGCTAGAGGCTTATCTATACTATCCGCCTGCCCCTCTGCAAGCAGAGAGACAACAACTAATGCACGTCGCATTTGGTCTTGCTTGCTCTCGCTGCTTTTCTCTAGTTGCTCATGCTGTTCGATGAGATCTAGATATTTTTCACGCCACTTGTTGATGGTTTTACCTGAATTATCGCTTGCTTGCGACATAGTCCCTATACCGATCTAAGTATGAATAGTGTGAGTATAGAAAATTTTAAGCAAAGTGCTGTCTTGATTGGCTAAATAGTTAAAGAATAATTTTACTTGGCAGCTGAATTTGCATCGCAATAGGAAGGTGATCTGAAATGGGGGTATCTAAAACCGCCACTTTATTAATTTGTATACTATCGCTGACCAAAATATGATCGAGCCCACGTTGTGGCTGCCAACTTGGGAAAGTATGCAATAAAGGATCTACCGAGTGAAAGTTTAATTTCGCTAATGGCGTATTAGAGAGCAAGTGGTCGGCATGATTGTTTAAGTCACCCATGATAACAACATGCCTAGCGCCTTCGACTAGCGTTTGTATGTAGCCCAGTTGTGCCGCTTGGGTTTTTGCTCCGAGAGCTAGGTGCAGAACGATAATCACGAGAGGGTCCGTACGCCCTATTTTCATTACCATTGCGCCACGGCCAGGTAATAGACCCGGTAGTTTATGGTATTCGACTTGATGAGGTTCTAAGCGAGAAAGCAGACCGTTGCTGTGCTTGGCAATGGGTCTAATGTTTCGGTTTGTTTGTTGAAACCAATGAGGAAACTTGGCTTTATCGGCGAGATGCTCAACTTGGTTGATAAAATTACTGCGCCAGCTGCCACCATCAGCTTCCTGCAGTGCTGCAATGTCGAAGTGGCGTAGTATGTCGGCAATACGGTCAAGTGTCGGCGTGCGCTGTTTGTGTGGCCATAGGTGCTGCCAGCTGCGCGTAAGGTAATGATGATACGCGGCAGTTTGAATACCTACTTGGATATTAAAGCTAATGAGGTTGATCTGATTCTTGGCCTTGTCTGCATCAGGCAAGGCCAAGAGAAAATCGGATAAGCTCAGTCTATGATTGACCATGCAGACATCCTAAAGTTAACACTTATTTTTTACGTTCTTGTTCAATAAGATAATCAACAACTTTGAACATATTGTGTTGGCCACCGGCAGAGCCAGCATCAACCAAGTATTTACCATTAACAACCACCGCTGGCACACCACTTACACGATAAGCTCGAATGCGTTTATCACCCTGCTGTAGACGGCTCTTAACCGTAAATGAACTATAAGCCTTATCAAAGTCCTCAGCACTCACACCATAAGCGGCAAAAAATTCTTTTTGTTCAGACTTACGCTGTAGACGTTGACCATTAATGTGGATAGCTTTGAAAATATCACCATGAGATTGTTCAGTAATGCCCAACACTTCGCTCATGTAATACAACTGTGCGTGAATAACCCAAGATTTACCAAACATGGCTGGAATTCGACTAAATTCAACATCGCTGGGTAATTTAGCAGACCAAGATTTCACATGTTCTTCTAAAGAAAAGCAGTGACTGCAGCCGTACCAAAACAACTCTTCAACATGCACGTTACCGTTAGCCGGAACGGCTTGAGGTTGATCGAGTAAAGTATAAGCCTTGCTCATATCAGCAATTGGAGCTTCTTGGTGGTCGTGATTATCAGCAGCAAAAGAGTTGAAGCTTGCAAAAAGAATGGCCGCGCTGGCGACGATACGTCTGATCATTGAATTCCCCAGAATATTATTTCAAATTAGTGTTATAGGTCTTATTGACTGCGATTGTGGCATAAAGGTTCCGCCATAGGTAGATATTCAGATCATAAAAAAAGCGGCCTAAGCCGCTTTTTACACTCTATGACACTTCAATTCTTAAAAAGTCTAGCGTTTCAAAAATCAAACCATCAAAAGTGGATAGGTTATTTCAAACCTTGGATGTAACTAGAAACCGCTTTGATTTCATCCATGTGCATACGCGATGCAATATCACGCATAACATTGCTAGCATCGTTAGTGCGCTTAGCACTGTAGAAGTCTTTTAATTGCTTCTCAGTATAAGCGGCATGTTGACCAGCAATACGAGGGAAACCAGCTGCTTCCATGCCTTTACCGTCTGCACTGTGACATGCGATACAAGCAGGAACGCCTGTTGCTTCGTTACCACCTAAGAAGATGCGCTTACCTGCTTCAACTAACGCAGGATCAGCAGCACCGCCGCCAGCCGGTTGGCTAGAATAATAAGCAGCAATATCAGCAATGTCCGTTTCGCTCAAACCAAGAACAAACCCCATCATTTCTGGAACCTGACGGTCACCATTCTTAATCTCGGTGATTTGCTTCACTAAATAACGCTCGCCTTGGCCCGCGATTTTAGGGAAGTTAGGGGCTAAACTATTACCGTCAGCGCCATGGCAGGCACCACAAGTGGCCGCTTTGGATTTTCCTGCAACCGCATCGCCAGCTTGAGCAGCAGACATGAGGCCAACAGAAATTATTAAGCTAATCAGTACTTTTTTCATCGTCAGGTCCAGTTATTATAAAAATTTAATTATTTGCTTGTAGCCATATGCGTAATCAATGCTTTGTACTGATCGTCAGTACAATCATTACATAAGCCTTTTGGTGGCATAGCGTTTTTGCCATTATTAACACTCGCAACTAATGCATCCATACCGGTCGCAAGGCGTGGCGCCCATGCGGCTTCATCAAAAGCTTTAGGAGCACCAGCAACACCCATGGAGTGGCATATACTACAAGTTTGTTTGTATTTTGTGTCAACATCAAAAGCGTTGGCATTTAAGCTAGTCGCTGCAACGATAGTTGCAAGAAGCACGAGTTTTTTCATATTGAGATTCCTCATTGGGAGCTAATTAAAAATGCACGGCGTTGATTCACCCGACTATGATACAATTACTTGTCGGATTACAAAAGCCGATGATTATATACCATTAATTTCCTAACGGTCATTACGTTTACCTTATGTTAAATGCACAAACATTGATTTATACCAAGACTCGGTTCATGCAAAGCGCCGCAAAGTTCACTCAGTGCCCCCAATGGGACGGTGTAGAGATCGCATTTGCCGGTCGTTCTAACGCTGGTAAATCGAGTGCTCTTAACGCCCTAACTGAGCAAACTAAATTAGCACGAACCAGTAAAACACCGGGTCGAACGCAGCTAATTAACTTTTTCCAAGTCGATGAGACACCTTATCGCTTGGTCGATTTGCCTGGTTATGGCTTCGCTAAAGTACCCAAGGCGATAAAAATCGAGTGGCAAAAGCAGTTAAGCACTTATTTAGATAAGCGCGAATGCCTGCGTGGTTTGGTTTTGGTGATGGATATTCGTCACCCAATGACTGAATTCGATAAAACCATGGTCGATTGGGCGCATGAATCGAATATGCCTTTGCATATTTTATTAACCAAAGCCGATAAGCTTAAGCGTGGCCCTGCTTCTGCCACCATGTTACAGGTCAGAAAAGCCGTTGCCAATATGGGCGACTTGGCGACTGTACAGATGTTTTCGTCATTGAAAAACGATGGTGTGAAAGAATTACGCAAACATCTGACTAAGTGGTTTATGGATAATACTGAATTTGCCGATGAAGATGGCGAACATGACGGTATTGAAGGCGAAGATGCACCATTTATTGAAGGTAATGAGCCAAAAGCTTAAGTCTTAAGCCAACTCATTAATAATTAGCCTTTACTGTGTCATGCAGTGAGGGCTTTTTTTTGCGTCAAATTTAGGAGTAAGCTCCTTAATTTAAGAATAAACACGTTAATTGAGGAGTTACAGGCAAAAAAGAGCCCGATTGATAATTGGGGGAATCAATCGGGCTAGGCTTCGGATCTTTGGGGAATCACCGAAGAAAAAGGACGTTATTGCCAATATCAGTAATAACGTTAGACCTAATGGAGAGTTTGGAAGCGCACATGTTGCTTACCTATTACTAACTATAGACCCCTTTCTCGATTATTCCACTTGTATGTATTTTGTTCTAAATTAATGTGCCTCGCCCCAATTTTTACCAGAACCGACCTCTACGATTAATGGCACAGACAGCTCTGCCGCATTTTCCATAATGTCTTTCAGTTTGGCTGAGAAAGCCTCTAACTGCTCGGTTTTAACCTCTAATACCAATTCATCGTGCACTTGCATGATCATTTGCGCGTCAAATTCTTCTGTCGCTAACCACTCAGCAACCTTGATCATTGCTTTTTTGATGATATCCGCGGCCGTACCCTGCATTGGGGCGTTAATTGCAGTACGTTCTGCGTGCTGACGACGTTGGCCATTTTTGGCTTTGATGTCTGGCAGATATAAGCGGCGACCAAAGATAGTTTCTACATAACCAATATCCGCGGCATCGGCGCGCGTATTGTCCATATAGGATTTCACTCCAGGATAGCGTTCAAAGTATAAGTCGACGTATTCTTGAGCTTGGCCACGGCCAACACCTAACTGTTTGGCTAAGCCAAAAGCTGACATGCCGTAGATCAAGCCGAAGTTAATCGCTTTGGCGCTGCGGCGCATGTTGGGTTCAACGTTTTCAATCGTTACATCAAACACTTCTGCGGCGGTGGCTGTGTGCACATCGATACCGTTGGCAAAGGCCGTTAAAAGCCCTTCGTCGTTGGAAAGGTGTGCCATTATGCGCAATTCAATTTGGCTATAATCTGCGGCGACCATGGTATAGCCTTCAGGAGCGATAAAGGCATTTCGAATACGGCGGCCCTCTTCACTTTTTACCGGAATATTTTGTAAGTTGGGCTCCGTTGACGATAAGCGCCCTGTTACCGCGGTCGCTTGGTGATATGAAGTATGCAGACGGCCAGTACGCTGACAAACCATTAAAGGTAGCTTGTCGGTATACGTTGATTTTAATTTGCTTAAGCTACGGTTTTCTAAAATTAGTTTTGGTAATTCATAGTCTTCGGCTAGCTGTACCAAGACTTCTTCAGCGGTAGAAGGTGCCCCTTTGGGAGTTTTCTTCACGACGGGTAATTCGAGTTTTTCGAATAAAATTTCTGCTAATTGCTTAGGTGAGCCCAGGTTGAATACCTGGCCGGCAACATCGTGGGCTTGCTGTTCTAATTCGACTAAGCGAGTAGAAAGCTGAGCACTTTGCTCGTGCAAAATATCAGGATCGATTAATGCGCCATTGGCTTCAATTTTGGTCAGCACTTCTACCAGCGGTAATTCGATGTCTTCGAAGACTGATTTTAACCGTTCTTTATCACTTTCATTAAGCTGCGCCCAAAGCGTTTGATGCAAACGTAAAGTGATGTCGGCATCTTCCGCCGCATAAGGGCCGGCAATATCTATTTCGACTTTATCGAAGGTGATTTGCTTTGCGCCTTTGCCGGCGACGTCTTCGAACTTAGTTGTTTTGGTATTTAAATAGTACGACGCAAGACTGTCCATATCATGACGGCTGGCGACGGAATTAAGCACGTAAGATTCCAGCATGGTATCGAACTGAATGCCTTTTAATTCAATGCCGTAGTTCGCTAATACGTGAGCGTCGTATTTAAGGTGTTGACCGACTTTTTTGTTGGTCGTGCTTTCTAATAGCGGTTTGAATTGTGCCAAAACCGTTGCGCGATCAAGCTGGACTGGCGCATCTTCTAGCAGTGTATCAGGGCCAGTATGTGCCAATGGAACATAAGCGGCTTTGCCGACCTCAACGGAGAAAGACATCCCGACGATTTCTGCTTCCATGTAGTTGAGCGACGTCGTTTCGGTATCGAAGGCGAAGAGTTCGGCTTGGCTAAGTTTCTCAACCCATTCATCAAGTTGAGCCTGATCAAAGATGATTTGGTATTCAGTTTCAATGTCTTCAGCGGGAGCAGGTGCTTCCGTAGTACTTTCATCGCTTGCATTTTTGCTGGACGACTTGGCGTTAGAGGAGTCACTTACCTTACCACCCAGCTCAGTTACCCATGCTTTAAATTCAAACTCTGTAAAAGATTTCAATAACGTTTCTTTATCAACAGGCTGAGTTTCGATATCAGGTAAATCATGCTCTAGCTCAACATCACATTTAATCGTGGCTAGCTCGTAAGATAGAGGTAAAAATTCTAATGCTGAACGCAGGTTTTCACCGATTTTGCCTTTTACGGCGTCGGCATTATCCATTACACCTTGCATGGTTTCATAAGCGGCCAACCACTTAACAGCAGTTTTAGGGCCACACTTTTCAACCCCTGGAATGTTATCGACCTTGTCGCCCATAAGAGACAAATAATCGATGATTTGATCAGGGCGTACACCAAACTTTTCGACCACACCTTCAACATCCATGAAGGTTTCGGTCATGGTATTGATCAGGCTAACGTGTTCGTTAACCAATTGAGCCATGTCTTTATCGCCAGTAGAGATAATAACGTCGCGTTTGCCTTCGGTGGCTTGAGCGGCCAGCGTGCCAATAACATCGTCGGCTTCTACGCCGTCTATCACTAATAGTGGTAAGCCCATAGCTTTAATAATGTCGTGAATTGGTTGAATTTGAACACGTAACTCGTCTGGCATAGAAGGACGGTTGGCCTTGTATTCAGGGTACATGTCGTTGCGAAAGGTTTTACCTTTGGCATCAAAAATCACGATAATCTGCGATGCGGGATAATCTTTTTGCAACTTCCGCATCATGTTGATCACCCCACGAATGGCACCTGTTGGGTGACCATCTGAGTTGGTAAGCGGTGGCATAGCGTGATAAGCGCGAAATAGATAAGATGAGCCATCGACTAAAATCGCTGGAGCTGATGCTGTCTCTAAAATAGCCTCTACTGTAGGCACTACTGTAGCTTCTGACATAAATGGTTCCGTAGCATTATCTCTGTTCAGGCTGTGTTCTCAATACTTCTCAGTGCTTTGAGGTGTAAAAAGAGTACAATGTAAGTAGAGATGATTTTTAATATTTGAATGAGGCATAGCTTACCATGATGCGTTCTTTACTTGTGGCTTTCACGTGTGCTTTTGCACTGTTCAGTTCTTCTATTTATGCCGCTGCACCCCCAGAAGAGGTTGTTATTCGTAATGACGGTGATAAAACGTTTTATGAGTATCGTCGTGGCGGTCAGGTGATCGAAATCAAAGTCGTGCCAAAGTATGGCAAGCCTTATTATTTAAAGCCTTCAGACGTTCAAGGTGCTGAAGATGGCAAGTACGTTCAATCAGATGCCCCTGATGTGTCTGTACCAACTTGGGTAATTTTTCGCTGGTAATCAGCGTATATTTCCAATTATGAGATAGCGTTTATTTAGCTGTTTATTAAATGCGGAAGTGAATGGTTTAGTCCGCTTACTGCCCTATTGATCACTTTTTATAAAATTTAAGTCCAATATTCATGTCTGTTTATACCGATCTCTCAGCGAGCGAAGTCGCTGCCTACCTTAGTCAATTTTCTTTGGGTGATTATGACGATCATCAAGGCATTAGTGCCGGTGTTGAAAATACCAATTTCTTCGTTGTCGCTGGTGGTCATAAGTATGTGTTGACCATCTTCGAACATCATAGTGCCAAAGAGGTCGAAAACTTCATTAAGGTCGGTCGTCATTTAGCAGAACAAGGCGTCCCTGTTCCTGGGCCGATTGCAGATGCTCAAGGTTTATATCTTCATAGTTTAAAAAACAAACCTGCGATCCTTTGCCCTTGTTTACCGGGCTCTCATCCCGAGCAGATAACTGCGGATCATTGTCAGCAAATTGGTGCTGCATTAGCCCGTTTTCATTTAGCGGGTGAAGGCTTAGATAGCCTCGAAGAGAATAACCGTGGCTTGCAATGGTGGCCGGAAGTTGGGCGTGAGCTTATTCAAGCGAACATGGCGACAGGCTTGCAAAAAGTCGCGTTATTAACCGAAGAGCAGCAGGAAATTTTGATTGATGAAATTGAATTTCAAGAATCAAACACTGAGCTTTGGTATGAGTTACCCCGAGGGTTAATTCATGGGGATTTATTCCATGATAATGCGTTGTTTGAAATCGTTGAATTTAAGAGCACCGAAACAGACGGCGATAAGCTAGGCGCTATTTTAGATATTTATAATTCTTGCCAAGATGCTTGGTTATTTGATTTGGCGATTGTTGCCAACGATTGGTGTGCGAACAGTGCGGGTGTTTGGCAGGAAGGTAATTTGCCAGCGCTGATGGCGGGTTATCAATCAGTGCGTGAGTTAACCACATTAGAACAGCAAGCTTGGGGCATGTGTTTGCGCGCTGCTGCGTTGCGCTTTTGGTTGAGCCGTATGATGACTCAACAACATCAGGCAGAAGCCATTGCGAAAGATCCTATGGCTGCATTAGTAACCACGACAAAAGATCCTATGGAATATTTTCTAAAGCTGGTTCGTCATCGTGATACCCAGTATTAGGGTGGCGATGGTACGCGTTAAAATCTAGCATCGAACATGCTAGATTAAACCCTTAACAACAGTGCAAATAAAACATCGCAAAATAGTTATTATCATCAGACCAGCATTCGCGTACTTCAAATCCTGCTCCTTCAACTAGGTTGGTAAAACTTTGCTGAGAATATTTATAAGAATTTTCGGTATGAATTGTTTCTCCAGCTTGGAAGGTAATGTTTTTAGACTCACTGTCAGTAATGTTAGCATCTGAAATTTTTATAATCTGATCAATAGTACTGACCAAATGCATCTCGATGCGATTCTTTTCTTCGCTATAAATGGCTTTATGTTCAAAATAATTCACATTAAATTGAGTACCCAATATTCGATTAATATGATGCAGAATATTAAAATTAAAGGCGGCAGTTACGCCTTGGCAATCATTATAGGCGGCTTCCAATATGTGCTTATCTTTTTGTAAATCAACACCTATTAACATGGCACCGTCTTTGCCTAGTGTTTTACGTACCCCTTGCAAAAAAAGTTGCGCCTCATGAGGAGAAAAATTGCCAATGCTAGAACCGGGGAAAAATCCAAATTTTTGTGCACTGGTAATCATATCGGCGGGTAAACGCACAGGTTGTGAATAGTCGACGCACGCGGCATAAACATTTAACCAAGGATAATCTTCCATCAAACTTTCGGCCGAGGCTAATAAAAAATCTTTCGAAATATCCATAGGAACGTAACAATTGGGTTTGATCGCCTGCAGTAATAAACGAATCTTTAAGCTTGCGCCGCTGCCATATTCTAAAAGCCAAACGTCATCTTTTACTAACGTTGCAATGGTCTCGCGGTGTTGGCGTAATAAGTTTATTTCGATTCGAGTAGGATAATATTCAGGCAGCTGAGTAATGGCTTCGAATAATTTTGAACCCTGCTCATCATAAAAATACTTAGCGGGTAAAACTTTTTGTGATTGGCTTAAACCGGCAAGCACCTCGGTTAAAATGTTTTCAGCAACAGGCTGATCATCAAAAAATCGCAAGTCTCTGCGGGTAGAATTAATAGCGGATATCTGTTGCTGATCTAAACTCATAACTGGCGATTCCTTTCGGTTGATTTTAAATTAAAAAGTTAAACATCTTCCGCTAATCGAATGCCGGTAAATTGCCAGCGATCTTGCGGATAAAAAAAGTTTCGATAGGTTGTGCGTAAATGATCTTTTGGTGTCACACAAGAACCGCCACGCAGAACCATTTGATTGCACATGAATTTTCCGTTGTACTCTCCCACAGCTCCCGCAGGTGTTTTGAAACCTGGGTAGGGTGCGTAAGAACTTTGCGTCCATTGCCAGCAATCACCAAACAACTGTTTTACTTCATTTTTAGAATTGTTAGGCTCATTCTCTTCAGAAGCTTGATGAGTTGCTAACTGTAGAGGGTGAAAACTTTGAGCGTCGACAAAGGTACCGACAATTTCTCGTTTCTTACACACAACTTCCCACTCATATTCCGAAGGTAAGCGCTTTCCTGCCCAGCGTGCATAAGCATCGGCTTCATAAAAACTAACATGAGTTACAGGTTGCTGTGGATGCAGCTGACCATAACCCGTTAAACGAAACTCATAGCGCTGAGGTTTGTTATTATTTTTAGTTTCACTTTGTACATTGACACTGTCATTCGCTTCACTTTCAAGTTGCCAATAAAGAGGGCCAGTAACTTTGTTTTGTTGTACCCAAGCCCAGCCATCGGCAAGCCAATATTGAGGATCTTGATAGCCACCCGCATCAATAAAATCACAATATTCTTGGTTTGTAATTAAACGATGAGCAATACGAAAATCTTGTATTAGGAATGGATGGCGAGGTGTTTCATTATCAAAACTAAAGCCAACACCTTTATGACCAAAATTATAAATGCCTCCGCCAAACTCTATAAACCGCAACGGTTCAATAGCACTATTTTGGTTGTTATCGGGTGCTTGCTCTAAAGGGAATTTAGCCTTGGCATAAATAGGGTAAAGCGGATTGAAAGAAAGATTGTATTTTAAATCGGTGAGCATTAATTCTTGATGCTGCTGTTCGTGATTTAAACCCAAAATAATCAGATCGCTTTGCTCTTGTGTTAGCGTATCAGGATCAAATAAAAGTTTATTTAATCGTTGATCGATATATTGACGGTAGGCTTTCACTTCTTGCACCGTCGGCCGTGACATAAGACCCCGTTTATCTCTAGGAAATTGTTTTCCCACTGCGTTGTAATAAGAATTAAACAGGTATTCGAATTGAGGATGAAAAACTTGATAGTCTGGGGTGCTTTTAAGAACGAAGGTTTCGAAAAACCAACTTGTATGGGCAAGATGCCATTTTATGGGACTAACAAAGGCATCTGCCTGCAGCTCAAAATCTTCGATTTCAAGCTCATGACAGAGTTTTAATGATTGCTGGCGTATGCGTTGAAAATTGCTAAGCAATTCATTGGGCTTATCATTCAGTGTCTGACTTGAGTTTTTCTGTTGCCGCAAAGTTTGCAATAAATCTTCTGCTGTAGACATCAAAAGGCCATCCTTTTCAGTGCTTTCATCTACTATGCGTGTGAAAATTTAAATCATCAAGTCGCTTATTGCTTATCCTTTGTTCATTAATCGTTTGTGGCTAATTGCCAATTTCTGTAGTCATTAGTTGGATATGAATGACGTGTAATGTTCCTACTTTCTTATCGATTTACTTTAAACACTCAGCCAAGGTTTTTGTCATGTCACTTAACCAATCGATATAAGCCGTTTTGGTAAGAACGCTTTTACCTGCAAGCGGATCTAGCTCGCCTCGGTGTATGGTTAAACCATTTACCACTGTATCAATCAATGCAGGGCTAAATTGAGGTTCAGATAATACACAGCGGACTTCTTTATTCTGTAATTGATTACGCATTTTTTGTACATGGCGAGCGCCTGGCTTGCGTTCAGGAGATAGGGTGAAAGCGCCTAGCTGTTTAATGTCGATAGCTTGAAACCAGTAATCGTAAGCTTGGTGAAAAACAAAAAAACCAGAATGCTTTAGAGGCGCTAATTGTGTTTTGCTGCTGGTAACAAGCTTGTTTAGCGTATTAGCAAAAGCTTGATGATCTTTAGTTGCTTGCTCAAGACTGATTGGATTCCAAGCCGTAATACGTTCACTGATCGCGATCGCGAGTTCTGGCGATAGCCAGACGTGAGGATCGCTGCCATACAACCCTAGCGTTTGCATTAACTCCGTCGCATCCAGCCATTCCGTCTTGGATTTTTGCTTTGCGAATTTGGCTAAATATGGTTCAACATGATCTCCGGCCCATAATACCTTGTCGGCTTGTCGAATGCGGATGATATCTGAAGGGCGCAAGCTGTAATCATGAGGTGACATGCCGTCGGGTACTAAAATATCAATTTGATCGGCTGGATACGTTGCGGCGGCGATTAATGCGAGCGGCTTATTCGATACCAGAATGCGTGCTTCGGCTGCTTGTGAGAATAGGCTGACGGCTAATAGGCTCGGCAGTATCAATAATAAGGATATGAGTGTTTTCAAAATAGTCGCTTTCATATTAGTCACTTTCAAAAATTGGCATGCAGTGAGATTCAAAGTGTAATATTATAACCTTTTATTACCGCGAGAGTGAATACCCATGTCTGCCGCTGCTTACCACCCCCATGATCATCAAGGTTGCATCAATACTGCGTTGCAACAAGCCGCCACTTTATGTGCCGAGCAAGGGGTGCGTTTAACGCCGATTCGCAAGCGTGTTTTGGAGTTGGTATGGCAAAACCACAAACCGATGGGAGCGTATGATTTATTACCGGCTTTGGCGGCGGATGGTTTTAACTCTGCTCCACCAACGGTTTATCGAGCCCTCGATTTTTTGCTGGATCTAGGTTTAGTTCACCGTTTAGCGTCTTTAAATGCCTTTATAGGTTGCTCACACCCAGGGCACGAGCATGAAAGCTGCTTCTTGATTTGTAAACATTGCGGTAAAGCTCATGAAATGAATGTTGAGCCTTGGTTTACCGCATTGACTGATGCCGCTAAGGCGCAGGGATTTCAGGTTGAACATCAGCTCACTGAGGTTGTCGGTATTTGCCCGCTGTGTTCAGCAGAGCCTGATAGAGAAAGCCGTGATGAATCCTGAGTTAGCGGTGGTTAAAGCCGAAGCTGAAATATTGATACAAGCGCAAGGCATTAATCAGACTTGGGGTTCACGCCACGTATTACAAAATATCGATCTCGCGATTAGCGAAAACGAAATTGTCACCATTATTGGTCCAAACGGCTGTGGTAAATCGAGCTTACTGCGCATCTTGTTAGGATTGCATACTCCCGATTCAGGTAAGGTCACGCGACGCAAAGGTTTGCGCATTGGTTATATGCCGCAGAACTTACGCATTGATGATCGCTTGCCGTTATCGGTAACTGGATTTTTGATGCTTGCCCCTGGCGCGCGTAAAGCCAGAGTTCAAGAATGGCTAGAGCGCTTATCGATTACTGCGTTAGCAACACAGCCGGTACAGCGTTTATCTGGTGGTGAATGGCAGCGCGTTTTATTAGCCCGGGCGTTATTAATAGAGCCACATTTGTTGGTGTTGGATGAGCCTGTGCAAGGGGTTGATATTCAAGGTCAGCGTGAACTGTATAAGCTATTGCCAGAGCTACGTAATGAATTGGGCTGTGGCATCGTTTTAGTGTCTCATGATTTGCATCTAGTGATGGCTGCTACAGATCGAGTGATTTGCTTAAACGGCCATGTGTGTTGTTCGGGTCACCCGGATCAGGTCAGTATTAGTGACGAATATAATTCGTTATTTGGTCATCAGTTAGTTGTTCCTGAAATAGTCCCTGAACTTGCGCACTACACCCATCATCATGATCATAAGCATTGCGTTGATGGTCATGTTGAAGGCAGTGAAGAATGTGATCATGTTGATCCAGTAAATAGCGCTGTGAATAAGGAACGTAAACATGATTAGTTGGTGGTTATTACCGTTATTCGCAGGCTTAGGGGTTGCTGCCACGGCAGGGCCTTTAGGCAGTTTGGTGGTTTGGCGTCGCTTAGCATTTTTTGGTGATACTTTGGCGCACGGTGCTTTATTAGGAATCACGTTAGGAATTTTATTTGATCTGCATTTAACGCTAGCGCTTATATTTTCGTGCTCGATTCTTGCGTTAATTCTTCTACAGCTGGACAAATATACCGGCATTGCTTCGGATACCTTACTCGGAATTCTGTCGCATTCATCGTTAGCCATTGGCTTAGTCGTATTAAGTTTTTTTGATGATGTCCGCATTGATTTGATGGCGTATTTATTCGGTGACTTATTAGCGGTTAACCAAAACGATCTATTGTGGATTTTCATTGGTGGGTTATTGGTAGTCGGCCTATTGGTTTGGCAGTGGCGTGGTTTATTAGCCTCTACGGTCAGCGAGGAGCTGGCGGCGATTGATGGTTATCCAGTAAGGCGGTTAAAAGCCATGTTGGTTTTATTATTAGCATTGGTTGTGGCTATTTCGATGAAAATAGTTGGTGTCTTATTAATTAGCGCACTCCTCATTATTCCTGCAGCAGCGGCTAGACCCTTAGCTAAAAGTCCTGAACAGATGGCAGTATTTGCTAGTTTGATTGGTATGTTATCCGTGTGTGCTGGGATGGCAGGGTCTTTTATTTGGGATACTCCTACTGGTCCGACGATTGTTGTTTCTGCTGCTAGTCTTTTTGTAATGAGCCAGGTATTTAATGCGGTGGTTCATAAGGACGATCAATAATTAAATCCTCGCTGGGCTATTTCAGTTAAGCCATGGTCCAGCTCCGCTCTGAATCCAGCGAAAACAATGTCTATACGCCCTTCTCTTGTTCAATCATTTACTAAAATGCTACAAAGATTTAATGCTGTTAGCTTTATCATCTAAGAATATATCGATCGCTACCCTTTAATTTCAATATTGATGAAACGAATATTACGACAGCGACTCTGACAATGTGTGCTGTTGTGCTAGATGGCGTCATAATTTTTTTAATAGGTTTATCGAACCTAAGAAACGGTAGCACCGTTTCACTTTAATAAAGAAGAAATACCATGCTAGAAACCCGGATCGACCAAATAGAATTACTGAAGAATTTACTGATCGATAGTAATGATTCAAATCGATTAAGCATTCTTTATGCCGCCTGGGCATCTGTATATACCACAGGCAGTGAGTTCCTTAAAAAAAGTGTTCTTAGCATTGTTGCTGAGCCATCGACGATGCAAAAGCGTGATATTGAATTTGCAGTGGCCCGTATGGGGGTAACGAACCCTTATTTTATCGCTCGTCAGTATGTGAATATTGAGGCTGGTGGCAGTTTAGAAGCGTTAAATTTTAGATCTTTATCAATGCTCAATATAGAAAATGAGCAAGCCTATCATCATGCTTGCGTGGCGATATCCGTTATTAATGGCGGGCATGTGTGTCTTCATTCTCATGTTGCATCATTACAAAACTCTAATGAGTCTGATGAACATATCGATATCTCAATGCGCATTGCAGCAGTCAGTCACTCTCTCAATATTTTGACAAGAGTAGACGTATAAATGGAGACTAAAACAGAGACCGCTTTATATACCTCATTAGGTGTATTGGCTTTTATTGTATGGGGCTTGGTTCCTATTTACTTTCATCAGCTCGATGAAACTGATTCAGTAATGATTCTGGCCCATCGTGTTTTTTGGTCAGCGCTTATTTTAATTTCAATGGTGATGATTAAGCCGAAATTGATTCGTCTGAGTAAAATTAATCTGAAAAATATTGGTTTAGCTTTCGCTGCAGGTATTTTGATGAACTTGTCTTGGCTAGGTCTTGTTTATGCCACGCTGACCCAAAATATTATGGCAGCGTCATTAGCGTTTTATATTGCGCCTGTGATGGTATTCTTTATTGGTTTTATTTTGTTTAAAGAATCGATAACACGAAGCCAAAAAATATCTTTATCACTGATGATTTTAGCCATTGCTGTGTATGTTTTTTTAGATAAAAAATTGCCAGTTTTAAGTTTATTTATAGCTTCTTTCTTTGCTTTTTATTTTGTCGCTAAAAAGTTTATGAACATGAGCACATTCGAAGCCGTCTTTTTAGAGCATGTAATTTTTCTGCCCGTAGCCGCGGTTTATATCGGTCTGAATATGACTGAGATTGTCGTGCCTGAAATTTTTACATTGATGGGCACGGCGCCATTACAACTACTGTCTATTCTTTTACTCAGCATGGCTATTACTAAAATTCCTTTAACCAAGATTAGCCTTCTTCAATATATCGAACCGACCTTTCATTTGGGATTGGCGGTATGGATTTACAACGAACCAGTATCTGATGGTCAGAAATATGCTTTTATCATTATTATATTGTCGATAATAGTGTCATCGGCCAGCTATAAAAGACGTCCTATTAATCATTAGAGAAAGTTCATTGATTACGGCTTTTGATGCTTCTCATGAAGTTTCAAATATCGCAAATAGATAGGTGTATTTGTCATCGAATTTATAAGTCATGCGGCTTTTTTGGCTTAGTCTTCGAGACCAGAGACTGGATAAATTATGTTTCAGAGGTTCTGCTTTTCTAAATCATTGAGAGAGGGCGCCTCTCATTATTTCTTACGGCGTTACCGTACATTTTAGGCCTGGGTGATTAACAAGGTAAGATCCATGATGCCAGGCATAATGGATCTTGATCTACGTCACGGGTGTGACAATGTGTCACATTCTCAAACACAGGCTACCTCTATAGACTGCGCGCTATTCCTTTCATGCAGCGAAGTTGAAAATGAAATATAAGCAGTCTTTAGCGCTAGCAATTGCCACGGTCCTATATCCCTCTTTTACGCTCGCCGCACAGGGCAATGAAATTGAGCTTGCCCCTGTTACGATTACCGATACGCGCGAAGCAGCGTTAAAGTCTGAGACGTCTGCCAGCACCAGCCAAATTAGCCAAGAAGACATTAACTTTTTACAGCCTGGTCATCCTTCTGAAGTTTTAAACCGCATGCCCGGTGTACACGTAAATGTAACCGGTGGTGAAGGCCACATGACGGCGATTCGTCAGCCAATCAGTACCAGCGCGGTGTATCTGTATTTAGAAGATGGTATTCCAACACGCTCAACGGGTTTCTTTAATCACAACGCGTTATATGAAATCAACGTGCCTCAATCTGCAGGCATTGAAGTCAGCAAGGGTCCAGGTAGTGCTTTGCATGGTAGTGATGCGATGGCGGCGGTGATTAATGTGACAACTAAGGCCGCACCAGAAGAGACTGAAGGTGATGTGAATTTAGAGGTGGGCAGTTTTGGCTGGCAGCGTTTGTTAATCGGCGGTGGTACTGCAAGTTTGAATCATGGCATTCGTGCCGATTTGAATCTGACTCATACCGATGGCTGGAGAGACTCTACCGAGTACGATCGTCAAAGTGCGAACTTCCGTTTGGATTCCTTTTTAGATAACGGTACTAAAGTTAAAACCGTTTTGAACGTATCGAACATTGATCAGCAAACCGCGGGTTCTTCGCGTTTGTTAGAAGACGATTATAAAAATCATCCAACGCGTAACTATACGCCGATCTCTATGCGCAAAGTTGAGTCGCTGCGTTTATCCAGTGCGTTCGAAAAAGAAGTGGGTGCGAGTCTTTATAGTATTACCCCTTACTTCCGCTACAACAGCATGGAGCTATTACCTAACTGGTCGTTAAGCTACGATCCGAATACCTATAAAACGGAAAATAAGTCAGCGGGTTTGATGCTGAAATATCGTCAAGACTTTGCCCCGATGCGCACGCGTTTAATTGTGGGAACGGATATTGATTACAGCCCGGGCTCGATGGATCAAAATAAAATTGATGTTACAAAAGAAGGCAATTTTTACACGGCTTATACCAAAGGTGAAAAATTGTATAAGTACGATGTAACGTTCTCGTCGGTCTCACCGTATGCACACTTTGAAACATCGCCTACTGAGAAATTAAGAATTAATGCGGGCTTACGTTTTGATCACATGCGATATGATTATGAAAATAAATTAACGACGCTAGAAACGGGAAGCCATCGACGCCCTGAAGATACCGATGTTGAGTATCAACATTTAAGTCCTAAACTGGGTGCAACGTATGCGATTAATCAGCACTTGAATACTTTCGTATCGTATCGCCATGCGTTTCGCGTTCCTTCACAAGGGCAATTATTTCGTCAGGGAAAATCGACCAATACGGTTAAATTAGAGCCGGTAAAAGTTGATAATTATGAAATAGGTTTGCGTGGAAATACTGACAGTAAAGTGAATTATGAAATCTCAGTTTATTACATGGTGAAGAACGATGACATTTTAAGCTTTAAACATGATGACGGCAACACTGAAACAATGAATGCGGGTCAGACTTTGCATCAGGGTATTGAAGCGGGTTTAACGGCGCCGCTGCATGATGATATAGATATTGCGGTTTCTTATGCCTATACCGAATTCACCTATGAAGACTGGAAACCAAATGCGACAATTGATTACAGCGATAATCAACTTGAAGCAGCCCCTAGGGATATCGGTAATATTGCTTTAGGTTATCACCCGAGCCAGATGAATGGCGGTAAGGTAGAATTAGAATTTGTTCACTTGGGTCAATATTGGATGGACCAAGCGAATACTCAAACCTATAAAGGACACCAGCTATTGAATGTGCGTTTTAACTATCCCGTTAACCCGCAATTTAAGCTGAGTGCTCGTATTTTAAACTTAGAAGACAAAACTTACGCCACGAACGCGAGTTATAAACCTGCTGCATATGGTAATGCAGAGACGTTTGAATATTCTCCAGGTATGCCCCGCACTGCGTATGTATCGGCTAGTTACGAATTTTAATTATTTAACAGGTAAGTTTTTTATATGATCAGATTTCCTTTAGTTTTTATTATTAGTTTGTTCTCATTGCTGGGTTTAAGTAGCGGTCTTAACGCCATGGAGCATGGCGGATTTTCAGGTGTTAGTGCGGGGAATGAAAATAATAAGAATAAAGAAATCTGCCATATTGCATCCCTTAAATGTGCTAAAGCCCCTTCTGCTAGCTTTGGCCCTGATGGCAAGCTTTGGTTAGCGTGGGTGTTTTCTGGACATGTTTATGTGCAGTATTCCATTGACCAAGGGAAAGTATTTTCTTTGCCGTTAAGTGTTAATCGAGTGCCAGAGAACATTGCGGCCCATGCTGAAAATCGAGCAAAAATACAGTTAGATAAGGCAGGCAATATTTATATATCTTGGACGCAATCACTGAGAAAACCATATACTGGAAACATTCGTTTTAGTCGTTCAATAGATGGTGGAGAAACTTTCAGTCAGCCCATTACAGTGAATGATGATAGGCAAGAAATTAGTCATCGGTTTGATGCTATGGTGGTGAGTGATGATGGACATATATTTATTAGCTGGTTAGATAAGCGTGATGCACAAGCGGCGCAAGATCAGAAAAAAGAATATGTTGGGGGCGCTCTGTATTACAGCTACTCAGTCGATCAAGGAAATAGTTTCAGTAAAAATATTAATTTATCAGACAACTCGTGTGTCTGTTGTCGTATTGCGATGGACTTGGATAATAATGATTTACCGGTTATCGCTTGGCGTGATATTTATGGCAACGATGCTAACAATCAAATACGCGACCACAGTTTAATAACTTTCAGCTCTGCCTCGAAGCCTGCAAAGAAAATACGTTTGAGTAACGAACAATGGAAAATTAATGGTTGCCCGCATCATGGCCCAGCGTTAGATGTTGATGGTAATAATGTTGTTCATTCGACGTGGTTTAATGACACTGATGGCGAGCATGTATTGTTTTACGGCAATAGTGCCTCTGGTTTTAACATCAGTGATTATAAAGCGATGGGTTTTGGCCAAGCCGATAAGCAGTCTGCGCACCCTTATGTTCTGACTCTAAAACAGACTGTGTATTTAGTTTGGAAAGAATTTGATGGTAAAAAAACCGATATCTTCATGAAGACTTCGAAAGATGCTGGCATTAGCTGGAGTCAGAATAAAGTAATCAGCACGACGGCGGGTTCTTCGGACCATCCTTTGTTAGTTAAGAATTCAAAGGCTGTGTATTTGAGCTGGCATACTCAGGATGAAGGCTATCGTTTTATAGAGCTTTCTCTAATTAAAATGGCAGCTGATGCTAAATGATTAAATTATCTTATTGGTTGATTAGTGTTTTCTTATTAACGGCAAGTATTGCGCAAGCCAGTTCTTCTGATATCTCCACTATTAGTTCTAGTGTTAGCTTGCGATCGTTTAATATAGGCAGCTTTGAACAGATAGTTGTTGATAAGAATAAGCAAGATCATCTGGTGATTCTGTGGTCGTTTGATTGCCCACCTTGCATCATTGAATTAGAAAAAATATCAGAGCTTCATCAACAATTCCCTGATTATCAGTTAACGCTAATTAATACCGATGCGGTTGATGAGCAGGTGCGAGTGAAGAAGATACTGCAGCAGTTTAATTTGGCCGGATTGGATAACTGGGGCTTTGCCAATAGTGACGAAGAGAAGCTACGCTATGACATTGATCCGCGCTGGTATGGCGATCTGCCAAGAAGCTATTTCTTTCCGCTGCAAGGGAAAATCAAACGCCTACGCGGCGCGCTAACCTCAGCCGAATTGCTGAAGCTTTTTCAGCCAAGCTAGGCTATCTCTGCGAGTACGGTCTGACTCTTGATTCAAATTAATTCTTTTTCTTGATGCTCGATTATAATTTAATTTTCCCTCGAGAGTTTGATCATGGCAGGATTTTAGAAACAACTGAAGCAGCTAGAGAAGGATGGTTTTGATGCCATCATTATGCTGTTTCGTAGCCAGCTTTGGGCGCAGATTTTATTAGCCCTAGTTCTGGGTATTCTCGTGGGTAGTTGAATTTCTCCATCATGCTGGGTGTGGGTGGCTCGGGTGATAGTACGACGTTAAAAAATGTTGGTTTACGCATTGCCCTTTATTTTGTTGTTACCACAATGATTGCCGTCACTATGGGGATCACTCTTGCTTTGTTATTAAAGCCTGGACTGTATGTGACTGCTTTTGATCTTTCATCCGTCGCTGTAACCAGCAGTATGAGTGAACCTTTGAATACGTCGATACCCGAGCGCATCAGCCAGCTTAAGTGGTTGGGTGCTAAGAAAGATTAGATTTTTTATTTAATTAACGGACTCTAATAATAGATAGTATTTTTCAAAGATCGCTTAGTAATTGACAGAGTAAGGTGTGGTATATACTGTTGTCGCTATCAACAACACACCTGAAATGGATTTCGAAAGAAGTATGAAAAAACTCATTATTGGCTTAGTTGCTATAGGCGCATTATATCAATACGACTCAAGCCTTTTCGATTTTATGCTGGGTAAAGCGGGAGCCTTTGATTCCGATGGAAATCCAAAAGTCGTTCTTTTCATAAGCAGTACTTGTGGCATTCATTGTGACAATGCTTTAACGCATATTAAGAACAAAGGCATCGAAGCTGAGATTATTGATGTGCAAAATAATGAAGCTGGAAGCAAGGAACTCAAACGTTACTCTAAGCGTAATGGCTTACCTGTTCTCGTTGTTGGTAAGCAGGTTCAGTATGGCTTCCAAGGTAAGCGGTTTGATGAATTACTTTATGATGCTGTGGGTAAGTCGGCTCTGGGTCGCCGTGAAAAGAAAGTTTTTAAGCATCACTTCAATGAAGATGGCAGCGCCAAAGTTGTTATGTACGGCACTAGCTGGTGCGGCTATTGTGCTCAAGCACGAGAGCGTCTTATTGAAATAGGCATCGAGCATACAGAGTGGGACGTAGAAAAAGATAAGAAAGCCAATAATCGCTATGGCGTACTTCAATCATCAGGGTATCCGCTGATATACGTTGGTACTCGCAGGATTGGAACGTATGACGAAGATAAGATTATTGCATCGCTTAAGGAATCAAGCACTTGGCTATGATGATCAATATCGCTTAAAACCATCAAAGAAAAACCTCAGTGACGATTGAAAGTACAGCGGCGTGAAACATTTCAGCGCCGCTGCTTTTAGCTCATAAAGTAAAAATTTAGCTCAACTTCTTACCTGTCAGTTTCTCAGCCAACTTAGTTGCCTGCTTACACGCCATTCCATAAATAGACAGCTGTGGGTTCGCCCCAATACTGGTCGGGAAAACCGAACCGTCAATCACGTATAAATTGTCGAGGTAATGATATTTACCATTACTATCAACGACACAACGGTCCAGATTTTCACCCATCGTCATGCCGCCCATTACGTGAGCACTGCCCACTAAGGCACGGCTTGTGGTATAAGAAAGTTCATTGATTGCGGCTTTTGATGCTTCCCATGACGTTTCAAATTTAGCATCCACGTGAGCGGGTCTAACAGCTTTTGCGCCAGCGGCAAACTGCAATTCAGCCATACTTAAGTGGGTGCGCTTAACGCCTTCCCATAAATAATCGTTAAGCGGATAATCAATAATCGCTGAACCATCATCAGCTAATTCGATGGCACCGCCTTGGCTTTCATCGTTAAAACCATCACGCAATAAAGCAATCATCGCATTCATGTTCGGCAGTTTATTCATTGTTTCAAAATGTTCTTCACCATGACCCATCAGCAGTACCGAGGTTATGCCAGGATGCAGAGGTGGCACTTCCAGTTTATAACCGACGGGCCCATCAACCGTATCCCACTGGAAGTGATCTGAATAAATGGACTGTGGTGCACCGTAATAAGGATTAATTTCTTTGTCGAATTCTGCAAACGAAAAGATGGTTGGGTGAAAGAAGGTACGCTTACCAATAAGACCCTTGGGGTCTGGGGCGCCAGAACGCAGCATCATCGCAGGGCCATTAATTCCGCCTGCGGCTAAGACAACGGTTGTTGCCTTCACCGTTAGCTTTACACCCGTTGGGCGATAGCCTTTGTCTAGCGCAGTAACTTCAATACCGGTGACTTTATCGTTTTCCATAATTAGGCGTTCGGCGCGAGCGCTGTATAACAGCTGGCTGCCTTCATCCATTGCACTTGGAATTGTGGTTACTAACATGGATTGCTTAGCGTTAGTTGGACAACCGGTACCGCAGTAGCCCAAGTTCCAGCAACCAGCAACATTACGTGGAATAACTTTCCAGGGAATATTTAATGCATCAGCACCACGGCTTAAGACGGCGTTATTTTCGTTTGCAGGTACTGCCCAAGGTGCGATATTTAAACGCTGTTCCATCTTGTCGAACCAAGGGGCCATTTCTTCTTTAGAGGCGCCTTTAGTATCAAAATTATCTGCCCAATATTGCAGTGTTTGTTCTGGGGTACGGAAGCTGGAAGTCCAGTTGATGACGGTTGTGCCACCGACGCAACGGCCTTGCAAAATCGACATGCCGCCATCTTTGCTCATGCGGCCAGCATTTTCTTGATAAAGATCTTTGTAGGCTTCGCGCTCGTCCATTTTGAAATCGTTGGAGCTCTTTAATGGCCCTTCTTCAATCAAAATAACTTTCAATCCCGCTTTGGCTAGAATCTCTGCTGTTGTACCGCCGCCTGCGCCGGTGCCAATAATGGCAACATCGGCTTCTAAGATGGCCGGTTCTTTATATTCACCCGCATCGAGGGTTATCCAACCATTGCTGATGCCTTCTAAAATCGGATCTGGAATGCCTCGGACTTCTTCAAAAACTTTCTTAGCCATTAGCTGTTCTCCGCAGACATTATGTTGCTGTTAGTACTGGTATTAGGTGTTTTATTTGCGACTGGGGTTGGAATCTTTATCGGTGGTCCAGGGTAGCCTGTGGTGATAAATGATTCTGGTTGGGAGTACCAACTAATACCAATCAATTTGCTTAGCGCGACATAACCATTTCGTTTTGGTTGAATCATGCTATCGCGCCATCCGATCAAGAAATCATTGACCTGCTTAGGGCGCATCTCTTTCCAATCCGCCCAGGCAGCCCCTGCAACAACTCGAATAGGTGCCATCGCGAGAGCATCGAATAACTGACGCATTTGAATACGATTGTGATACTGCAAGGTATAGATTAAGTCGTCTAAAGCTAATAACGTACGTTTCATCGCATCGTCATAACTTAGTTCGCCGGGGAAACTTTTATTTAAGACTACGGGTATTAGCGCAGTAAAAAACTCTCTATCAGTACGTTGTAAAAATTTATATTCTGAATGTTGTTCCAGCGGAGAAGAACAGCCCGTAAGCGTTGCGACGGTACTACCGAGCGCAAGTGTTGCAGTGCCCATTAAGCCAAGCTGTAAAAAACCGCGGCGTGTTGTAGGCAATGCCTGATCTATTTTAGAGTTCATCATAGCTCTCATAGTTATTTTTTATTTTTGTCGTAGCATGAGCTTGCGATATAGCATAATACAAGCTCATAAAATCAGACTATTAACGAATGAAAAAAGTATAAATCATTTTACGAATTGAATTGTCGTAAGGAGGATACGCTAGGTTGCCCGTTGAGAAACGACCTTTACGATGAACCGCTTTCGCTTTCGAGAAGGTAATAAAACCTTCTTTGCCGTGGTAATGACCCATCCCAGAATCACCGACGCCACCAAACGGCATGTCTTCTTGAGCAAGGTGCATCAGGGTATCGTTCACACAGACACCGCCAGAGTGAGTATTGTCTAATACGTAGTTCTGTTCATTCTTGTCATAACCGAAAAAATACAAGGCCAGTGGACGTGGGCGATCGTTGACGTGTGCAATGGCTTCATCCATTGAATCGTAGGTTATGATCGGAAGAATAGGACCAAATAGCTCTTCTTCAGCAATGGTCATTGTGTCCTTCATGTTTTGTACGATAACAGGGGCTAATTTTCGGCCAGCAGAAAGATCTTCTTTTGCGGGATTTATTTCCGTTAGTTTTGCGCCCTTGTCTTTCGCATCTTCAATCCAGTTTGTCAGACGCTGATATTGGCGATCGTTAACGATTGCTGTGTAATCGTTGTTGTCTTTTAATGTTGGGTACATTTTTGTGAAAGCTGCGATGTACGCTTGAATGAATTCTTCTTCTTGTGCTTTTGGTACCAAAATATAATCAGGAGCGACACAGGTTTGACCTGCGTTCATTGATTTACCAAAGCAGATGCGTTCAGCGGCATCTTTCATTGGAATATTTTTAGAAACAATGGCTGGAGATTTGCCGCCTAATTCTAATGTGACAGGTGTTAGATTTTTTGCGGCGGCGGCCATAACAAAACGACCGACAGTTGTTGAACCCGTAAATAGAATGTGATCAAAAGGTTGTTCGGTGAATACGATGGCTGCATCAGCTTCGCCTTCAATGACACAGACACGGTTTTCCTCAAATATTTCTGCAATCATCGCTTTGAATACTTTGTTCAGATTCGGAGTGAATTCCGACATCTTAATCATTGCGCGATTACCGGCTGCTAATGCAGCAACTAATGGCCCAATGGCCAAGAAAATAGGATAGTTCCAAGGAACGATAATGCCGACAACTCCTAATGGCTGATAACGTACTTCATTTTTAGCTGGAGCGAACAGCATGCCAACACCACGCTTACTGGGTTTCATCCATTTACGCGTTTTTTTGATCGCCATATTGATGCCTTCAACACTGGTCAGAATTTCAGCCAGTAAAGTTTCATCTTTTGAGCGACAGCTAAAATCTTCGTTTACTGCTGCGGCCAGTTGGTCTTGGTATTTTATAGTGACATTCTTTAAGGCTTTCAAATGACCAATACGCTGCTCTGCTGTCGGCATGAGTGACTTACCATAAGCACTTTTTTGGCGGATAAAAAGCTCTTTTAACCGAATAATCTCAGTATCTAAAGAAGTAACTTCAGCAGCATTGGCAACCATGGTAAGTCTCCGGAAGAGGGATTGTAAAAATAATAATTATTGTTCTATGTGTATTATTAGAGTGATTGCTCTAAACTGTCAATAGTAACTGCCATAAATAGACGCTTAGGTTTACAATATAGCTGCTTATAATTAGGTTAATAATAAAAGGATGTTAAAACCAGAATGAAGACTCGTGATCGTATTCTCGCTGCTGCTCTAGAATTATTTAACCAACAAGGTGAGCGTAAGGTAACGACCAATCATATCTCAGCACACTTAGGCATGTCTCCGGGTAACCTTTATTACCATTTCAAAAATAAACAAGAAATCATCTATGAGCTGTTTCTGAGTTATGAGGAAATGGTTGATGCTAATTTAAAAGTGCCAACAGAGCGTCAGCTCACGGTAGAAGACAAGCTTCATTATTTGCAAAAGGTCTTTCAAGGCTTATGGGAATATCGCTTTATTCATCGAGATATGGAGCATTTATTATTAGGCGAAGATAGGCTGCATTCGCGTTATCGTGATTTCTTTCGTCGTTGCCAAAAAAATACCGAGGGAATTTATAAGGGTTTGCGTGATGCCAATATTATTAAGTTGGATGATCGGAATTTAGAAGGACTCGCGTTGAATACTTGGATTGTGGTAACGAGCTGGTTTTCGTTCTTACAGTGCAATTTACTCGCAGACAAAAACGAAAGCATTACCTTAGATATGGTGAAAGGTGGAATCTATCAAGTCTTTCAGCTAGAGCACCCGTATTTGAGTGATGAGTATCGTGAGCAGGTAGAATTGATGCAGGCCGCCTTTATTCCTAAGCCTGATTGGTTGTAACCAGGCCCTGCTCTAAAGTGATCTCTCTTTAGAGCACTGGGGGTTGAAACAATTACTCGACTTCAAATACCATAAAGCTAAATTCTTTCGCATCTTTACGCTTGGTTTCTAGCCAGTTGGCTGGAATACAAGATAGATCGGCATTAGCTTCCACTTCGACATATACCAAGCAGCCGACTTGGGCTTTCTCAGCGATAATCTCTACTGCAGGCTTTAGTAAGTCGCGGCCAAATGGCGGATCGAGGAAAATGACATCGAATTGCGCTAATTCACTCTTCTGCGTTAACCAAGCAATGGCATCGGTCTGATGGACTTGAGCATTACTGGCATTTAGTGATTCTAATGATTCACGAATGCAGCGAACTGCGCTGGCATTGAACTCTAAAAAAGTGACTTCTTTTGCGCCACGACTAAGCGCTTCATAGCCAAGAGCGCCACTGCCTGCAAAGCAGTCGAGAATCAGCTTGCCTTCGATATCCCATTGCAGCCAGTTAAAAACCGTCTCACGTACTTTATCCATGGTCGGGCGTAAGCCAGGAGCATCAGCAAATTGAATGCGGCGCGAACGCCAATCACCACCGATAATGCGCAATTGCTGGGTGCCTCTGCGTAAACTGGTTTTATTACTGCTGCTTTTCTTTTTCGCCATGGGGAATACTGCCTAAGTGTTCTGCTGGTTCTGTTTCTAATACGGGTTTTAACATCGGTTCTTGTACCTGACACTGACTCAAATACATTTCTAACTGTTTTACATCTAATGCATTAATGCCCCAATAACCCTCTAATAGGTAATTTTGAGGCAGGCGATAGTATGCGAGGTCGGCCAGTATGTCGAATTGAGTTGCTGGGTTTTGCCAATTTAATTGCCATTGCTGCACAAAGGTTTGCTTCCATGTATGCAGAGATTGTTCATTGATTGATGCGAACTTAGGCCATTTAGAAAGCCACCATTGTTTTGCATCGATATTGGCGCGGCTATAATGAGTATTCGCGAGTTGATCTTGCAGCCAGTATTGCGCACTGACGGGTTGCCAAGGGCAGGTGCGTACTTCGGTAGAATCAGCTGCTCTAGTCGCATTAGTCGTTGCAGCGAACGATGTTAACGGTTTCAGCTCTAGGCTTTTAATTAGGCGAGCGCTGGTGAGGCGAGCAATGTCTGAGCTCCAAGGGCCTTGTAGCACTATCGTCGCTGGCTGACCTTTTAACGTCGTAGGAAAATCTTTGATCTGCTGGCTGAGCTTCGATAAACCTAATTCAAAGTCTTCGCCGATATTGATATCCCACTGCCAATAATCTCGCTGCCAGCTGACGACGGTCGAATTTAAAGGGTTATTAGTATTAGTAGATTCAGTATTGCTTGGTTTTGGCTCTTGTCCTCGGATACGAATGTGAAGGTCGGTATCAAGGCGGGTTTGCCAAATAACCTGAACACCTTCACGGCTCGACCAAGTCTGCTGCTGTAATTCGCTCAGTGCAGGCAAGACGATGATTTCAGTTTTTCGTGAATCTTCCGTGTGCTGCTTGTTAATATTGGCATCAATACTGGCCCAGCCAATTAAGATAATGCAGGTAAAGATGATTAAATTGAGAGATGAACGACTAAAACGTAGCTTCATTCTGCTTCCTTGTATTATTCACAACAGGCGATAGGTGGTAGGATAGACCGCAACTAAATCTTATTCGAGCGATAGATTCGAGAACCCGCGATGTTTGATATATTTAAGCGTAAGAAAAAACCCGCCAGCGACCAGCAGGACGTGGCTAAAGCAACTGACAATACAGTTGTAGAGACTGAATTAAACGATACTGGCGAACATGAAAATAACAGTGATGCTGCTGTTACAATTACTGCCGAAAGTACCGTTGTTGAGCTTGCAGCAGAGCAGCCTGCAGAAGCCCATATCGAGAGCACTCCCGCTCCAGATATGAGAAAAACCGGTATTCCTGCGAGCGAAGATACTGTCTTCTTCCAAGATATGGCTGATCAAGCAGATGGTTCGTCAGCCGAGAAAAAGAAAGGTTTCTTCAGCCGTCTAGCGACTGGGCTGAGTAAAACCCGTTCTGGTTTTAGCGATGGCGTTGCTAACCTTCTGTTAGGTAAAAAAGAAATTGATGACGACCTGCTAGAAGAGTTAGAAACTCAGCTAGTGATGGCTGATGTGGGTGTTGAGGCGACTCGTGAGATAATGGCGAAGTTGACCGAGCGTGTTGGTCGTAAAGAACTGACCGACTCTGACGCTTTGTTTGAAGCCTTGATCAAAGAACTGCAAGATGTGTTGGCGCCGTGTGAACAGCCTTTGGTGATCGACTCCGGCAACAACAAGCCTTATGTGATCTTGATGGTCGGTATCAACGGCGTGGGTAAAACGACTACGATTGGCAAATTAGCCAAGCAGTTCCAGGCTAAAGGAAAATCCGTGATGTTAGCGGCGGGAGATACTTTCCGCGCGGCCGCAGTCGAGCAGTTACAAGTATGGGGCGAGCGTAATGATGTTCCTGTTGTTGCTCAGCATACGGGGGCAGATAGTGCATCGGTACTTTATGATGCATTAGAAGCCGCAACTGCTCGTGGCACAGATATCTTAATTGCTGATACCGCAGGGCGTTTGCATACGAAAGACAATCTCATGGGCGAGCTGGAAAAAGTGGTTCGCGTGATGAAGAAAATTGATCCTGAAGCTCCGCATGAAGTGATGTTGGTACTGGATGCCGGTACGGGCCAGAATGCGATTAACCAAGCGGTTCAATTCCAAAAGTCTGTGGGCGTTACGGGTTTAACACTGACTAAGTTAGATGGTACAGCGAAAGGCGGTGTGATTTTTGCGCTAGCTCAACAGCTGGGGTTACCGGTTCGCTTTATCGGTATTGGGGAAGGCATTAATGATTTACGTCCGTTTGATGCCAATGACTTTACTCGCGCGCTATTTGATAAAGAGAGCTTATAAAATATTTCGTTAAGCTTGTTGATTAAAATAATAAATTTATGACTACAGTTTGCGCGTATTGATAGGTGAAAGCGCTGCCAACGCTAGGTTAAACCTAAGCTGTAGCAAGGAGTTCTAACTTTGCCAATGGTTCGTTTTGATCGTGTTAGTAAGCGTTACCCTTCGGGTAACGAAGCGCTTAGTGGTGTTAGCTTTGAGCTAGCGCGTGGAGAAATGGCTTTTCTTACAGGCCACTCCGGGGCAGGTAAAAGTACTCTGCTCAAACTTATGATGCGAATGGAAGTGCCTACTCGCGGCGAAGTTATTGTCGATGGCAGCAATTTATCGCGTTTGCGCGAAGGCCTAGTGCCTTACCATCGACGCAAAGTCGGCGTCGTT
Organism: Oleispira antarctica RB-8; assembly: GCA_000967895.1. Classification (GTDB taxonomy): domain Bacteria; phylum Pseudomonadota; class Gammaproteobacteria; order Pseudomonadales; family Oceanobacteraceae; genus Oleispira; species Oleispira antarctica. The sequence goes on from FO203512.1 coordinate 61,861, forward strand.
TTTCAAAATCATCAATTACTTTTTGATCGTAGTGTTTTTGAAAATGTTGCGTTGCCTTTATTAATCGCAGGTACGTCATTAAAAGAAACGGGTCGTCGGGTCCGTGCTGCATTGGATAAAGTCGGTTTGTTGGGTAAAGAAAAACTTAACCCTATTCAACTCTCTGGTGGCGAGCAACAACGAATCGGTATTGCTCGTGCTGTGGTAAATAAGCCTGCGCTATTAATTGCCGATGAACCAACGGGTAACCTCGATCCAGAACTCTCCGCCGAAATTATGAACTTATTTAGCCAGTTCCAGCAAGTTGGCGTCACTGTTTTAATTGCGACTCACGACATTGCCCTCGTAGAGCGTATGAATAAACGTCGCTTAATTCTGCAGGATGGGCAGATGATCGAAGGTCATCAGTTTAATAGCGGAGCCTCTCATGTCTGAAAAACCGACAACTCAGCAAGGCGCTTCCGCAGCGACACTGGGCACGAGTGAAAAATTCAGTGCTTACTTTCGAAATCATCAAATGGTGGCTGTCGAATCATTAGCCAAATTATTAGCGACCCCAGCTTCGAGCTTATTAACCTGGTTAGTTATTGCCATTGCCCTTACTTTGCCGGGCGCTCTTTATATGGCGGTGAATAATTTACAGCAGCTGAGTGGTCACTTTGAGGCTTCTGGCCAGATGACCGTCTTTTTAGCCGCCGATATTCGAGAAGCCGATAGTAACGCCTTGCGCTTGCGAGTGGCTTCTCTCGAGCAAGTGAACAAGGTAGTTTATGTTTCCCCTGAGCAAGCCTTAGAAGAATTTACCCAATATGGCGGTATTTCAGAGGCTTTGAGCTTTTTAGATGAAAACCCATTGCCTGCCGTTTTGCTGGTGGAGCCTCCTTTAGGAATTGATAAAGAAGAGCTCAGTGTACTGGTCGCGCAAATTCAATCATTTAAACATGTTGATAGTGTGCAAGTGGACATGGCTTGGGTAGAGCGTTTATTAGCGTTATTAGCCTTAGCACAGCGCTTGGTGGCTGTGGTTGGCGTGTTATTAGCACTTGCCATTGTGCTAGTCGTGGGTAATACCATACGTTTATCGATTGCTGCACGAACGGAAGAAATTCGAGTGATTAAGTTGGTGGGCGGTACGAATGCTTATGTGCGGCGTCCTTTCTTATATTCTGGTTTTTGGTACGGCGCAATTGGCGGAATCTTGGCTTGGTTGATGTTAGGTTTATGTTGGATTTTGTTGCAAGGCCCTGTATCAGACATCGCAGAGCTGTATGGCGCGGATTTTTATCTACAGCCACTTCCGTTTGAGCCAACGTGCTGGTTAATATTAAGCGCTTCATTGTTGGGGCTAATCGGTTCTTGGTGGTCTGTACAGCGTCATTTGGTCGCGATTGAGCCATGAGTTGACTATGTTCTAATGCAAAGAAAAGTAAAAGGACTGTTCCATAAATGAACTTAATATCACCATGGCACTCAATAAAGACGAGTGCTACACTCCATGAGTCCTTTGTTAATTGAATAGGAAAAATTGATGAACACTGCCTTGCAATCTATTGATGCCCTAAGCCCTGGCGCTAACCTAGAAGCCTATTTGGCTCGGGTTAATTCTGTGCCTGTGCTGAGTATCGCGGAAGAGCGAGAACTAACCACAATGCTTCATTACGAAGAAGACTTAGAGGCTGCGCGTCGTTTAATTATGTCGCACTTACGCTTTGTTGCACACATTGCAAAAAGCTACTCGGGTTATGGTTTGAACCAAGGTGATCTGATACAAGAAGGTAACGTAGGTTTGATGAAAGCGGTTAAACGCTTCGATCCTGCTGTTGGTGTACGTTTGGTCTCCTTTGCTGTGCATTGGATTAAAGCTGAAATGCACGAATTCATCTTGCGCAACTGGCGCATCGTGAAAGTTGCGACAACGAAAGCGCAACGTAAAATGTTCTTTAATCTGCGTAGCTCTAAAAAGAAGTTAGGCTGGTTATCACAAGCAGAAGCGAAAGATATTGCTGAAGCATTAGGCGTAGAGTCTAAAACTGTATTTGAAATGGAAGGTCGTCTGCAAGCACGTGACGCGGCTTTTGATGCTGGCGCTGATGAAGATGATGAAACGGCGTATAAAGCTCCGGCCCATTATTTAGAAGACCAGCGTTTTGATCCAGCGGTGGTGGTTGAAAATACCATTCATGAGCAGCAAGCGAGTACTAGCCTGCACATGGCGCTAGCGAATCTGGACGAACGTAGCCGAGATATTCTACAGCAACGTTGGTTGACTGATGATAAAGCGACGCTGCACGAACTGGCCGCGGAATACGATGTATCAGCAGAACGTATCCGTCAGCTAGAAAAGAATGCAATGAAGAAAGTCCGTGACGCCATGGAGGCAGAAGCGGGTTAACTTCGCATAACGACGACAGTCTCAGCACCCTGGCATTGTCTAGTCTGTTTCTTAATACAGCAATGTACAGAAAGAGCAGACACAAAAAAGCCGCTATCGAAAGATGAGCGGCTTTTTTGTGTCTAGAGTTTTTGTTAAAAAATTCTAGACTTGCTAGCAATAAAACGACTACTTCTTAGCTTTAGTCGTCTTACCACCACGCATAGAGTCGAAGAACTCATTATTAGATTCGCTTTGACGCAGCTTATCTAACAAGAACTCAATCGCGGGTACATCTTCCATTTCTGCAAGTAGACGACGCAATATCCATAAACGCTGAAGATCAGATTCAGACATTAACAAATCTTCACGACGAGTACCCGAACGACGAATATTGATTGCTGGGTAAATACGCTTCTCAGCGACTTTACGATCAAGGTGAAGTTCTTGGTTACCTGTACCTTTAAATTCTTCGTAGATCACTTCGTCCATCTTAGAACCCGTATCTACTAGTGCCGTTGCGATGATGGTTAAAGAACCACCTTCTTCGATGTTACGTGCAGCACCGAAGAAACGTTTTGGCTTTTCTAGTGCGTGCGCATCAACACCACCGGTTAGTACCTTGCCAGAGGAAGGAACAACAGTATTGTAAGCACGGGCTAGACGAGTAATGGAATCTAATAGGATGACGACGTCACGTTTGTGTTCAACCAAACGCTTGGCTTTTTCGATAACCATTTCGGCTACTTGAACGTGACGCGAAGGTGGTTCATCAAAGGTAGATGCCACAACTTCACCACGAACTGAGCGAGTCATTTCGGTTACTTCTTCTGGACGTTCGTCGATCAATAATACGATCAATTCACACTCAGGATTGTTGCGCGAGATTGCTTGGGCAATGCTCTGTAGCAACATTGTTTTACCCGCTTTAGGCGGTGCAACGATTAAGCCACGCTGACCTTTACCGATTGGTGCAATTAGATCAATAACGCGTGATGACAAGTCATCTGCAGAACCGTTACCGACTTCTAATATTAATGGCTCATCAGGAAACAAGGGTGTTAGGTTTTCAAAAAGCGTCTTATTCTTAACGTTCTCTGGCTTATCGTTGTTGATCTCATTGACCTTCAACATAGCAAAGTAACGTTCACCTTCTTTTGGTGGGCGAATCTTGCCCGCAACCGTATCACCTTTACGCAAGTTGAAACGTCGTATTTGGCTTGGTGATACATAGATGTCATCTGGGCCAGCCAGATAGGAGGAGGTTGCACTGCGCAAGAAGCCGAAGCCGTCTTGTAAGATTTCTAAAATGCCATCGCCGTAGATGTCTTCGCCGCTTTTAGCGTGTTTTTTCAAGACTGCGAAAATGATGTCTTGTTTACGAGAACGGCTTACGTGCTCGATGCCCATTTCCTTGGCGATATCCAGTAAGTCTGGAACGGATTTTTGCTTTAGTTCGGTAAGATTCATAGATAGGATAAGAAGTTTTAATGCTTATTAAAGAATAAAATATACACCTAAGAGGTTGGTATACATCAGGGGAATGTCGGTTAAGACTAAATAGTGAACGAATTAAATATAGACGTTTTGCCATAGGCTGTCTAGGAAAAGACAGAGATAAAGCACGATAAGTCATGCTTTATCTCTAAATCGCCTCTAGTTTAGCACTAGAAGCGGTTCTAACTAGATGCTTTGTTCGATGAAAGCAATTAGTTCAGATTTGCTCAATGCGCCGACTTTAGTTGCTTCAGCGTTGCCGTCTTTAAAAATCATCAGTGTAGGAATACTACGGATACCAAACTTAGGCGCAGTCGCTTCGTTTTGGTCGATGTTCAACTTAGCCACTTTGATTTTGCCAGCGAATTCTTCAGCGATCTCTTCAAGAACTGGAGCAATCATTTTACAAGGACCACACCATTCAGCCCAAAAATCAACCAAAACAGGTAGATCAGAACCTAGAACGTCTGCGTCAAAAGAATCGTCAGAAACGGTTAAGATATTATCACTCATGGATTATCTCCGGAATTTGGTTAACTAAAATTATAAAGGTGTGCATTGTACGGAGCCAGATTGAGGACGCAAGTCAAAAAATACTTAACTAGCAGAAAACAGCGGTTCCGTAACATTGTCACAATCACGTATGATGAAAAGATTATTGTTATATAAGGCCTTCGGGTAAGAATTCAACTATGCCAGACTTTAATCATCAAGAGCCTAATCAGCCAGGCTTGGATCATGCTAATTCTAGCCAGTCAGAATCGAGTAGAACAGGCGCCGAGCCACAAGATAATCGCATTGCCGCGATTGATCTGGGCTCGAACAGCTTTCACATGATTATTGCCAAGCAACTGCAGGGCGAATTGCGTACGGTTGAGAAGCGCGGTGAGAAGGTGCAGTTGGCCGCAGGTTTGAATGAGCGGGGTTATCTTAGTGAAGAGTCTATGCAGCGTGGTCTTAGCTGCCTGCGTGGGTTTGCTAAGCATTTGCAGGGTTTTAAGCCTGAAGCGGTAACGGTGGTGGCGACTAACGCTTTGCGGGTTGCGCGTAACCGCAGTGAGTTTATTAGTCGTGCGGAAGAGATTTTAGGCTTTCAGATTGAGTTGATTGCGGGTCGTGAAGAAGCGCGCTTGATCTATCTTGGGGTGAGCCATACTCAAGCCGATGACGAAGGTAAGCGCTTGGTGATCGATATCGGTGGTGGTAGTACGGAGCTTATTATTGGTGAGCGCTTTGAATCTAAAGCGTTAGAAAGTTTGTTTATGGGCTGTGTCTCTTATACGCGTCAGTTTTTTTCTGATGGTGAAATCAGCGAGTTGAATTTTCATCGTGCGGTTACTCGTGCGCGTCGTGAGTTGCTAGAAATACAGCAGACTTACAAAAAAATTGGTTGGAATGAAGTCATTGGTTCGTCAGGTACTATTCGTGCTACCGAGAAAATTCTCATTAGTAAAGGCTGGAGCGAACAGGGTATTACACGTGAAGGTTTGAATAAACTGTGCCAGTGGTTAACCTCGCATAAAACCATTGCTGATATTGAATTACCGGATTTTAAACCTCTGCGTCAGCAAGTATTCATTGCCGGAGTGGCCATTCTTAAAGGTATTTTTGATACCTTTAAAATTAATATAATGCACTACTCTGATGGCGCACTGCGAGAAGGCGCATTATGGGATCTGATTGGCCGATCAGGTCACGAAGATGTACGTCAGCGCACGGTAAACGCGATGCAGCAGAGATTCCATGTCAATCAAGAGCAGGCACGACGTGTCAAAGACTGCGCTCTCGGTTTGCTGGATCAAGTCGAGAAAGACTGGAAATTACCCAGTACTGCAAGAAAGTGGTTGTTGTGGGCGGCAGAGTTACATGAGGTGGGTTTGAGTATTACCCATCATCAGTTCCAAAAACACGGTGCTTATTTGGTACAGCACAGTGACATGGCTGGCTTTACTCGCCAAGGGCAGGAGTTGTTGGCCGTATTGCTGAAGGGTCACCGCCGCAAATTTCCGCTGTCGGGAATTGAAAGTTTAAGTGTGATGGTACGGCAGCAGGTTCGCTATATTTGCTTATTGTTGCGTCTGTCGGCGGTTCTTAATCACAGCCGTGGGGCCGTTAAATTACCTGAAATAGAATGCCAAGGTAAAAGCGATGCTATCACGTTAATTTTTCCTAAAGGCTGGTTTGGCCAGCATCCATTAACGCAAGATGATTTGCTAGTAGAAGCAGAGTATTTAAAGGCTGCAGGTCTAACACTAGTGGTCGCTGAAGAAGCTTAATTAGCTCAAGGTCTGAGCTGATTCGGAGTTTATTCTAGGTGGATAATAGGCAAGAAAATCGGCGGCTAATTAGCCGCCGCGAGTTTTTCTAATAATATTTGTTGGGCGCGAATAATCTCTATTTCACCCGTTTCTTCATTTTTCTGTGGCTGAGCCTGAATGTAATGGCCATCACTGTCTAAATCCCATGCTTGGCTATTATCCATCAGATAGCATTCAAACTCTTCTTTCATGCGACTACGCAATTTGTTGCCTTCGATTGGGAAGCAGGTTTCAACGCGGTTTAATAAATTACGTTCCATCCAGTCGGCGCTCGCCGCATAGAATTCGTCTTTGCCATTATTACAAAAAGAATAAACCCTTGTATGTTCTAGAAAGCGGCCAACGATTGAGCGCACTCGAATATTTTCCGAAACACCAGGAATCCCTGGGCGCAAACAACACATTCCTCGAATAATAAGGTCAATCTGTACCCCAGCTTGAGAGGCTTTATACAAGGCACGAATCACTTTAATTTCGGTCAAACCGTTGGCTTTGACACGAATATAAGCGGGTTTACCTTCTTCGGCGTTAACCCGTTCACGATCAATTAGCTCAAGTATTTTTTTGTGCAGGGTAAAAGGCGCATGAAAAAGTTTCTTAATGCGCAAGGCTTTGCCCATTCCGGTGAGCTGCTGAAAAACCTTGTGTACATCTTCGCCAATCGAATCATCAGCGGTTAAAAAGCTATAGTCGGTGTACATACGGGCATTACCTGCGTGGTAATTTCCTGTGCCAAGGTGAACATAGCGACGTAATATGCCTTGCTCTTTACGCACAATAAGCATCATTTTAGCGTGTGTTTTATAACCCACTACGCCGTATACCACCACGGCTCCAGCTTCTTGCAGTCGGTTAGCAAGGTAAAGGTTTTCTTCTTCGTCAAAGCGCGCTCTTAGTTCAATGACCACCGTGACTTCTTTACCGCTGCGAGCGGCATCCACTAAGGCATTTACAATTTCCGATTTAGCGCCCGTACGATAAAGCGTTTGTTTAATCGCGAGCACGGAAGGGTCTTTTGCCGCTTCGCGTAACATATCCACCACCGGAGTGAAGGACTCGAACGGATGCATGAGCAGGGTGTCTTTTTCTCGAATGGCTTCGAAGATACTCTTTTTAAAGCTCAAATGCTTAGGTAAGCCCGGAGTAAAAGGCGGATAGCGCAGGTCGGGGCGGTCGATTTGGCCGACCACTTCCATCATACGTCCAAGGTTTACAGGGCCGTTAACTTGATAGCAGTCGCTTTGTTTTAGGTCGAATTTGGTCAGTAAAAACTCAACCAGTTCAGGGGGGCAGTTATCGGCGACTTCTAAGCGCATCTCTTCACCGAAATTACGCGAATGCAGCTCGTCTTCAAGGGCGCTGGCAAGGTCAACAGTATCGTCATGATCAATTTCTAAATCAGCGTTGCGTGTCACGCGGAATTGATAGCAGCCTTTAATCGTCATGCCTGGGAATAATTCATCAGCAAATTGATGAATGATGGAGGATAGGAATACAAAGTTATCTCCATCTTCACACAGTTCATCGGGTAGGCGAATGATGCGAGAAAGTGAGCGTGGAGCAGGTATCAGTGCTAGACCTGTTTCACGACCAAAAGCATCTTTGCCTTCCAGGCTGACGATGAAATTTAGACTTTTATTAACCAAGCGCGGAAAAGGGTGAGAAGGGTCGAGACCAATCGGGCTGCAAATAGGCAACACGTCATTGTCGAAGAAATCTCTTACCCAAACTTGTTGCTCATCGGTCCAGGTTGCACGGCGTAAGAAACGAATATTTTCTTTTGCAAGGGCAGGAAAAATCACATCGTTCAGAATGTCGTACTGACGCTCTAAGGTATTTGTGCAGATATTATTAATTTCTTTTAGCACTTGTCCAGCGTGTAAACCGTCAGCGCCAGCGGTTTCACGACCAAACGCCAATTGCTGTTTTAGGCCCGCAACACGAACCTCAAAGAACTCGTCGAGGTTGCTACTGAAGATACAGAGAAAGAATAAGCGCTCTAATAGAGGATGAGTTTCATCCAATGCTTGTTCTAATACGCGAATATTAAACTGCAAATGGCTCAATTCCCGGTTGATGTAATATTCCGGGTTTTGCAGATCAATCACTATATCGTCAGTCGCTGACATTGTTCTTCCTTTTCCATAAAGTTTACCGTTTAATCACCGCGTTGAAGCATTAAATAGCGGTCATTAAACGCATTCATTCTTACTTATCTAACTCTTCAGCAAATTGCTTCGCGTAGTAAGTCAAAATAGCATTAGCGCCCGCACGCTTAATGCAGGTTAAGGATTCGTGCATGACCGCGATATCATCTAACCAACCATTTTGTGCAGCAGCTTTATGCATCGCATATTCGCCACTGACCTGATAAACAAACGTCGGGACACCAAACTCTTGCTTTACGCGGCGTACGATATCTAAGTATGGCATACCCGGTTTAATCATGATCATGTCTGCACCTTCGGCCAAATCCATCGCTACTTCGTGCAGCGCTTCATCGGTATTGGCAGGATCCATTTGATACGTTTTCTTGTCTGCCTTGCCAAGATTCGCTGCTGAACCTACTGCGTCGCGGAAAGGACCATAATAGGCAGACGCGTATTTAGCCGAATAAGCCAAGATGCGGGTATTTACATGACCTTCGTTCTCTAAAATACCGCGAATTTCACCAATACGGCCATCCATCATATCGCTCGGTGCTACCACATCAGCCCCAGCTTCTGAGTGAGAGAGTGCTTGGCGCACTAAGGTATCAACGGTGCGATCATTTAATACATAACCGTTTGCATCCAATATGCCGTCTTGGCCATGAATGGTAAAAGGGTCAAGCGCTACATCAGTAATCACGCCTAGTGTTGGGCAGGCATCTTTAATTGCGCGAACAGCGCGCTGTGCCAGGCCATCCGAGTTGAAGGCTTCTTCGGCAAATTCTGTTTTTGCGCTGGCAGGGGTTACAGGAAAAAGTGCAACTGCAGGAATGCCTAACTTCACTAAATGTCGGCATTCTGCGACTAATAAATCGATCGATAAGCGTTCAATACCGGGCATTGATGGAACGGCTTCATGCTGTCCCTGACCTTCTAAAACAAACATTGGGTAAATCAAATCGTCCGTGGTTAACGTTGTCTCACGCATTAAGCGGCGTGAAAAATCATCTCGACGATTGCGGCGAAGACGAGTTTCTGGATAAAAGCGTTGCGCATCATTAAAAGCCACGGGTATTCTCCAAGCAGTTGGCTATTGTGTAGCCATGAATAAATCATGAAAATATAACCACTATTCTAGCTGACTCAGCGTATCAATTCGCTGATTTATGACAGATTAGTAAGAAAATTATTCATCGAGTGAGTGATCTCGATATAAAAATGAACGTAATGACCTGTTACCTGACTAATTACAGATGCAGGCCGTATTTAAGCGGCGATTATAAGGATTAAAGATGAAGAAATTATTACTACTAGGCTTAATTGTGGGTCTAGTCTTCGGTTTTTATTGGGTCGGTGAGCAATGGCTATTGCCTGAAACTTACCAAGCGCTTTATCAGGAAGACCCAGTGCAAACTGCGGGAATCTTTTTCATCGTTTATGCGTTGGTGGCTGCCCTTTCTATTCCAGGAGCTGCATTGATGACGTTAATTTCTGGGGCTATTTTTGGTTTGGGGCCAGGCCTACTTATCGCATCCTTTGCCAGCTCAATTGGCGCAACGCTCGCTTTTTTGATGTCGCGATTACTTTTAAAAGACTGGGTGCAGAGTAAATTTTCGACGTATTTAAAAACCATTAATGAGGGTGTTGAAAAAGACGGCCCATTCTTTTTGTTCACGTTACGCCTAATTCCATTAATACCTTTTTTTGCTATCAACTTGTTGATGGGGTTAATGCCTATATCGGCCTGGCGTTTTTATTGGGTCAGCCAGCTAGGCATGCTAGCAGGGACGGCTGTTTACGTGAATGCTGGGGCAGAGTTTGCTGATCTGATTACTCAAGGTAGTGCTCAAAACAGTGGCTTTTCTTTGGCAGGAATCATGACACCCGGTTTATTGGGCGCTTTAGTTCTTTTGGCAATATTCCCTTGGTTAGCGCGATCTGTGATGAATCGTATACAGGCAAAAAGAGCATTAACGAAACGCGCAAAAGGCCGAGCAAAGCCTAAAAAATTCGATGATAACTTAATCGTTATTGGCGGTGGTGCTGCGGGATTGGTCAGTTCTATTATCGGCTCAGCGGTGAAAGCAAAAGTCACACTGATCGAAAAACACAAGATGGGAGGTGACTGTCTGAATACCGGTTGCGTGCCGAGTAAGGCGATTATTCATGCGGCTAAAATTGTTCATGAGAATAAGAAAAGTCATAGCACGGGCTTATTGCTAGGTGAGCCTGCCAGTGTCGACTTTCAAAAGGTAATGACGCATGTTCATGACTCTATTAAAGCCATTGAACCCCATGATTCGGTCGAACGTTATGAAGGCTTGGGCGTATCCTGCGCTACGGGGCAGGCGAAAATAATCTCCCCGTGGGAAGTAGAGATTCAGCATGCATCAGGAGCTGTCGAAATCCGCAGCGCGGCTAATATTATCATTGCAACGGGTGGGCGTCCGCGTATTCCAAAAATCCCCGGCCTAGATCAAGTAACGTATTACACATCGGATACCCTTTGGCAGATTACAGCGTTGCCTAAGCGCTTATTAATATTAGGAGCTGGGCCAATTGGCTGTGAATTAGGCCAAGCATTTGCACGTTTGGGCTCGCAAGTGACTATGGTGGATAAAGGACAGTTTTTAATGCCGCGAGAAGATGAAGATGTCTCGCAGTTGGTGGCGGATGCCATGGTGGCCGAAGGTGTTAATCACGTGCCTGGTCGCTCAATTAGTAAGTTTGAACCTTCTAATAGCGGCCATTCGGCGGTATTGGATAATGGCGATGCCATTGAATTTGATGCGTTGTTATTGGCCATTGGTCGAGAAGGGAATACAGAACATCTCGGTTTAGAGAATGTGGACCTAGTGACGGATAATAATGGTTTCTTGGCGGTGGATGAATATTTGCAAACAGAATGTCCCACTATTTACGCTTGCGGTGACGTGATTGGGGGCTATCAGTTTACCCATGTCTCCGCGCACGAGGCTTGGTTTGCTGCCGTTAACAGTCTGTTTGGTCGCTTTAAACGCTTCAAAGCCGACTATCGGGTTATTCCTTGGGCAACGTTCACTAGCCCGGAAGTAGCGCGAGTGGGCATTAGTGAGAAAGAAGCGAAAAGGCAGAATATTCCTTATGAAAGCACTCAATACGGTTTGGACGATTTAGATCGTGCAATCACTGATGATGCTGCAACAGGTTTTGTTCGCGTACTCACGGTACCGGGCAAAGATAAGATTTTAGGTGCAACAATTGTAGGCCCTAGAGCAGATGATCTTATTGCTACTTTTGTCATTGGTATGAAACATGGCTTGGGTCTGAACAAAGTATTGGGTACTATCCATGCTTATCCTACGTATATGGAAGCTAATAAATTCGTCGCAGGTCAGTGGAAACGCAAGCAAGTTTCAGTCAAATTATTAGCTTTAGTAGCGTGGTATAACCGTAAAAATTTATAAAAATAAATGTAATCTAAATTGAAGCAGCCCAAGCTCAGATCGACTCTTTCTCAAAAAATGCCTCTATTGTTTTTGAGTTTTTGGTGAAGTATCGAGGGAAACTGAGCTGAGGGTCTTGTTGTTAAGGAGCGCTTCAATTCTGCCAAGCTAGGATCTTAATATGAGTATAGAAAATGAATCAGCAGACAGCGCTCAACCTGTTGATGTGCAGGGTTTTAACCGCAGTGAGTACAACATTGCAATTAATTTCCTTGAGCAAATACCTTTCAATAAAGTTCTAGGCTTACGCCCCACCAAGATCAGCCAAGAATATTGTGAGTTCAAAATGAATATGAAGGACGATCTGATTGGTAACTTTCTGCAAGGGATTCTCCATGGCGGTGCGATTTCAACAGCTTTGGATGTAACAGGTGGTGCAATGGCTATGGTTGCTGCTTGGCAAAGACTGAAAGACCATGACGTGCCGACATCTGAACGACCTAAGACACTTGCCAAATTAGGGACTATTGATATGCGCGTCGATTTTCTTCAGCCAGGCAAAGGTAAGGAATTTACTATAGGTGCTACCTTGCTGCGTATTGGTAACAAAGTCGCCGTGACCCGAATGGAATTTAAAAACGAAAAAGACCAATTAATTGCCGTAGGAACAGGAACATATCTGTGCGGATAGTCAGGTTTTAAGGTGCTTGAGTGCTGATAATAAGTGAATTTTTAATTTAAAGATTGTTGACAAAAATTCAGATCGGCATACAATACACACGTCTGAAAGTTAGTCTTAGTTTTATGTACACCGTTTCGATATCCTGTATTTCGTCCTGTTTCCATAAATTATTGGCAGTGCTTCCAGCCTAATAATGGCTCATTAGAGCCGCAATTTTTTTCTGAATTTACAGGATACTATTATGTCTACTACAACTGGTACAGTTAAGTGGTTCAACGAATCTAAAGGCTTTGGTTTTATCGAGCAAGAAAACGGCCCTGACGTTTTCGCTCATTTCCGTGCTATTCAAGGTACTGGCTTCAAAACTCTTGCTGAAGGCCAAAAAGTTGAGTTCACTGTAACTCAAGGTCAAAAAGGCCCACAAGCTGAGAACATCGTTCCTTTATAATTTAAAGGTAACGGCTTAATTTCTTCGGAGACTAAGCAGTTCAAGTTTGAAAAAGGCTAAACCGAAAGGTTTGGCCTTTTTTTATGTCTGTCATTTAATGAATGTGTCATGAGCGTTTAGTGGTGTGGTTAGCAAAGCATCAAGTATTCGGCCACAATTCGTTTGATAAAATAATACAGTCACAAACAACAGACAAAAAAATCCCCAGCATTCGCTAGGGATCTAATCGATATCTAATAACGGCTCATCTTACTTAGCTAGGCTTATGGCGTTGGCCATTGCTGTTCGACCAAGGGCTATCTGAATTACCGCCAGATTTAGCCGCAGGCTTATTGCTACGACGCGGAGCGTTGTTACCAGCCCCGCCTTGCTTGTGTTGCTTGGTGCTGTTCGCTGCATTCTGACCGTCGTGATGCTCACTTTGTGAGTGAGTTCGTCTCGGCTTGTTAGGTTTAGCAGAGCGAGTATTCAACTTTGATTCAGGTAAGCGACTAACGGGTTCAAATCCGGCTAATACTTCACGCTCTAACAATTCACCAATCACACGTTCAATGGCGAACAGCTCTTTAGTTTCATCAGAGCAGACTAATGATACCGCTTTACCTTCAGATCCTGCACGACCAGTACGACCGATACGGTGGACATAATCCTCAGGAACATTAGGCAAGTCAAAGTTAACCACTTGAGGAAGTTGTTCAATATCAATACCGCGAGCAGCAATATCCGTCGCGACTAGAATACGAACTTCACCCGCCTTAAAGTCGGCCAATGCGCGAGTTCTAGCCCCTTGGCTTTTGTTACCATGAATCGCCGCAGCCGTAATACCACGACCTTCTAAGAATTTGGTGAGCTTGTTGGCACCGTGCTTGGTACGACTGAAAACGAGAGCTTGCTTCCAATTGCCATCTTCAATCAGTTTGGCAAGAGCCGCTGGCTTTTGCTTTTTATCAACGGGATAAATCCATTGTTTCACTAATTTAGTTGTTACGTTAGGCGGTGCAACAGAGATCTCAACAGGATTATTCACTAGACCCTTTGCCAATGAGCGAATGTCATTAGAGAAGGTGGCCGAGAATAATAAGTTCTGACGTTTCTTAGGTAGGACTTTTAAGATTTTTTTAATGTCGTGAATAAAGCCCATATCCAGCATACGGTCGGCTTCATCTAAAACCAAGAATTCTAACTGCGCAAATTTTACAGCGCCTTGGTTCATTAAATCTAATAAGCGACCAGGGGTGGCGACTAAAACATCAGCCCCTTTACGCATACGCATCATTTGTGGATTAGCTTTTACCCCACCAAAAATCACGCATGATGTTAAATGGGTATTTTTTGAATACTTATCAACGTTATCGGCAACCTGAGCAGCGAGTTCACGAGTTGGTGTTAAAACCAAAGCACGCACTTGATTGTTTTGGACACGTGGACCTTTCGAGAGCATTTCCAAAATGGGTAAAGTGAACCCTGCAGTTTTGCCTGTGCCTGTTTGCGCGGCTGCCATGATGTCTTTGCCTTCCAGTACTGCAGGAATAGCTGCGGCCTGAATAGGTGACGGTACGGTATAGCCTTGTTCGGCTACGGCTTCAAGAATTGCAGGGGAAAGCCCCAAAGAGGCAAAGCTCATAGATATCTCACTTGTTTTAGCGGTGGTGCAGCTTACAGCATAGTGGGTTCTAGAGCCATTGCTTGTTTTGTACTAGATCCTGCTATCCATAGTCTTATGCCATCAAATTGACATGAATTCGACTTAATATGCGCGCTATTAATACACTAGCTTATAAATAAAAAATAACATCGACGTCTTATTGGGCAGCTCACAATAACGATGCCGATGGCATGTTGCATCAGCTAAACATCAGAAAATGGTGCATGCCAATAATTTTTGTTTTCTTTTAGTGCGCCGCTAATGAATAAACAAAAAAATAAAGACAGTTGTTAAATCTGAAACGTCGCTCTCAGTGCTGAGTTATCAGCATCTTCTTATATTCCTGTCTAACTGGCCAAGTTATTGCTTTAACCATATGAAATCATCATAACCGTCTTAGACGTATTAGGAGAACTCATATGTTAAAACATAAATCTTGGCAGTCGTTATGGGCGATAGCATCACTTGCAATAGGTTTGAGTGCCGGGCAAGCCGTTGTTGCAGATGATGATCCGTTAAAAGTGGGATTTGTTTATGTCGGTCCAGTCGGTGATTACGGCTGGTCTTATGAACATGACCGTGGGCGTATAGACGCTAAAGAATATTTTGGCGATAAAATAGAAACAACGTATGTAGAAAGAGTACCCGAAGGCGCTGATGCTGAACGTGTTATTCGTCAAATGGCTCAAGCGGGTTCGGATATTATTTTCACTACGTCGTTTGGTTTTATGAATCCAACACTCAAAGTAGCTAAGCGTTTTCCTAAAATAAAATTCGAACATGCCACCGGTTATAAGCGCGCTAAAAATGTGTCGACTTATTTATTGCGAACGTATGAGGGTCGTTATGTCTCAGGTATCGCAGCCGGAATGGAAACTAAAACCAATACCATTGGTTATATTGCTTCGTTCCCAATTCCTGAAGTTATACGAGATATTAATGCCGTTTATATGGCCGCGAAGTCTGTTAATCCTGATGTGAAAATTAAAATCATGTGGGTAAGTACTTGGTACGATCCTGTTAAGGAAACCGAAGCCGCGAATGCATTAATGGCACAAGGCGCAGATGTCATTATTCAACATACCGATAGCCCTGCCCCCTTGCAGGCTGCTGAGAAAAAAGGTGTGAAAGGTATTGGACAAGCTTCTGATATGAGTAAATTTGCGAAGAACGCACACATGTTTTCTATTCAAGATAAGTGGTCTAGTTATTATATTAATCGTATTCAAAAGGTGATGGATAAGTCTTGGGTATCGGAAGATTACTGGGGTGGTTTTGCAGATGACATGCTAGTGGTTGCATCGATTAACGACAACTTACCCATTAAAACCAAGGACGCGGTAATGAATGCTTACAATGATATTAAGTCAGGCAAGTTAAAACCGTTTACAGGGCCAATTTATGATAATCAAGGCAACCTAGTCGTTAAAGAAGGGCATTCATTAACTGACCAAGAATTAGCCAGTGTGAATTGGTATGTAAAAGGTATCGACGCCAGCATTCCTAAATAATTTTAAGAGTTTCTTCGCAATAACGCGGCTTTCGATTTTGAAAGTCGCAATATAGGTAGTGGCACCATGCAAACAGTTCCATTAATTGATATTTCTCCGCTGAACTCAAATGATGAACAAGCTTATTTGTCAGTGGCTAAAAAAATAGATCATGCCTGTCGGGAAATGGGTTTTTTTTATATTACGGGTCATGGAATATCGTCAGAACAAATGAAGAGCATGTTTGATTTAGCTCAACGATTTTTTGATCAACCTGAAAATATTAAACAAAAAATTCTAATTGCTAACAGCTCTAACCATAGAGGTTGGGGGACTAAAGGCTCTGAACAATTGGACCCAGGTCAACCGCAAGACTGGAAAGAGACTTTTGATATGGCCTTGGATATTCATCCAGAACATCCCATCGTAAAAGCTTGCCCGCAACTCTATGGCCCAAATCAATATGGTGAGCTAGAAGGTTTTGCTCAGCAAATGAATCAACATTACGGCTTGTTAATGGCTGTATCAAAACGCTTACTCAAAGCGATGGCTATTGCACTGAAACAACCAGACGATTTCTTTAATCAGTACTTTGATGATCACATTAGTGTATTACGATTACTGCATTATCCGCCACGGCCAGCGAATGCCATTGTGGATGCTCAAACCAAGGCCGCAGGTGCGCATACCGATTACGGATGTATCACGTTATTAGCCCAAGATGACATTGGTGGTTTAGAGGTATGTAACGCACAAAATGAATGGATCGCCGCGCCACCGATCAAAAATACTATTGTCGTGAATATTGGTGATTTAATGCAACGTTGGACCAATGACCAATATCGCTCAACAGCTCACAGAGTGGCCAGTCCACCCAGTGAGACTCATCGATACTCAATGCCTTTTTTTGTTGAGCCTAGATTTGATTCTGAAGTTCGCTGCATTGAAAGTTGCTTAAGTGATGGTGAGAAACCTAAGTATAAAATGATCACGAGTGGTGACTGGATTATGTCTCGATTTAATGCAACCTATGCTTATCGAACGAAAACCTCATAAACTATAAATTCATCTATTTGTTATCCTTCATTAGCTGGCAGTGCCCGCTAAGTTTATACTTGTGACAATCGTCATCTTAGGAATTGTTATGTCATCCCCATTGAAAACTGTAGCCAGTGAATCGTTTTTACGTTCGCTGCCTAAAGCCGAATTGCATTTACATATAGAAGGCTCACTTGAGCCTGAATTAATGTTTGAATTGGCAGAGCGCAATAATATCGAGTTGCCTTATGCTAATGTTGCAGAAGTGAAAAAGGCCTATGACTTTCACAACCTACAATCTTTCTTAGATATTTATTATCGATGCGCGGATGTTCTTCGTACTGAACAAGACTTTTATGATTTAACGTGGGCTTATCTTTTACATTGCCAATCCGACGGTATTGTTCATACCGAACCATTTTTTGATCCGCAAACTCATACTCAGCGTGGTATTGAGATGGGCGTTGTTGTTAATGGCATCGCGAGAGCATTAAAAGATGGTGAAGAAAAATTGGATATTAGCAGTAAGCTAATATTGTGTTTTTTGCGCCACTTAAGTGAAGATGATGCGATCGAATGCTTAGAGCAAGCTAAGCCGCATTTGGAGCACATAGCAGCCGTAGGTTTGGATTCATCTGAACTAGGTCATCCGCCAGAAAAATTCGAACGCGTATTTAAAATGGCAAAAGATTTAGGTTTAAAGGCCGTTGCGCATGCCGGAGAAGAAGGGCCGCCAGAGTATATCGTTCAGGCTTTAGATCTTCTTCATGTTGATCGTATTGATCACGGTGTACGTTGCAGTGAAGATGATGAACTTATGCAGCGACTGGTTAAAAGCCAAATGCCGCTAACAGTCTGCCCGTTATCCAACGTGCGCCTAAAAGTTTATGAGCATATGAGCGAGCATAATATTTTAAAATTACTGGATGCGGGTTTGAACGTGACCGTTAATTCTGATGACCCATCATTTTTTGGTGGTTATCTGCTAGAAAATTTTACGTCACTTGCCGAACATTTGAATATGAATGAAGCACAAGCCGTGAAGCTTGCGCATAACAGTATTAATAGTAGTTTTTTAAGTGATGAAGAAAAGCAGACGTTACTCGCTATCAACTCGAACGATTAAGGGCGCCAGTTTTTAAGTAATTCTTGAATGGCTTGGCCGCGATGACTTAACGCATTCTTTTTATCTTTACTAAGCTCAGCTGAGCTGCAGTTTTCGCTAGGTACTAAAAATACGGGGTCATAACCAAAGCCTTCTACGCCGCTTGGTTCGGCTAGGATTTGACCTTCCCAGTGGCCTTGAAAAACTTGTGGTGTTGGGTCGTGTTCGTGGCGCATGTAAACCAGCACGCACTGGAAGCGTGCGGTGCGTTGTTCGGTTGGAACACCTTGCAGTGCATCTAACAGTTTTAGATAATTTGCTTCATCGCTGGTTTGCCCATGTTCGTCAGCAGCATAACGTGCGCTGTAAATTCCTGGGGCGCCTTTTAATGCATCGACCTCTAAACCTGAATCGTCTGCCAGCGCGGGTAAGCCTGAAAACTTACAGGCGTTACGGGCTTTTAAAATTGCATTCTCAACAAAGCTTAAGCCTGTTTCTTCTGCTTCAATCGTATCGAACTCACTCTGTGGAATGACTTGGATATTCTTATTAGCAAATAGCTGTGAGAACTCACGTAGTTTGCCTTGGTTGCCACTGGCTAAGACGAGTTTTTCAATCATAAGGGAATCTTTTAGATAATGATGGTTATGTGAGATCGTGACCGTTATAACATTATGATTGAGGTTATTAAGTAATACCCTCAATCATAGATCAACAGATAACTACTCTTCTTCGTAGAAGCGCTGGCTAAATTTCACATCAAAGTTTTTTTGCTTGGCATTGCTTGGCACAACATCCAGATCAAAGTTATACATATCGCCATCATCAAAGCGGAAAGTACTGATGTAATAGATGGCTTTGCCTTCTTGTATCCGACGGAATTCTAATTCACGGCTTTGGCCTATGAGGTTACGAATGCTACCCGTCAATTTAACGTCCAGCGCCGCTGGCATTACGTCATTGGCTGTTTTCTGTAATACAGAAATATTTAAAAACCCCAAAGAACCTGAACGTGGAATATCATACAATTTGGCGACTTCTGGCGTTAAGAAACTGCTGCTTAGTCCCATATAATGTACTTCATACTCGCCAAAGACTAACTTCTGCTCGGCACTCGCACTGAGAGAGATCAGGCTCATTAAAAGCGCCCCAAATACACAGGGGAAGAAGGAGAAAAGGGAATTACTTTTAAACGTAAGCATAATAAAGCCTCCTATCGGCTAATATGGTAAACCGCAGTTTCACCGAGCATCGAAGGCCAAAGCCCGATACTCCAATGTTCATTATGATCATCATCGACAACGGTTTTATTCAAAATTCGAATGCCTTTGCTATGACATAATTGTTCGAAATCTTTAAACGTACACAGGTGAATGTTCGGCGTATCGTACCAGTTATACGGTAACGACTCAGACATCGGCATACGGCCTTTTAGCAATAAGTATAAGCGCGTTCTCCAGTAACCGAAATTAGGAAACGTAACGATAGCTTGATTACCAATACGTAACATCTCATCGACCAATACATCCGGGCTTTGTACGGCTTGTAATGCTTGGGCCATAATGACGGTATCAATGCTGTTATCTTTAAAATTGCCTAAGCCGGCATCTAGGTTTTGCTCGATAACATTGATGCCATTTCTTATGCAGTGCGTGATTTTTTCAGGGCAAATTTCTAAGCCATAACCGCGCACGCCTTTTTCAGCTTTTAAAAAGCTTAACAGTTCACCTTTACCACAACCCAGATCAAGCACTTCACTATTGGGCTTAACCCAGTGCTGGATAATGGTTAAATCAGGACGCAAATTATTTAATGCTTGGCTCATGACAGCTCTCCTTCTGTCGTACCTATTGAGGTACTTTTTGTACACGCAGGAATATCACCTTCAACTCTTTCCATGTAGGCCCCGAATACATCAAGATAGCGCGGAATAGGTAATAAAAAGGCATCATGACCATTCTCTGAGGCAATGCAGGCATAACTTACATCTTTGTCTGCTTGAATTAATGCGTTCACGATTTCTTCAGAGCGATCAGGTGCAAAGCGCCAGTCGGTTGTAAAAGAAACAACAAAAAATTTGCACTGAGCTTGGCTTAAACATTTTACCAAATCGCCATCGTGATCAACGGTCGGATCAAAATAATCCAAAGCCTTGGTCATTAGCATGTAGGTATTAGCATCAAACTGGGTGCTGAACTTTTGCCCTTGATAGTGCAAATAGCTTTCTACTTGGAATTCTGGAGAGAAGCTAAAGCTCAGCTCGTCGGCTTTTAGATCACGGCCGAACTTCTCCTTCATCGCATCACCAGACATATAGGTTAAATGCCCGAGCATGCGCGCCTGAGATAGACCTGCTTTAGGAACAACACCGTGGTCCATGTAGCGGCCGTTATGGAAGTCAGGATCTTTACTAATCGCTTGACGCGCTACTTCATTGAACGCGATGTTCTGTGCTGAAAGCTTAGGTGCAGAAGCAATGACTAGCGCATGACGTAAGCGCTCTGGGTATTGAATCGACCAGCGGAGTACTTGCATTCCGCCCAGCGAGCCACCGATAACCGCGGCCCATTGTTGGATCTTGAGGAAATCGGCTAAGCGCTTTTGGCTGCGCACCCAATCTCGTACTGCAACGATAGGGAAGTCAGGACCATAGGCTTTGCCCGTTTCAGGGTTGATGCTCGTAGGCCCCGTCGATCCTGAACAGCCACCGAGGTTATTTAAACTAACCACGAAAAATTTGTTCGTATCGATGGATTTGCCTGGGCCAATGCAGCTATCCCACCAACCTGGGCGTTTATCTTCCATGCTGTGATAGCCTGCAGCATGGTGATCACCGCTTAATGCGTGACAAATCAAAATGGCATTGCTGGCATCGGCATTAAGTTCGCCATACGTTTCGTAAATCAGTTCGTAAGATTCAAGAATGCGACCACTGCGTAATGTCAGTGGTTCATCAAAACGCTGAACTTTTGGACTTATGATACCGACGCTATCGGCTGGAATGTGCTCTGGCATGATTGCTCGTTGTCCTAGAAAACGCGATTGCTGCTCAAATTACTGTTAAGACAAGGTCGTTAAGACAGCTTAATTTGGGGGATTATAGCGATAAATGGGGATAAATTCAGGGGCTATCTGCCCCTGAACATTATACTGCTGGCTTTTACTCTTAAACCTTCCGATTTTTACTAAAACTAAATACCCATTATCAAGCCCGCAGGCATGCCGCTCGCTTTAGCCAAGCCTTGCACCAATAGAACCTCAAAAACCTGAATGAGTAAGAACATGATAATAGGTGAAAGATCGATACCGCCCATATCTGGCATGATCTTGCGAATTGGCTTCATTGCAGGCTCAAGAATTTGGTTGATTAAAATAAGCACTGGGTTGTAAGAATTAGGCGCAACCCAGGAAGCAATTACGGTAATCAATAATCCCCAAAAGTAGACTTTTAATAACAGACTAAGTACGCCAATCGAGGCCCATAAGGCAACTTGTATCGGCGGCTGAATGCCATTAAGTAGTAAAATCAATACCACGGCAATCGCTTGAACCAGTAACGCCAAGACCAGCGAGGCAATGTCGATTCCACCCCAGCCAGGGATGACTTTACGTAGGGGAATAAGCAGTGGATTGGTCGCTTTTACAATGAATTGCGATACTGGGTTGTAGAAATCTGCACGTACTAGCTGTAGTAAAAAGCGTAATACCACGACCAATAAATACAGGCCAACTAGGGTATTAATTACTAACATGCCCACTTGGGTAAGAGGGGTCATATACATCTCCGCAAAGGTATTAAAACTATTGGAACTACTATAAAACTAACATAGCACTAAGATAGAACCGATAAAGATTATTTTCTACCTCTATCGGAGCTCTATGCCTTATCTATACATTTTTTTACTGAGCCACATTGATTAAATGGCAGCAACCTCTAGCTTGATGGCTCTTCTTCGCCCAACAGCTGAGCCAGTTCGCCTGATCGACGATTTGCCGCAGCAAGGGCCGCTTTTACGATATCTCGTAGGTGGGCGCTTTCAAACGTATTAATAGCTTGCTCAGTCGTGCCGCCAGGAGAGGTAACGCGACGACGTAATTCAGCAACATCAACATCGCTTTGTTTTGCCATATGAGCCGCACCAATGGCGGTTTGCATCGTTAGTTCACTGGCGGTTTCGCGACTCAAGCCTAGCTCAACCCCAGCATCGATCATGGCTTCCATGAACAAGAAGTAATATGCAGGCCCACTACCAGAGACCGCAGTAACGGCATCAATTTCAGCTTCGCTTTGCACCCATTGAACAATGCCAGCGGCTTTCAGCACAGTCTCAGCTAAGTTCTTTTGCACAATAGAAGTCTGTTCATTCGCGAATAAGCCACTGGCCCCTAATTGAATCAGTGACGGTGTATTCGGCATGCAGCGCACAATGGCTTGCTTCTCTCCTAACCAAGACTGTAGGGAAAACAAGTTAATACCTGCTGCGATGGATACAAATAATGGTTGTTTAGCAAACCCTTTAAGCGCAGTGGTAATCATAAGAGCCACGTCTTTCATCACTTGAGGTTTTACTGCAAGCACGACAATGTCAGCATTTTCCATGGCAGGGCCGCAGTCAGCAAAAGCATTAACTCCATACTGTTTTATTAATTGTTCGCGCTGAGATTCATTAGGATCGCTGACACTAATGGATTCGGGTGCGTGACCTTGTGCGATTAAACCACCGATGAGGCTGGTGGCCATGTTGCCACCGCCGATAAAACAAACATTGCTCATGGAAATTCCTTAATCTTTTTCAGACTTTTTAATTGAATCTAATCACGACTGCCAAAAATATCGGTACCAATTCTGACTTGGCTACTACCGTGCTGTACTGCTAATGCTAAGTCACTCGACATGCCCATGGATAATACTGTGCATTGCGGATGATTGTTAGCGAGTTGCTGCAAAAGTTGCTGCATCTCATCAAATTGAGCAGCCAGAACATTTTCATCTTTAGTGGCTTCAGGAATACACATTAATCCTTGTAGAGATAAGTTCGGCAGCTTCTCAATAAATTTAGCGAAACTTTCGACGTGCTCTGGGGAAATGCCACTCTTTTGATCTTCGCGGCTAATATTCACTTGAATTAATACATTCAATGCTGGCAGTGCAGGAGAACGCTGGTCGTTTAAACGTTGTGCGATTTTTTCCCGATCTAATGTTTCTACCCACTGGAAATGCTCAGCGATAACACGAGTTTTATTTGATTGTATTGGACCAATAAAGTGCCATTCAATGTCTTTTAAATGTGCCAGTGTAGTTATTTTTTCGACAGCGTCTTGTAGGTAATTTTCACCAAAAGCACGTTGCCCAAATTGATACAGGGTTTCGACCATGTGAGCAGGCTTAGTTTTGCTCACCGCTAGCAGTTTAACCGTGTCATCTGAACGGTGTGCTTGTTCACAAACCGAGGAAATATGCGTGCTAACGGCCTGATATCGTTGCTCTAATGTGGACATTTTTAGTAACTGCTTTAGGATTAGAAGGTTAATATTAGTTACAGTAGTGTATCGTTCTCTATACTGAACAAAGCGATATAAAATAGTATAAGCGAAATCCCAGTTTAGGTTGAGGAACAAGTATGGATATTACTGAGTTATTGGCATTTAGTGCGAAGCAAGGCGCTTCAGATTTACATCTATCCGCTGAAATGCCACCAATGATTCGAGTTGATGGTGATGTTCGCCGTATTAACTTGCCGGCGCTGGATCATAAAGAAGTTCATTCGCTCGTTTATGAAATCATGAATGATAAGCAGCGTAAGGACTTTGAAGAATTTTTAGAGACCGATTTCTCGTTTGAAGTTCCGGGCGTTGCTCGTTTCCGTGTTAACGCGTTCAATCACAACCGTGGTGCGGGTGCGGTATTCCGTACTATTCCCTCAAAGATTCTGAGTATGGATGATTTGGGCATGGGGCAGATCTTCAAAGACCTAGCCATGACCCCACGAGGCATGGTGTTGGTGACTGGGCCAACGGGTTCGGGTAAATCCACTACATTGGCCGCCATGGTCGATTATATTAACGATACCAAATACGACCATATTCTGACTGTAGAAGATCCCATCGAATTCGTACATGAATCGAAGAAAAGCCTGATTAACCAACGTGAAGTACATCGCGATACGCTGGGTTTTAACGAGGCATTGCGATCGGCGTTGCGTGAAGATCCCGATGTTATTCTGGTAGGCGAGATGCGAGATTTAGAAACCATTCGTCTAGCATTATCCGCTGCAGAAACTGGCCACGTCGTATTTGGCACCTTGCACACTAGCTCCGCCGCCAAGACCATTGACCGTATTGTGGATGTATTTCCAGCGGAAGAGAAATCGATGGTGCGCTCTATGTTGTCAGAATCCCTACAAGGGGTTATCTCGCAAACATTATTGAAAAAAACCGGTGGTGGCCGAATTGCCGCTCACGAAATTATGATTGGCACGCCAGCGATTCGTAACCTGATTCGTGAATCAAAGATCGCACAGATGTATTCTGCGATTCAAACCGGTGGCTCTTTAGGTATGCAAACAATGGATCAGTGTTTACAGACGATGCTGAGCAAAGGTTTGATTACCCGAGAAGTGGCACGCGATAAAGCGAAGATGCCTGAAAACTTTTAATCATAAACTTTTAATGATTCGTAAACCCATTTTAGATACTTAATACGCTCGGAGTTATAGCTCATGTCGATGGAAAAATTCTTGCGGGTCATGGTGGAAAAAAACGCCTCTGACTTATTTATTACCGCGGGAGTCCCAGCTTCTATTAAAGTGCATGGCCGCATTATGCCTCTAACGAAGAGTCCGTTAGCGGCTGAGCAAAGCCGAGATATCGTTATGGGTTTAATGAATCAGCGACAGCGTGATGAATTCGACGCGCATAAAGAATGTAACTTTGCGATTAATGCCACGGGTATTGGCCGTTTCCGTGCCAGTGCTTTTTACCAGCGCAATGTTGTCGGCATGGTATTACGTCGAATTGAAACTAAAATCCCCTCTGTTGATGAACTGGGTTTGCCTGATGTGGTTAAAGAACTCGCGATGGCGAAGCGGGGTTTGATCTTATTTGTGGGTGCGACCGGTGCGGGTAAGTCGACGTCTTTAGCGGCGATGATTGGTCATCGTAACTGCAATAGTAAAGGCCATATATTAAGCGTTGAAGATCCCATTGAATTTATTCATCAGCATCAGGGCTGTATAGTTACACAGCGTGAAGTGGGTATGGATACCGAAAGCTTTGAGATTGGCTTGAAGAATGCTCTGCGTCAGGCACCTGATGTGATCATGATAGGTGAAGTGCGCAGTTCAGACGTTATGTCGCATGCGGTAACTTTTGCTGAAACGGGTCACCTAGCCTTAGCGACGTTGCACGCTAACAATGCTAACCAAGCGTTGGATCGAGTATTGCACTTTTTTCCACCAGAGCGTCATCACCAAATTTGGATGGATTTGTCGCTGAACTTACGGGCGATTGTGGCACAGCAGCTCATTCCAACCCCTGATGGCAAAGGCCGTAGGGCAGTAGTTGAGGTGCTGGTTAATACACCGTTGGTCTCGGATATGATTCGCAAAGGTGAAGTTCATGAACTGAAAGCGTTGATGAGTCGCCAAAATGACGAGGGTATGCAGACGTTTGATCAGGCCTTATACGCTTTGTATGAATCGGGCGAGATTACTTATGAAGATGCAATTGCTCACGCAGATTCGCCAAATGATCTACGCTTAATGATTAAGTTGGGTTCAGAAACAGATTCAGATCATCTTGATGCGGCCTCTAAAGGTTTGACGCTGCAAGATTGATCGTATCCGCACTCTGTAAAACGTATCTGAAAGTCACCTGTATGAAAATTATTGATATGAGTAGGGCATAGATTGCGGTCATCACAGAGAATATTAACAAGGTTAGCGCAAGGTTATTCACGGTATTGGTGGTTGCCAACCATCATGGTTCTAATGCTAATACCTTTGAGTCAAAGCAACTTTTTGCTTTTTCATACTTTGGTCGAACTTTTTGCCATAACCGTCGCGATTATTAGTGCGATTGTTGCGTGGCATACTTATGCTCTGGCTAAAAATCAGTTTTTACTCCTATTAGGCTGCGGATACTTCTTCATTGGTGGGCTAGATCTTGCCCACATGCTTAGCTTTACCGGTCTGCCTTTTGTCGAAAATGATTCCGGCAACATGAGTCTGCAGTTCTGGATTATTGCCCGGTTTTTTGAAGCCTCTCTATTGCTCGTCGCGCCTTTATTTATTAATGCCGAATTTCGTCCGCGTAATCTTATTATTATTCTATCCAGTATGATGTTATTACTGTGCTGGGCCATTATTCAGAATTGGTTGCCAGCTTTTTATATTGACGGCAAAGGGTTAACGCTTACTAAAATAATTTTAGAATACGTCATTATTCTTTTGCTGGTCGGAGCGCTCTTTACCTTTTGGCAAGCAAGGCAAGAAATAGAGATGAGTAATTTAATTCTCATTAATATCTCTATTATTTTAACTATTTTTGCTGAGTATTCTTTGACGCTGTATAGCGAATTTAGTGACTCGATGATTATTATTGGGCACATGCTGAAGTTGCTTTCGTATTGGGCAATCTATGTTGTGTTAATCGAATCCAGCTTGAGGCAGCCATTTCTTAGTCTTGCCCGTGATGCTAATACTTATGATGCGGTTCCTGATGAAACCATTGTCGTTGATCGGGACGGGTATGTTCGTCAAGTAAATGAAGCCGTTCGTCGCAACCTTGATCATCCAGAAAATGCTATTGGCAGTCGATGTCATGCACTGCAACACGATCCTAAGATAACAGAACAAGACTGCCAAATTTGTCGCTGTATTCGTGTGGGTGAGGCATTGGCACGCAGTGAATATTTTATAGAGAGCCAACAGCAGTGGTTTGAAGTCATTCTATCGAAGATCAGCCATGGGGATAACTCTCTTGCTATGGTGCATGTTCGTAGAAATATTACAGTCGCAAAAGATGCCCAAGCCCGCTCAGAAATTTTCAATCGTTTATATACGGTATTGAGTCATACCAATAAAGCGATAGCGGGTGCAAGTACACGCCAAATGATGTTTACCGATATCTGTGATATCGCCGTACGTCATGGTGGCTTCAAAATGTCTTGGATCGGCTTAGTGAATCATAAAACGATTAAGCCGCAAGTGCATGCTGGGGATGAGTCGGGTTATTTGAAAACGATGGAGATTCGGTTAGATGATTCGGCTCTTGCTCGCGGTCCGGTCGGGCAGGCTGCAAAAACTAATCAGGTGCGGTGTGTTAATAATACCAAGTTAGATCCTGATTTTACACCTTGGAGTGATGCTGCAGAGCAGCGAGGATATGAAGCTTTAGCGGCTGTCCCTCTAAGTATTAATAATCAGGTAGTGGGGATTTATGCTATTTATTCTGAGCTGCCAGACGCTTTTGATGACAAAATGTTATCGCTGTTAGATTCACTCGGCCGTGACATTGGGGCGGCGATGTTACGCTTACAGGAGCGTCAGAAACAGGACCAGGTAGAAGCCAAAATTCATCAGTTATCCCAGGTAGTTGAACAGAACGCTCATGCAATTTTAATTACTGATATTAACTTTAAAATCGAATACGCGAATAGAGCGTTTACCGCATTAACAGGATACCTTCAGCAAGAACTGGTCAATAAAACTCCTGCAATACTTCGCAGCCGTTATACTGACAATGATACTTCTAGTGACATTAATCGCACGTTGAAAGCGGGTCGAGAATGGAGTGGTCAGGTTCGTAATCAGCGCAAAGATGGGTCGCTCTATTGGGCACTACAGTCGATCATTCCGATTAAGAGCGACGATGGCGAAATTACCCATTATGTTTCGACGTCAGAAGATAATACCGATTTACACAATGCGCAGCAGACCATTGAGCAACTTGCATTTTATGATCCGTTAACCAATTTACCTAACCGTAGATTATTATCCGATCGATTACAGCAAGCTTTGGAACATGCCCAGCGTAATCCTGATGAAATGGTTGCGGTGATGGTCTTTGACTTAGACAACTTCAAAACGGTGAATGATTCTCTGGGTCATAACTATGGCGATGATTTGTTAAAGCATGTCGCGCAAATATTCCAATCACAGATTCGCAGTGAGGATACGGTCTCTCGCCAAGGTGGGGATGAATTCACCATCGTTTTAGCGGGTATGAAGCAGATTGAGAAAATCGCAGATATTGCCGATACTATTTTGCAGAAACTGTCCCATCCAATTAATCTTTCGGGACATCAGGTTGTTATAGGAAGCAGTATTGGTATTGCGGTTTACCCTAACGACGCTGACAGTCATGATGAATTATTGCGCAATGCCGATATGGCCATGTATCACGCTAAAGAGGAAGGGAAAAATAATTTCCAATTCTTTATGCCGACCATGAACAAGCAAGCTCATCACAGGTTGCTGCTCGAGAATAAATTACGTAATGCGATTGAAAAAAATCATTTTCAGCTGTTTTATCAGCCTCAACTCGATTTAAAAACTGGGGATGTTGTTGGCACAGAAGCATTAATTCGCTGGTTCGATCCAGAGCAAGGTATGATCTCCCCAGCTGAATTTATTCCTTTAGCTGAAGATACGGGCTTGATTGGTCAAATAGGCGATTGGGTAATTGATGCAGCTTGCCGTGATATGAAAGCCTTACAAGCGAAAGGTTTTCCACAGGTTAAAGTTGCGATTAATGTATCGGCGTTTCAGTTTCGTCATGGTAAACATTTAACCGAAGTTATTCGTCAATCTCTAGAAGAGCATGACTATCCTGCTAAGCTATTTGCATTAGAGCTGACAGAAAGTATTTTGATTGACGATGTTAATGAAACGCTGAATATTCTTAATAGTATGCGTGACTTAGGTATTACATTAGCGATTGATGATTTTGGGACGGGTTATTCATCGTTAAGCTACTTAAAACAATTTCCGATCGATATATTAAAAATAGATCAATCCTTTATTCGTGACATTACAACGGATGCGAGTGACAAGGCGATTGTTAGCGCGATTATTGCTATGGCGCAGCAGCTTGATATTGATGTGTTAGCCGAAGGTGTTGAGACGTTAGAGCATCAGGCCTTTTTGCAAAGCCAAGGTTGTGATTATGTGCAGGGGTACTTGTATTGTAGGCCGATCCCCGCCGATGAATTATTTGATCACTGGCAGAAAAAACAGCTTACGTTTAAGTAAGTTGTTTTTTCTGCCAGTTCTATTTGAGTGATGAAAGTTACGCTCGGTAAACTTCGCGTCCAGCACTCAATGTTAACGTCACTTCACCCATTAATATTTCGCCCAACACCGGGTTGTTTTTTCCTGTCGATGCGATTGAGTCGGCGCTATAGCAAACTTTCGCTTCTTGCTTAACAACTACCAGATTAGCTAATTGCTTTAATTGCAAACCAGCCTTTAGTCCTAAAATCTTTGCTGGCAAAATCGAGCTAGCATTGATCATTGCGTTTAATTCCAACTCCCTTTTATTCACCAGCGTCAGCATCATGGATAACCAAGTATCCAAAATACTCATGCCCGGTTCTGCTGCGGCAAAGGGTGCTTTCTTCGCGGCGATGTCTTGCGCTTGATGGTTTGAACAAATAGCCAGAGTACCATCATTAACACCGGCTAATAATGCTTTTCGATCTGCTTCAGTGCGTAATGGAGGCTGCACGTAAAACGTACTATTGAAGCCGTTCACGTCTTCGTCTGTAAACATAAGATTAGCAATGGCGACGTCTGCGCTGACGGGCAAGCCTTGTGCTTGTGCATCACGAATCATTGCAACAGAACGGCCACAACTCAGCTGGCTAAAGTGAGTACGGCAACCTGTAAGTTCAACCAAAAGAAGCTGTTGTGCGAGTGCTGTTGTTTCTGCAACGGCCGCAATACCTGCCAAACCAAGACGATTTGCGGTTGGCCCTTCATGCATTTTTCCATTGGCACTTAAATCACAATCTTCAGCGGTTAGCATTATGAGCATGTTATGCGTTTTGGCATATTCCATGATGCGGCGTAATACTAGAGCATTTTTAATCGGTGCTCGGGCATTAGATAGCGCGATGCAGCCAGCTTGTTTAAGGCTGTGCATGTTGGCTAATTGATCCCCTGCTAGGTTTTGTGTCAGCGCACCAATCGGCAATAAACGACTGCTATTGGCTTTGGCTGAGGCTTGCTGCAATAAGCTTACGTTTGCGGGAGTATCAATGAGAGGTTTGCTGTTAGGTTGAGCGCAAAGGTGGGTGATTCCGCCCTTAGCCGCCGCTAACGTTTCGCTGGTCACATTATTAATATTGGCGCTCAGATCGATCAAACCTGGGATTAACAATGCTTGCTCAGCATCGAATTCTGGATTAGATGAGGTCGACTGTCCTGCAGGCGTAATCGCTGCAATGAGGCCATATTCGATCACAATATCGCTAAGCTGATTCAGACCTTGGCTTGGATCGAGTACTTGTGCATGGGTTAGCGTTAAAGTACTCATGCTGTTATTCCTTTCGCAATTAGCGCTTGCTGTTCTGCAACTTGTCCGCTCATGGCCATTGCCATGACCGCCATACGTACGGCGATACCGTAACTGACTTGATTTAGAATCACTGATTGCGCGCCATCGGCTACTGCAGAGTCAATTTCAACGCCTCGGTTGATCGGGCCAGGGTGCATAACAATTGCATCAGGTTTGGCCAGAGCGAGCTTGGCCTCTGTTAGGCCGTACAATTTAAAATACTCTCCTTCACTTGGAAGTAGCGCGTCGGACATGCGTTCTTTTTGCAGTCGTAACATAATGATAACGTCGACATCAGCTAAACCCTGCTCCATATCGAAGTAGATATTAGCGCCAAGGTCTTTCATTTCTTTAGGAATCAAAGTCGCTGGGCCAATTACTCGAATTTCTTTAGCGCCTAACGTTTTTAACGCATGGATTTGAGAGCGAGCAACACGTGAGTGCAATATATCTCCGACGATCGCGACAGTCTGGCCTTCAATCGCGCCTTTATGGCGACGAATGGTTAGCATATCCAGCATGGCTTGGGTTGGATGAGCGTGTCGGCCATCCCCCGCATTAATGATGGCAACCCCCGGAGTGACTTGTTCAGCAATAAAGTGAGCGGCACCGCTGTCTGCATGGCGTACAACAAACATGTCGCTGTACATCGCTTCAAGATTCCACAAAGTATCCATCAAGGTTTCACCCTTGGAGGTAGCAGAGCTGGCAATATCTAAGTTGAGAATGTCTGCGCTTAAACGCTTTGCTGCGAGTTCGAAAGTTGAACGAGTACGCGTTGAGTTTTCAAAAAACAGATTCACCACGGTTTTACCGCGTAGTAGAGGAACCTTCTTAACCGCTCGCTCTTGAGTGCTAATAAAGGAGTCTGCTAGGTCTAAAATTTCAGTTAATAGCGCCTTACTTAGACCTTCTGTGGTTAAGAAGTGCTTTAGACGGCCGTCAGCGGTGAGCTGTACTTGAGTAGGATCGGAATGGCGGGTCATAATTAATAACTCATAAGTTCTAAAGCTTCAGTTGAAGCGAAATGACAACGGTTAACCAAGGGTTAATGCTAATGGGTTAGGACCCGATAATTTGATTTTTTGACCGGCTTTCAGTTCAAGTGTTGCACCGACTAAATCTGCTTGAATTGGCAGCTGGCGTTGGCCTATATCCAGTAAGCATACAAGGTGAATTCTTGTTGGGCGGCCATAGTCGAAAATCTCGTTCATGGCGGCTCTAATCGTACGGCCACTCATTAATACGTCATCAACTAAAATGATGTCACGATCTTCGATGGAATCGGGTAGTTCTGAGCCTTTTGCTTGTAAGCTTAATCCTCGTTCGTCAAAGTCATCGCGGTAAAAACTGATGTCTAAAATACCCAGTTCAGGTAAGTTTAAAGCGGCCTGTAAACGCTGTGCTAGCCAAGCTCCGCCAGTACGGATGCCGATGATTAGCGGCTGTTGTAAGTTCTTTTCAACGATGAATTGTTTAACATCAAGAACCAGTTGCTGATACAAGACTTCTGGATCCGGTAGTTCGGAGACTGACGTGATCATGTTGCTAAATCCTTATTCGCTTTGCTCAGATTGATACTGAGTCAGAAAGCTTTCTAAAATGAGTTGTGCTGCGATGCCATCCACCGAGTTTTCGCCGAAATTACGATTTCCACCCATTTCGATGACGATGCCCTTTGCTTCATAGCTGGTGAGTCGTTCGTCGTGAGTAAAGGAAGGGCGATGAAAACGGCCTTCTAGGCGATTAGCAAATTTATTGGCGCGACGACTGAGATCGCTGGGTGTGCCATCCATATTTAATGGCAATCCAGTTAGAAAGGCCTGTGGCTTCCACTCTTCAATAATCTTGCCGAGCTGTTCCCAGTTGGGAATACCATCGCGGGCTTTAATTGGTTCAATTGGAGTGGCCTTGCCTGTTATGCGCTGGCCAACGGCGATGCCAATGCGCTGGGTGCCAAAATCAAAGGCCATCCAGTGGTCGTAAACTTGTGCCATTATGCGTGCCCTGCTTCTGAACTGAGGAATCCTTCATCGATGCCAAGTAGTTTAAGTGCCGCTTGGTACATTTCATCTTCGGGGGTATTAAAAATGATATCAGCATTGGCTGCGACGGTTATCCAAGAGTTATTTAGTAGCTCTTGCTCTAGCTGACCTGCTTCCCAGCCAGCGTAGCCCAAAGCGACTTTATAGTGTTTAGGACCCGCACCTTGCGCTAAGGAGGTTAGAATGTCTTTTGAAGTACTGACGTGAATATCGTCAGTAATCGACAGTGTTGAGCGCCAGTCCCCTTTCTCTAAGTGAAGAATAAAGCCATGGTCTTGATGAACAGGCCCACCTAGTAGTACGGGGTGGTCATGGCCATGAGCGCCATCAATCTCCAGTTGATCTAACACTTCGTGAAGACTGAGGTCAGTAGAGTGGTTCAATACGATACCCATAGCACCGTTGTCATCATGGCTGCATATATAGGTGATGCTGTGTTCAAAAGAAGAATCTTTGAGGGTTGGCATAGCAATTAAAAAATGATCTTTTAAACTGCTGAATGCTGGAGTTTCGGCCATTAGTTTACGCCCGTCATATAGCGGTTGCCTTTAAATTTCCAGGTGCGGATGATTTCGAGTAAATCTACGTCTTGTTTCATTTCTTCTGTGAAGGGGGCAAAAGGCGCGGAGCGACGAACGATGCGTATGGCAGCATCATCAAGCACTTTTTTTCCAGAAGACTCTAATACTCGGAGGTTGTTTATAGTGCCGTCAGGATTTATAGAAACTAGTAAGCGCAAAGAGCAATCATTAAAACAACCTTCAGCTTCACGCGGATAGTTGATGCGGCCCATGTTTTCAATTTTACGACGCCAGCTATCAACGTAATACGCATCATTAGCCTTCATTGTTGAAGCTGCGGTAAGACGTTGAATGCGGGGAGTCTTCGCATAAATTTGTCTCTGGCTATCCAGTTTTGCTTCTAGACTAGCAATTTCCAGGCTGCGCTCAAGTAAGGACTTTCGAGGTCCTTCTGGGGTGTCATTGGGTTCGGCCGCTTCTTGTTTTGGTGTGATTTGAGCTTGAAATCGGCTTGTACTGGTTGTTGATATTAAAGCTGATTGTTTAGGCTTTACTTTGGGTGCACTGGCTTGCTGTTCTAACGGCGAGGTCTGCTTAATGCTGTTCGCTGCGAAATTTGCGTCAACATCGGTCGTGATCATTTTGGCTTCATCTAAGGTGCCGCTACCTTGCTGATTCTCTTGCGCAAGAAAATCGGCTTTTTCGGGTGCCTGCTCACTTTTATAATTAGCCAGTGTCACTTCTAGTGTATGCGAGGCTGGGTTTTTATCAGTAGCGGTAAAGCTAATACCCAGTATGAGGGCCGCATGCAACAAGGCCGCCAAAAAACCTGTAAAGGTTAAGCGGTCAGCGCTGGTAACTGTAGCAGAGCTACTCATGGGCGATCTCACATTGGTTATTTAATAAAAGTAGGCCTAGTTTAACAGCGCACTTTCTGTAGTAAACAGGTGATTAACTGGTCTGCGACATCAATACCAGAATCGCGACTGATTTCACGCACACAAGTAGGGCTGGTGACGTTAATTTCAGTGACATAATCACCAATTACATCCAGGCCGACAAAATATAAGCCCTTCTCTTTTAAGATGGGTCCAATTTTATCGGCAATGGCTTTTTCTTTAGCGGATAGTGGCATGGTAATGCCAGAACCGCCAGCCGCTAAATTGCCACGGGTTTCACCATCGGCAGGGATGCGCGCCAAAGTAAACGGTACGGCTTCCCCATCAATGATTAGGATGCGTTTATCGCCTTGAGTGATTTCAGGAATAAAGCGCTGTGCCATGATCTGTTGCTGGCCGTGGTTGGTTAGGGTTTCAATAATAACGCTAACATTCGGATCGTCTTTCTTTAAGCGAAATATTGAAGAGCCACCCATGCCGTCTAAAGGTTTAAAGATGACATCGCCGTGCTCTGAATGGAATGCTTTTAATAAGTCTGGACGACGAGTAACGGTTGTCGGGCTCATTAATTCAGCGAACTCGGTAGCAAAAACTTTTTCATTACAATCACGCAGGCTTTGTGGCTTGTTGGCAATAACCACGCCTTGCTGCTCAGCACGCTCTAAAATATAGGTGCTGTAAATGAACTCGCTATCAAATGGTGGATCTTTACGCATTAGAATCAGTTGCAGGTCACTCAAAGGACGATCAATAGCGGCCTCTTTCTCAAACCACTTGTCTGGGTTCATAGCAACTGTAATAGGCGCCATTCTGCCGTATGCCACACCGTTTTGTATGGAGAGGTCTTGTTGTTCCATATAAAATAATTCACAACCATGCTGCTGAGCGGCAAACATCAAGGCGAGGGAGGTATCTTTGTGAAAAGAGATTTGTTCAATGGGATCCATAACGATGCCAACTTTGATATTCATGACTGCTCCTAAAAACGAAAACGAATGTATTGAGGGCATTTTACCCTAACTATTAAGACTTGCAGTGGAATAAATTGTTCCGACCAGTTCTGATTTTTAAATAGATAGCGTTGTTAAGGTCTACAATTCTATGTTACAAAGGTTCTAATCAGCGTCCCTCGGATATCGAGACCGCTATCTCTAACAAAAATATTAATTTAGATGGTTGAAGGCTCTTAATATGGACGATAACTTCGATAACCTGAAAGTTATGGTTATTGACGATAGTAAAACTATTCGTCGAACCGCCGAAACCCTATTAAAAAAGGTCGGTTGTGAAGTAATAACGGCAACTGATGGCTTTGATGCGTTAGCAAAAATCGCAGATACTCACCCAAATATTATCTTTGTCGACATTATGATGCCGCGCTTAGATGGTTATCAGACGTGCGCGTTAATTAAAAACAATTCTAAATTTAAAGATACGCCAGTTATTATGCTTTCGAGTAAAGATGGTCTTTTTGATAAGGCTAAGGGACGTATTGTTGGTTCTGACCAATATTTAACCAAGCCGTTTAGTAAAGATGAGTTGCTCGGTGCAATTCGAAATTTTGTTAAATAGCTTGTCGATAGCATTATAAAATTAGAGGTGATTTGAGAATGGCTCGCGTACTTGTAGTTGACGATTCTCCAACGGAAACGCATTCGTTTAAAACTATGTTGGAACAACATGGTCATGAAGTCTTAACGGCTGAAAACGGTGCGGACGGTGTAGCGCTTGCTCGCCAAGAAAAACCTGATGTAGTCTTAATGGACATTGTTATGCCGGGTCTTAATGGTTTTCAGGCCACGCGCCAGTTGACTAAAGATCCAAGCACTCAGCATATTCCTGTGATTATTGTGACGACGAAGGATCAGGAAACTGATCGTGTCTGGGGAAAGCGACAAGGTGCCCGTGGCTATCTTGTTAAACCTGTCCCAGCAGCTCGTTTAATGGAAGAAATTGAAATGGTAATGGCTGGTTAATATGTCACCTTTTGCCCTGTTAGTAGAAATTGCACAAAAAAGCCGAGATAACGCTAGTGAACTGCCGCAGAAGACTGAGGCGGTAACGTATTGGCGTGGCATCGGGTTTATGCTGGCAGGACAGAGATTTGTGGCGCCAATGGGTGAGGTTGGGGAAATACTTCAGACTCCTCGAGTAACTAAGGTACCTGGTGTGAGAAACTGGATGTTGGGCGTTTCCAATATTCGGGGGCGTTTAGTGCCTATTTTAGATTTGGCCGGTTTATTAGACGTGCCTTCCAAAGCTAATTGGAAAACACGACGAGTATTAGTTATTGGAGAGGGTCAGCAGCAGCATGGACTATTAGTCGATGCGGTTCTCGGTATGCAGCAGTTTCCTTCTCACTTAGTAAGTAACCAAATGAATGTTGAAGCTAATTATGCGCCTTATGTGCGTGGTGGCTTTGAGCGTGATGGGTCTAATTGGCCCATTTTTAGTTTTACAGACCTGGTACAAGCAGATGAATTTCTGCAAGTGGCCGTTTAATAAAATAGTTTGTTGCGATTCAGTTCATGGATTGCGCTGAATTCTTAATAATAACAAACGTGCAAATGAGTACGGAGATAGCAGAATGAGTAAAGAAACGGGAAGCGTTTGGTCCACAGTATTTGGAAACCCACGAGCAGGTTTCT
Source organism: Oleispira antarctica RB-8 (assembly GCA_000967895.1). GTDB lineage: Bacteria > Pseudomonadota > Gammaproteobacteria > Pseudomonadales > Oceanobacteraceae > Oleispira > Oleispira antarctica. Next base: position 98,701 of record FO203512.1, read on the forward strand.
TTACCGTGATGCTGATTGTTTCAATCCTAGCGTTCTTGGGTGTGACAATATTTGTTAATACACAGGCAAACCAAGATAAAGAATACATTAGCCATTCGGGTGAACTTCGAGTTCTTTCGCAGGAGCTAGCAAAGAACGCCGTGGAGGCTGCTGGTGGTAAAGCTGAAGCTTTCTCACTATTACGTAATGCTCGTGATAACTTCCAGGTTCGTTGGGGGTATTTGAACCAGGGTAATGCGGAAACGGGTTTGCCGCCTGCTGAAATTGCGACCATGACCAATGTACAGGGCATTTGGAACAAAGTTTCTAATAACGCCGATCAAATTGTACAAGCTCAAAATATTATTCTTTCGTTGCACGAAGTTGCTGCAACCTTAGCCGAAACGATTCCTCAGCTTCAAGTCGAATACGATGAAATTGTAGAAATTTTACTGGATAGTGGTGCACCTGCTGATCAGGTTGCTGTTGCTCAGCGTCAGTCTTGGTTAGCAGAGCGTATTGTACGCTCGGTTAACAAAGTATTGGGCGGTGGTGAAGATGCGGTAATGGCTGCTGATGCTTTCGGTCGAGATGCTTCTCTCTTTGGTCGCGTATTGAACGGTATGATCGAAGGCAACGTTGCGATGAATCTGAGTCAGGTTGCTGATGAAGAAGCTATCTTTGCCTTGGCAGAAATCGCTGAATTATTCGAATTCGTATCGGGCTCGGTTGATGAAATCCTTGAAACCTCCCCTGAACTATTCCAAGTACGTGAAGCATCGGATGCTATTTTCGCCGATTCTCAATTATTGCTGAATGAAACGTCTTCTTTAACCAATGCTTTCCAAACGAATACAGAAGGTCTTGGCCTTTTACAGCTTATCGCTTATTTATCAGCATTGATGGCTGTAGTGGGTATGGTTGGTTTAGGTGTTGTTTCTTATCAAGATACACGTAAAGATTTATCTGAAACTGCTGATCAAAACGAACAAAACCAGATCGCAATTTTACGTCTTCTAGATGAAATTGCCGATCTAGCCGATGGTGACTTAACCACACAGGCAACGGTAACCGAAGACTTTACCGGTGCGATTGCTGACTCCATCAACTACGCAATCGATCAGATGCGCTCGTTGGTATCGGCGATTAACGAAACAGCGGTACAGGTATCTTCCGCTGCTCAAGAAACGCAAGCAACAGCGATGCATCTTGCGGAAGCATCTGAGCACCAAGCACAAGAAATTGCTGGAGCTTCTGCGGCTATTAACGAAATGGCCGTGTCTATTGACCAAGTATCGGCAAACGCCTCTGAATCATCTGCGGTAGCAGAGCGATCGGTTGCGATCGCCAATAAAGGTGCTGAGGTTGTACAGGCAACGATTCACGGCATGGATAACATTCGTGAACAGATTCAAGAAACGTCTAAGCGTATTAAACGTTTGGGTGAATCTTCGCAGGAAATTGGGGATATCGTATCCTTGATTACCGATATTGCTGACCAAACAAACATTCTATCGTTGAACGCTGCAATTCAGGCATCTATGGCCGGTGACGCAGGTCGAGGCTTCGCGGTTGTTGCCGATGAAGTACAGAGACTAGCAGAGCGTTCTGCCGCAGCAACCAAGCAGATTGAAGCACTGGTTAAAACGATTCAGAACGATACCAACGAAGCGGTTATCTCGATGGAAACCACAACGTCGGAAGTAGTACGAGGCGCACGCCTTGCACAAGATGCTGGTGTTGCACTGGAAGAAATTGAGACGGTATCGAAAAACTTGGCTGACTTGATTCAGAATATTTCCAACGCGGCTCGTCAGCAGGCATCTTCTGCAGGTCATATTTCGAATACGATGAACGTTATTCAAGAAATTACTTCGCAAACGTCTGCAGGTACTACTGCGACGGCTAAGTCGATTGGTAACCTTGCCGACATGGCTAACAAGTTACGTGAATCGGTTGCTGGCTTTAAGCTTCCTGAGAGCGAGCAAACTCTGTAGGTTTAAGATGAGTAATCCGTCCGATTTCTTTTCTAATAAGCGCTCCGGCTTTGGCATGATGCCTGATATGGAAGAAGAGCAATTTTTGCTTTGGCAGAACTTGCTCGAGGAGCGCACAGGTATGTGTCTCGCACCTCAGCGAAAGTCCTTTCTTCAAACCAGCTTAGGCATACGTATGCGTGAGTTAGGCTGCGATGATTATGAGGACTATTACAAGAAGGTAACGACAGGTTCTGGTGGCGGTATTGAATGGTCAATACTTTCTGATCGTCTAACGGTTCAGGAAACACGATTTTTTCGTGATCCTGATGCCATGGCGTTTGTGAAAAATCACCTGCTTGCAATGGTAAAAACAGCACCGCAAGATCGCTCTTTTGATATTTTGAGCATGGGCTGTTCTTCCGGTGAAGAAGTTTATAGTTTGGCGATGCTTGCAGATGAATGCTTATCCCACTTAGGATTTAAGTATTCTGTAACGGGAACAGACTTATCGACCGTTGTATTACGCAAAGCGAGGCAGGGTAAATACCCTATTCGTAAGTTAGAAACGCTGCCCGCTTCTTATCGTCAACGCTACTGCATTGCGGTTGAAAATAATGAGTACCAGATTATATCTGGATTACGAGACCGGACGTGTTTTTCGCAAGTTAATGCTTTGAATTTAGATGCTTTCCCTGTTTCAGGGTTAAGTATTATCTATTGCCAAAATTTATTAATTTATTTCCGTCGATGGCGTCGACGTGAAATCCTTAATGCTTTAGCTGATCGATTGGTTGAAGGTGGGATTTTAGTAACAGGTTTAGGTGAAATGGTAGACTGGCAGCATCCAAATTTAGTTCAGGTTGATAGTAATAAATTATCAATTTATGTGCGACGTGATAATAATAATCAGATGGGAGGCCGCTAGGCGATGAGCCATGACTACATCGCCCTGGAATGGGTCAAAGGCGAAATTGAAGAGACCCTTCAGCAGGCGCAACAAGCATTAGAAGCCTACGTAGAAAATACGCAGGACCGCACTCGTCTCAAATTCTGTTTGAGCTATCTACACCAAGTGCACGGCACTTTGCAGATGGTCGAATTTTACGGCGCCGCATTATTAGCAGAAGAAATGGAAGCTTTAGCCAAAGTATTGGTTGAAGGGGATGTTGCTAATGAAGCCGACGTACTTGAGGTATTAATGCAGGCAATTTTACAATTGCCAAGCTACCTCGAGCATATCAAGGTAGGTCGTAGAGACCTGCCTGTTGTGTTATTGCCGATATTAAATGAATTACGGGCTGCCCGTGGTGAAAGTTTAATGTCTGAAACGGCATTGTTTGCACCTAGTATAAAAATTCCAGCAGCGCTTTCTGCTGATGAATTGAATAAATTCAATGATCCAGGTTTTGCCCCTTGGCTTAAAAAATTACGTCAAATGCAGCAAACGGCCATCTTGCATATCTTACGCGGTGAGCAAGAAGCGTTGGCGATTGACTATTTACATAAGGTTTTCTCTCGCCTTCACAGATCCTTAGGTAATACACCTCAGGGTTTAGTATGGCTGCCTGCGTTAGCGTTTGTTGAATACTTGAAAGCAGAAGACAGTATTCCGAAAAGTGCTAAGCCATTATTGCGTCAATTAGATGCGCAGCTTAAGAATACTCAAGACTTTGGTATTGAAGTATTAAACACCCCTGTTCCTGCCGAATTACTTAAAAACCTGCTGTATTATATTGCTAAGTCCCCACTGGATAGTGGTGCTGTTGAAACGGTTAAGACGGCGTTTAATTTAGCGGCTGCATTACCGAGCGAGCAAGAATTAAAAACTCAGCGTGATGCACTTTCTGGTCCTGATAAAAAAACTGTAGGCAGTGTTGTCGGTGCGTTAGTTGAAGAAATTACAGGTCTGAAAGAACGGTTTGATATTCTGGTCCGTGGCGATGATGACCGTGAAGAAGCACTCGCATCGTTAATGCCTATATTTAAACAAATCATCGATACTATGGGGATGTTAGGGCTTGGGATGCCGCGACGTGTACTGCAAGATCAGCAAAGCATTGTTGCTCAGTTAATTGATCAAGGTAGTGCATCAGATTCTGATCTAATGGATACGGCTGGCGCTTTGCTGTATGTCGAAGCGACATTGAACGGTATGCAGCAAGAGGGCACGTTAGTTGAATCGAGCCCAGAAACTGTTTCTGTTACCAATGCACATAAAGCGGTATTGCATGAAACTCGAAATGTTTTAGAGCAGGTCAAAGATGCGGTTGTTGAATACATTGCCAAGCAATGGGATGCCGCTGAACTAGAAGAAGTGCCGCATTGGTTGAGGTCTATAGAAGGCTCAATCAACATGATTCCACTACCTCGAGTAGCAAAAATACTTGAAGGTGTTGCTGACTTTGTTGAACAACAACTGATTACCCAAGGATTGAAGGCGCAGTGGAGTGTGATGGATAACTTCGCCGATATCCTTACTAGCGTCGAATATTACATTGAGCGTTATAGTAATAGCCCGCAAGAAGCGGATGAAAACTTATTGCAGCGCGCAGAAGTCGCTTTGTCTAATTTGTCCAGTCAGCAGGCTGAAGTTCCTGTTGATGAAGAAACGGCTGAATCTTGCGGTGAAGAGACCGATGATTTCGGTGCAGTATTAGATAGTATTGATCTAACAGCCGATGACTCATTCAATACCGAAGTCGATCTTGCCACAATATTGCAGGGTATCGCTGAACCTGTCGATTCTGAGCCTGAATTAGTCGCGGTTGTTGACGTTGAAGAAGATGCACTTGAACACGTTGCTGAACTCAGTGTTGAAAAAATAATTTTTGAAGAACCGGCTGTTACTGAAGAGTCCGAAGAAGATGATCTTATTGATGATGAAATCATCGAGATATTCTTGGAAGAAGCTGAAGAAGTATTAGAAACGTTACAAGAATTTTGGCCCGAATATCGAGCTGACAACGCGAACAGTGAAGCACAATCGACTGTTCGCCGTGCCTTCCATACCCTGAAAGGGAGTGGTCGCATGGTAAAGGCGGGAGTTATTGGCGAATTGGCATGGTCGATTGAAAACATGCTTAATCGGGTGATAGAACAAACCATCACTTTAGGCGATAACGCGTGTGCATTGATTGATCAGGTCATCGTGCATATTCCAGAACTCATCGAAAATTTCCGTACCCGTAGTACTGTCAGTATAGATACCACGGCGTTGATGAATTATGCCGAAGCACTATCGCAGGGTGAGCGAGTTAACGATTTTGATACAGCGTTTTCATTACAAAACTCTGTCATTGAACTCAAAAACTCAGACGTTGAGCCAGTTGAAGACGTTGATTTAGTTGAAGAGCTTGAGCTCACTGAGCTAGTTGTTACTGAAGAACCTGAAGAAAATTTGATCGATGATGCACTGCTTGAGATATTTAGTGCAGAAGTAGCCACTCATCTTGAAGCTGTCAGTGAATTTATAGAAGAATCGCAAGCGACAGATTTCAATAATGAACTATCAGACCAGTTACAACGCGCATTGCATACCCTAAAGGGTAGTGCACACATGGCAGGGATTACTCCCATTGCTTTAGTTGCTTCACCACTAGAAAAACTAGTAAAAGAACTGTGCGCCTACCAGATTAAAAACACGCCTGGACTCGTTAACGTACTCGTAGAGGGTAGTGAGCTTATCAGGTCCGGTATTGAACAGTTGGAGACAAATCCTACTGCCTCTCTCCTTAATGAAACTGATTTTCTGATCAAGGTTGCTGAGCTTGAACAGCTTTTACTTGCGCCCATCTCTTTTGAGAGTCGAGAGCAAGCACTGCCAGATCCAGAACAGTTATCTCAGTTTTTAACACAGCGTATGGACGTTCTGTTAGATGCTGACGATATTGTTAAGCAATGGGCAAGTAATCCAGAAGAAGTAGTTGCTTTAACGCAATTAAGTGATGAGCTTGTTCAGCTTATTGATAGTGCAGACAAAGCTGAAATTTCGGAAGTCAGTGAACTTGCTGCCACGTTGTATGAACTGTATCAAGAAATACTTGAATCATCAGCCAAGCTCGATGTATCAATGCTTGAAGACTGCTTACTGTCAGCTCATGAAAGCTTATTGAGTATGATGGATTACTTAGCCGCAGGGCAAAGTGTATCCGCTGATAATGAAATGTTGGCACGAGTAAAAAATACTATTTTAGCTTTATCTAATACGACAATAGACCAAGAACCATTAGATCTTGAGTCTGAACTCTTAGAGGAGGAAGCACTAGCAGTAGATAATATTCAAGAAGATCAAGAGCTTGATGAGACTCTAGAAGTGCTGCCTGAGGTTAAGCTTGAAGAGATTGATGATGACATAGATGCAGAGCTATTAGAGATATTTCTAGAGGAAGCTCAAGAGATAATGGAAGCGGCAGGTGTTGCTTTACAGCGCTGGCAAGCCGACCCTGACAATTTGAGAGACGTCGCAGAATTACAGCGTGAGCTGCATACTTTGAAAGGCGGCGCGCGCATGGCCGAGATGGCTGATGTTGCTGATCTTTGTCATGAGTTAGAATCGATATATGAAGGCCTACATGATGGTCGTGTACAGTCTCGAGATGGTTTAATTCCTTTATTAAGCAGCTATCACGATATTCTAGACGATATGCTAGAGCACATTCGTAATGGGCAGGTTTTTGAATTAGACCCTCAGGTCATCGTTAAAATTCATGCGGTTGCCAAGGGTGCTGATCCTTTGGCTGTGAATAATTCTACTGAAATGGATGCGTCTGCATCGGCAGATATAGTTGCCGATATGCAATCACTGTCTAAAGAAGTACCTTCGAACAACTATGTTAATAACGATGTGATTTCATTAGACATTGATGAAAGCGATCGTGAAATATTAGAGATTTTTCTCGAAGAAGCTCAAGAGTTACAGCAAGAATTAGATGCTATTTTACAAGAGTGGCAATTAACTCCTGATAATCTCAGAGCAACAGAAGAAGTTCAGCGCATTATGCACACCTTGAAAGGTGGTGCTCGCATGGGAGGATTAGCCGAAGTTGGTGATCTTGCTCATGACTTTGAAGCTTGGATGGTCAAAGCACAGCAAGGTGAGGTTGAAGTAGATGATGCTTTCTTTGGGGAAGTTTTTCAGCGGCAAGATGGCTTAGCTGCCAGTGTTGATGCGGTAGCTCGATCGTTATCTCAACCTCAAAGTAATCAACTTATAGAAGCGGATATTGAGTTTGAAAACCCTATTTCTGCGCAAACTGATGTCTTGGTGGAAGTTGACGACGTAGTTGATGCAGAGCGCTTGGCAGAGACGAATGTTGTCCCTTTTAAACGCAATGACGTTGATGCTACTGAAGTCACTGAATCCGCTAACCTTCCTGTTGTTAAGCCTTTAACGCAACTTGACCAAGAAGCGACAGATAAGCCTCAACAAGGGCGTCGTGGCCCACAGGAGATGGTAAAAGTCTCTTCCAATTTATTGGATAACTTGGTTAACCTTGCAGGTGAAACGTCAATATCGCGTGGTCGATTAGAGCAGCAAGTGACCGATTTCTCTTATTCTTTAGAAGAGATGGACTCGACCCTTGACCGCTTACGAGATCAGTTACGCCGTTTAGATATTGAAACACAAGCGCAAGTATTATTCCGCCAAGAGCGTCAAACTCCAAGTTATGATGATTTTGATCCGTTAGAAATGGATCGATATTCGCAGATGCAGCAACTAGCAAGATCGTTGGTTGAATCGGCATCGGATTTATTAGATATTCGAGAATCACTCACAAATAAAACCCGCGATGCAGAAACGTTATTGCTGCAACAAAGCCGAGTAAATACCGAGCTGCAAGAAGGCTTGATGCAAACTCGCATGGTACCTTTCCAGCGATTGGTACCACGCTTACGTCGTATTGTGCGTCAAGTAGGACAAGAGCTTGATAAGCAGGTTGAATTTAAAGTATTCAACGCTGATGGCGAAATGGACCGCTCCATTCTTGAGCGCTTAATTTCACCGCTAGAACACATGCTGCGTAATGCTGTTGATCACGGTATTGAAAATAAACTTGAGCGAGCCAAAACAGCTAAGTCTGCGCAAGGTTCAGTTGAGCTAAGTATTTCGAGAGAAGGTGGTGATGTATTAGTTATCTTAAAGGATGACGGCCACGGTATTGATATTGACGCAGTACGCAAAAAAGCACTAGAACGTGGCTTAATTACAAAAGACAGTAAGCTCACCGACATTGAAATCATGCAGTTCATTTTGCATGCCGGTTTCTCAACGGCGCAGCAAGTAACTCAGATTTCAGGCCGTGGTGTTGGCATGGATGTAGTAAATAGCGAAATTAAGCAAATGGGTGGAACGCTATTTATTAATTCAATACCTGGGCAAGGCACTGAGTTCCAAGTGCGACTACCATTCACCGTATCGGTAAACCGTGCGTTGATGGTTAAGGTGGGAGATGATTTATACGCGGTGCCCCTAGACAGTATTCAGGGTATTGTACGAGTATCGACTCATCAATTAGAAGCACTCTATCAGCAGCCGCTAGGTGAGCGTACTTTTGAGTATGGCGGAGCAGATCATCGCCTAGAATATTTAGGCACTATGCTTGGCACCGATGCACAACCTAAGCTCGTTGGGCAAAAAATGCCAACGCCAGTATTGTTAATTAAGGGTGAGACCCCTTATGCATTGCAAGTGGATACGCTATTAGGCAGCCGAGAAATTGTAGTAAAAACACTGGGCACTCAATTCAGTAGTGTGATGGGTGTTTCTGGCGGTACTATCTTAGGTGATGGTAGTGTTGTAATCATTCTTGATTTACCTGCGATGATTCGTAGCCAAAGTAATGTTGAATATCAGCGAGCGATGGCGCTCGATGCTATTGAAGCCGAAAAGCGTCATGAATTAGAGGTGCGTACTAAGCGTATTCTAGTTGTAGATGACTCTGTAACGGTGCGGAAAGTGACAACTCGACTGCTAGAGCGTAATGGTTTCGAAGTATTCACAGCTAAAGACGGTGTCGATGCTATCGCTACTTTGCAGGACCATATTCCTGACTTAATGTTATTGGATATTGAAATGCCTCGCATGGACGGCTTCGAAGTGGCTTCGATCGTACGCCATGATTCACGTTTGAAGCATCTCCCTATTATCATGATTACCTCACGTACGGGTGATAAGCACCGCAGTAGAGCGTTCTCTATTGGTGTTAATGAATATTTAGGCAAACCATTCCAAGAAGATAACTTGCTCGAGAATATTGAAAAATTATTAGCAGGTGACGCGGAGAACTAGTATGCCTCACGCTAAAGCTGCAGCGAATGTCGGTATTATTGTCGATAATTTGTTACAGCAACACCTGTTAAAAACGGCATTAATGCACTTTGGTTTTAAAGTAATACTCACAACAGACCCAAGTAAAATGAATGACAATCCTGAGCTAGCGGCAGAAGTTGATGCTTGGGTTGTCGACATCATTGACGAAGATGCAGAGCATCTCTGGCTAGATGATTTATTTGATGGTGATGTTCCTGTGCTATTTGGTATGGGAGAAGCACCTCAGAGAAGTTGTGAGAACTATCCACGCTGGGAAAAGCGTCTCTTTGCTAAAATGAAAGAGCTTTTAGCAGGGTATCCATTAGCCATCGCGGATGAAGATACTCTTAATAAGCTTGAATCAGCGGTTACTAAAAATAATCCATTCCCCCTTCCTGCTATGTTTAACAATATTGAACTCGGCTTACCTGCAGAACATATCTGGGTATTGGGCGCTAGCCTAGGCGGGCCTGATGCCGTGAAAGAGTTTTTAGATGCACTTCCACAAGGGCTTCCGGTTGGTTTTATTTATGCTCAGCATATTGATAATCGTTTTCAGCAAGCCTTAATACAAACATTAGGCCGTCATGCAGGCATCACGATGGTGCCGTATAAAGAAGGCTCTCAGATTAATACGGGAGAGGTCATGTTGGCACCCGTTGAACATGAATTTAGCTTTGATTTTGAAGGACGAGCAGTCAGTAAAAATGAAGCCTGGCCTGGACCTTATGGCCCTTCAGTTGACCAAGTCATGCTTAATGTAGCTCAGCATTTTGGCAATCGTGCACGTTATATATTATTCAGTGGCATGGGTAATGATGGTGCCGAAGCTGCTGTGAAAATAAGTCAGCAAGCTTCCACTATTTGGGCTCAAAATAGTGAAAGCTGTGCCAACAGTTCGATGCCTGACAGTGTGGTCGCTACTGGGCATGTTTCTTATATAGGCAGCCCGAGACAATTAGCCTCGCAGCTGGTAAATTATCTTCAAACACAGTGGATGAAGTAATCATGAGTGCAGAATTAGTAACACAAGATGGAATAAGTGAAGTATCAAGTTTATTGATTCCTTTGCATGAAAAACAGCTTATTTTACCGAACGTAACCGTTGCAGAAATTATCCCTTATCGTTCGCCGACAGTGATGAGTGGGCATGCTAACTGGCTATTGGGGCAGCTAGAGTGGCGTAATATTGATATTCCAGTTATTTCTTATGAATTACTCAGTGGTGCTGCAATGCCACCAATAGAAGGTGCTCGATTAGCGGTTGTGAATGGCACGGGAAATAATAGTGCGCTTCCTTTTTTCGCTATATTAATTCAAGGGATTCCAAAGCTTACACACGTTAAAGAAGATGATATTGTAACGGTAGAAGCGATGCACTCTGGGCCTTACGATCAAATGGCTGTTAGCCTGTTTGATGAGCAGGCGATGATTCCAGATTTAGAAATGATCGAAAATGAACTGTTAAGACATATTGGATGACCTAATGAAACACTTATTCGCCCAAGCCGTTATAATCTTCTCTTTTTTCACGCTGTCTTCAGTATCGTCTGCAGAAATCCGTGAAGATGGTAACCTCGCCCAAGAAATAGTCTTATTAGAAGCGAATAGTTATCGAGTAGTAACCGAATTTAACGTCTATGCAATGCAGAAAGATAAAAAATCGGAGCAGCGTTTGTTTGATGTTTTAGCAACAGGCGACCAGCTAAGTTCACTTTTTGCTGAGCAGTCGACTGAACTAGCGCCGAGTTGGGCTAAGTATCGGAGTTTTGCCCGAGCTAACTACAAACAAGCACAGGGTGATACTTACATATTTAATGATATGCGTGCATTACATCAAAAGTTATTAACGATCATTTCGACGGTAAAAAAACAAGTTAACAGTGATTTATTGCCTGCAAAAGACCTTTATAGAGTTAACGGTGTACTATTAATTGAACAGCTAGCATCAGAATATCTTGAAATGTCAGCGGCGACCTTCGGAGCGTTTGGTTTCGCGGGCAGCGAGCAAGCGATTAAAATTGAAGTACGCAGTGAAGCTTTTGAGCAAGTTATTGATGAATTGAATAAACTGTATGTCGATGATGCGGATAAGTTGAAAGCGATTAAAAAGCTAGCGTTACGCTGGAGATTCATTAAAAGCACTTTATTGGCTTATAACCAACGCTCAGCGCCTTTTGCTGTTGCTAGAACGGTTGGCTACATTCGTAAGCAACTGGCTGCCATATAAACTCCAATGCCAGATTAACAATCTAAATTATCAGCAGTAGGCTACATGATAAAAATTGCTATTATTAATGATACAAGAGTAACAAGCCACTATGGCTGTATGTTGGTTATGGAGAACCTACTTGCATTATTAGAAAAGAATAACGTAGAAGTCGTATGGACTTGGGATGTAAGTGTCGATTGGCGAAAGCACAAAAGACAAATACTAAATCAGCCAAAAGTAGATGCTATTATAGTTAATGGTGAAGGCACTATACATCATAGTAAAGACCGGAAGTTTGCACAATCACTCGCTGAGTTCGCACTATTTTCAAACGAAGTATTAAAAACCCCTAGCTATTTAATAAATGCAACGCTCTATAAAAATGACGCAAAAGAATATGAGAAGCTTAAAGAATACAGAGCAATATATGTTCGTGATAAAGGAAGTTTAGAGGAGTTAAATAGCTTCAAGCTAGAAGGGCGTTATGTTCCAGATCTTACATTTGCGGCCAATAATCGAGACTATCTAGAGTTGAACGCTACTCAGGGCGTTGTGGTCATTGATAGCGCTATTAAACAAGATAATATCGTACTTAAAGAATTCTCTCAGCGAAACGGCTTTCCATTCAAGAGTATGATTGTTGCGCGAAGAAAGAATGCCAAGTTTATTAGAAGTCCTCGGCCTTATATAAAAAATATTCTCAAATATCTAACTTCAGATAGAAAAATTTCCACAAGTCCAACTACTTATATTCAATACCTACGCGATCACCGTTTAGTTATTACTGGCAGGTATCACACAGTTTCAATGTGCATAAAAAATAGAATACCTTTTATTGCCATTGACTCAAATACTCCAAAAATTAGGTATCTTCTGGCTGATGCACTAGGTGAAACTAAAAGAAACATTCAGCTTTCTGAGCTAGAGCAGATCAAACTAACTGAACGTTATGAGTATAGTGATGAAGAGTTAATAAAACTGAGCCGGTTCATTCACACTTCAGAAGAAATGATTGATGGCATGATTGCTCATATTGTAAATGATGTAGAAAGCGATCGTACCAAAAAGTACTGTTATAAATGAAAAAATTGATTCGTCGCTGGTTAAATCATTATAAAAATCAGCGTAGGAAAACACAGTTCGAGAGCTTGGTAGGAATAGATCTAGATTCGTTAGTTAAGTCTTGCGAGGCAATAGTTTTAAATAAGACTGGTTATATAGTATATACAAAATTCAGGGATCTAGGTGGTGTAAATAATCATGGCATGCTTCTGCATTACTCTGTTCAGAGTAATCAACCAGTCGCGATATCTAAGATTGAAGAGTCATCGCTTGCTGACCGCGAGTATCGGTTTTTGACATGGCAAGAGGAATTTCGCGCTAATACTTTAGGAGCTGTGCCATTTGGATTGACCACTGTATCAGAGCAGGGATACAGTTGCCTTATTACATCGGTATTGGAGCATCCCAAGGTATTTTCATATTCTCAAGCGCAGCAATTATTTCATGCGTTAGGGCAACAACCTGGAAAAGTTTCATTTCTTTCATTATCAGGAGAAAAAGAAGATCTTAAGGACGAGATTAATGATTCTACAAGAATCAAATCAATTCTAGTTCACTTGGTTTCACAATTTGGTTCTGAAAATTGTGAGAGCTTTTATAAAACGATTCTTCAAGAAAGAGAAGGAGTGTTCAAAAATAATCAAGACTTGTTCACAACCCTTCAACCTTTAATGAATAGTATTTATACGAAGTTACAATCGTATGATATGACACTCCATGAAGGTTTAGTACACGGTGATTTTAAACAACAAAACATTATGGAATGCGGTGATTCTTATCGGGTTATCGATTGTCAGTATTATACCTACGGTATTCGATTGTGGGATCTTGCTTTTTTATATTCCAAAGATGCACATGGATTCGATAATATAAAGCAAGAAATAGAAAAGCTTCCTTTACTTGAGGATAGGTTACTTGTTCTCTTTTTTTATGTGATAGCCAGTTTAATAAATGTGAAGAAAAAAAGAGCAAATAAAGTGATTGTATTTCAGATATATCCAGCAACTTCATATGCTAATCAACTGTTGGACATTAAAGAATAAGATGAATTATAAAGTATTATTTTTTTCGGTTAATCGGCATCAAGAGCAGTATTTTGAAAAACTTTTAAAAGCGATTAGAAAGCAAGATCGAGGTACTTTACTGCATAAAAGAAAATTGGCTTTGCGATTACCTTCATTATCTCTTAGTAAGTCAGATTTTTTATTATTGAAAGAAGTTAATCTGATGAGATTAACTTACTATCATAATAAGACAGGAAACAAAAATAATATTATAGAGAAATTAATTAGGTCACCATTTTATATAATTACAACGGCACTGTTTCTATTAAGGGTTAAAAAGCTTCTTAAAGAGCAGTGCCCTGACTTAATAATTTTGTGGAATGATATGAAATGGCATCAATATGTCATTAAGAAATTAGCATTCGAGTTTGGGATTAAAACAGCATTTTTCGAAAATGGAGCTCTACCTAATACCGTTACTTTTGATAAGAAAGGGGTAAATTTTAACAATAGTATTCCTAGAGATAAGAAATTTTATTTGGATAGAAGCAAAGAATACAGTCACATTAATGAAGAACGTAGTTTGGTTTCATTGGAGCAAGGTTATATATTTATTCCTTTTCAGGTTGATTATGATACACAAATTATAAGTCACTCCCCATGGGTTAATAATATGGAGGAATTATATTTTATTGCTGAAAGGCTACTAGCTTCACTACCTGCAAAGGTAAGGATAATAATAAAAGAACACCCTAAGTCTGCTAGGAATTATGAGTACCTGCATAGAAAAAATCCTAGAATTATCTTTGAAAACTCAAAAGAAACAGATGTTTTAATCTTGAACTCAGAGGTTGTTATTACGGTAAATTCAACCGTTGGATTAGAGGGTATTATCAAGGACAAGCCAGTGCTAGTTTTAGGCAATGCCTTTTATGCAATTGATGGTCTTTGCCAGAGTGTAGAAAGTGAAAGAGAGCTTGTTCATAAGGTATTGAATGCGATAGGCCCAGATAAAATCATCAAAAACAGTTTTATTGAGTTTTTAAAAGAGTATTATGTCGATGGAAATTGGCATGAGCCATCTTTTCAGCACATTAATAATATTGAAAAACGAATTTACGAGCATTTAGAAAAAGTATGAATGTATTAAGCAAGTGGAATAGGAATTTTGGCTTTATTAATGGGTTAGGGTTAGTTTTAATTTCGATCTGCTTTCTATTTATGCATCTCAATTCTAAGCCAGCTCAAACACAATTGACTTATTTACCTATGTTGCTGCCTTTATTTTTTCTTTTGCCATTAAGAAAGGAAATCTATAAGGCCGAGATTCAATTTCTTATACTCTCATCTCTAATATTTATCTCGTCCCTAATAAGCTATGGGGTTCAAGGAGATATTTTTACACAGGATTTTCGGAGTCACTGGATATACCTTCTTGCATTTGGTGTATTTTCTGTGTTGATTCATACAAAAATAACAAAGAATTATTTATATACTCTAGTAGTATTGTCTGCTGCACTTGTTTTATATAATGTCTTCTTTGAATATTTTAATAATGGCTCTAGAGGCTGGCAAACGCACGGTAAGCCGATATTTTTTGGAAATATAGCCTTAACAACAGGGTTGATTAGTTTAGTTCTATCTTCAGATAAAAGCCAAAGTTTAGTCGTACGTATTTTATTACTCTTAGCGGCTGTAGCGGGAATAGCGGGATCAATTTGGTCTCAGACTCGGGGTGGTTGGATATTCTTAATACTATTTTTCGGTGTTTTTATTTTTAGCCAGATAATAACTGCTCAGAATAAAAAGAAGGCTATTCTATTAGCCTCAGGTTCTCTTATAACCTTATGCCTTATAGCTTTGCCATTTTCCCAAAAGATTGAGTCTCGTATTAATCATGGGTACTCAAATATTGAGAATTATTTTTCTGGAGGTAATGCAAATACGTCTCTTGGTTTAAGGTTTGAGTTCTGGCGCGTTTCTATTGAGCAGTTCAAGGATAATCCGATAATTGGAACTGCACGAACTGGATTCTTATCCAAAAAGGATCAGATGTTATCAGAAAATAATTTAGCATCTTCAGCAAAGAGCTATGAGCACGCACATAGTGACTTATTTTGGACAATGGGTACAAAAGGTCTTTTGGGTTTATTCAGTTTATATGGCCTATATCTATTTCTTCTGCGATTTTATTATATTAGTAGTCAGAGCAGGGAAGTGCGATTTTACGCCTTGTCAGGGTTAACGGTTGTCACTGGTTATATGGTTTATGGCCTTAGTGAAAGTTTCTTTTCAATGAAGCTAGGAATAGGTTATTTCATTATTATCAACTTAGTACTTATTCGCCTAATTAGTTTGACTAAGGTAGGTAGTGATAAACCTTTAGTGCTATTTAATAGAGAGTAATAAAGCGGAAAACATTGTTTTCTCAGAGGGTAAAAGTAGCTGCTGTCCGCTATATGAATAATCTATATAGCGGTTAATTGAGTGGTTATGTTTTTTTGTAAACTTCTTAGTATTAAATGAACGGTATGTTGTCACCCCAGCATCAATCCATACTATTTCCCCACGATTATTGGCAAATACATTGTCAAGATGAAAGTCAGAGAAGACAATGTGATTATCTCTCATAGCTTTAAGACCATCATAAATGGATTTCATGATCGCCCCACGAAGTGCTTCGTTAAGAGTATCTTCTTTTATTAATTTAGATAGCTCTTGAAAACCAGACTGTATCAGGTTTTCCATAACGTAATATCCTAGGAATTCATGGTTAGCACTTGGAACAATACCATATCCCACTTCATGGATTGTGGGAACTTTAAGTCCTAGCTTTGCTAGTAAGCTGCTTCCTTTAACTTCCTTTGTTATACGGCTGTGATTCCATAGTAATTTTAGATATTCATGCCAGCTTCTTGCCCTAATAAATTTAATGATGAATTTTGATTCATTAAAAATTCCTACGAGAGAAGGAGTATGATCGACTAAAATATCATCAACTAAATTTTCATTGAGCTTTAGTTTGGATCTTGTTGTTAAAAAGAGCTGTGTTCTTTTATTCGAAAGGTGAAAGGTAGACAGTTTAATCATTCATTATTGCTCATTAGTGCTCGATCAATACGAGCTAGTTTTCGCTCCAAACCTTTCCAAGCTTTATCTATTGACGTGTTTACAAGGCTCTGTAATCTAATTGTAAGAGGGTTTATATTGGAATTACTCACGCCATCAATAATCAATAGATTTACTCCATTCGGCGTTCTTTCGCAGCTTATATTTGATGGGCTTATATCTCTGACACAAATTTTATTAGAAATAAGGTAGTTTTTTAACTCATTAAGTTGGGGTTGAATCCATTCGATTGAGAACTCTTGCGATTCTAAACATTGACGTAGGGTTTTTGAAACTTTTTTGTCATAGTCTCTAATTAAATCAAACGTATAACCTAACCCCTTATCTGTTTTTACCGTCCCTCGAAATACTGAAATCTTTGATAAATCAGTGTTTTTTTTATTTAGAAAATTAAAATAACTAACTTCTCGCTTAGACTGTTTGTTATCACTAATAGAAACTTTAATACAGAGGTTGGAGTCATGAGGATGCTGATAACAAACACGGTCACGGCCTTTTCCAACAATAAGCTCGTCAGTTAAATAAATTTCATTATTCATTATTCTTGAATGCCCTTAAAAATCATTTAAAGAACTGAGTTCTTTAACATCAACCATTTCTATTTTAAGTGATGTATACAAGGAATAGAGCTGCTCTGATACGGAGGTTTTTTCTTCTAGTGCAGCAATAACCCTTAAGTCTGGACGTAACCAGCGTGCATTTAATAATACGCTAGAAAAATCGCCAAGAATGGTTCTCTTTTTTGGAAATATTAACAAAAGCGCTTCAAAGTTAACTTGCTTAGGAATCAATTGGCACCCAATCGCTTTTAGTTCTAAAGCATCTTGCTTTATATCGCGAGGATGATATTTGACAGCAATATTTTTTCCCTGAGCTGTAAGTTGTGATATCAAACCAATAAGTGAGTCTTTGTAGTGCTTGTTTTTAGCAATAATAGATTCATGAGGTAACGCGATAAGAACATCAATCGCTTGGATGGAATCGAAGTCAATATCCTTTGTTGCTAAGAGTTGAGCTGAGAAATTATTGAGGCTGTCGGACTGTAACCACTCTGAGGAAAGCTCTATAAGATTTTTTTCTTCTAGCAAGGGATGTACGAGATTTGGGAATGCAGCATAAACATTGGTTACCCAAGCAGATCCGCCAATAGTTGGAGGGTTTTTCCACCAAAAACCATAGGCTATTTTTTTGATAGTACTATCAACTACCATGTCGCCAATGCCCAGCGATGGCGGTCTACCTAAATAGGTATATGTACCTTCATCGATGTAATTACCTTCTGCTCCACCATACTCTTGGCTTTTAAACATGGAATATTGAAATTCAATGCGGCGATCATTGCCAGTATAAATTTGAGTAGGTTTAAATTGTTCAATGATTACATCAAGTGCTGAAAAAATTTCTTTTCTTGAGTTACGCTTCTCTATAAACCCTTTAATACGACCAGGAAAAATATAAGTTTCTTCAAAGGGAGAATCATTCCACTTATTTACTTGCTCATAATAGAAATTATCATTAGTACTTACTTGATCAATAAAAACCAATATATTCTTTTTATCTGAACGCTGAGAGGCTATGGCAGATGCTAGAAACAAGTGCAACGGTGTGGACACTAAGTATATTTCATAATCCGTCATATATTATTTCACTTCCATTATTTAAATTTGAGATTGACTTAAATTGTGTCATTCATATTAACGATATTTTTATTTAGCATGAGTAACGTGGCCAATGTGTAAGCTCGTTACGGTCAGGCTATGTTAACCATGATAAATATTTTATTGCTGTTGTTCGTAGGCTAACCTGACCATATTCTAACATTGATCTAAAGAATAATAGGAGGCTCCTGTCATTATCCGATCAAATATATCTAGAGCATCATGTTTGGTAAAAAGGCCGTTCTTAGCGCTTGGCCAATACTCAACTTCGGATTGATGAATGAATAATACTGATGATCTAGACCTTAAGGCAATAGGTGTTGTTTTGGATTCAAGCGCCACCAGTATCGCGAAACAGTGTTTTCCACCAATATTTATCTATCTCCAATCTTTATTATTGACTAGAAATATACCCATATTGATTTGGGTTATAGCCATTTTCCTTGATGGTATTATATACCGATATTAATCTTTCGTATTCAAGCTTGCCTAGATTTGCAGATACTGACCCGAAATATTGCCAACCAAGATCATCTTTTGTTGATAAACCTAGTTTATGGGATTCCTACGATGGAGTATTCTAAGCATTAACATCAACACAAGCGCGTAAGAGTTTTCATCTGGAGTTGATGTGTTCCTAAGTATTATTATTATTGCTATTGGGTGGTATTTTTAGAAGTTAACATTGTCACTGTTTAATACAGGTCTAATCAAGCTAGGGCAGAGCCGCTGATCTCTTTAGCGCTGTTTTATTTAGTCTTGAGAGATGAGCTGTTGGTCTTCGTTGACTTTGGGCTGCAAGTATAAAAACTGTGTATCAGCGATACATTAATACACAGATTTTTTAGTATCTATCTAATATTATTCCAAATAGCCAAGCTAGGCTCTGCCTGATTCATGGTATAGAAGTGAATTCCCGGCACCCCCTGATCCAGTAGATTCTGGCTTAAGTTAGAAACAACTTCTTCGCCAAACTTTACAATGCTCTCACTGTCATCGCCATAAGCTTCTAGCTGTTTACGAATCCAACGAGGAATTTCAGCACCACAAGCATCTGAGAAACGTGCCAGTTTCGAATAGTTGGTGATTGGCATAATGCCTGGAATAATTGGAATCTCGATGCCCATGGCTTGTACACGGTCAACGAAGTGGAAGTAGCTATCTGCATTAAAGAAATACTGGGTAATCGCGCTGTCGGCTCCGGCTTTTACTTTACGCTCGAAGTTCTTTAAGTCGGCTTCAAAGCTCGGTGCTTGCGGGTGCATTTCAGGGTAAGCAGCAACTTCAAGGGTGAAGTGGTCTCCTGTTTCTTGGCGGATAAATTCAACCAGTTCGTTGGCGTAGCGTAATTCACTATTGGCCATGCCAGCGCCAGAAGGTAGATCGCCACGCAAGGTCACGATGCGCTTGATGCCCATCTTTTTATAGTCGAGCAAGATTTCGCGTAAATCGGCTTTACTATCACCCACACAGGATAGGTGTGGCGCGGCGGCAATGCCTGATTCTTGTACGGACTTTACGATGGAACGAGTGCGGCCACGAGTGGAACCGCCAGCGCCATAGGTTACCGAGATAAATTCAGGGTTTTCTTGGGCCAAGCGATCGCGTACTTTTAATAATTTTTCCGTGCCCGCATCGGTTTGAGTTGGGAAAAATTCGAAACTTATTTTGGCCATAACAGCTCCTTTTAGCTTATTGGCGGCAAAAAAAAGACAGACCGAAAGAATCGACCTGTCTCAATATAAATATTTTCAGAGCCTACTTATGGCAGGCTCTGATGCTACTCATTTAAATAAAGAATAAGTAGGGTACGAATCTTTAGTACTTAATATTAGTACTTATAAGACTCTGGCTTGTAAGGGCCTTCAACTGGAACATTGATGTAGTCAGCTTGCTCTTGAGTCAGCGTCGTCAAAACGCCACCAAAACCAGCAACCATGTCAGCAGCCACTTCTTCGTCTAGTTTCTTAGGAAGAACACGAACGTAGATGTTTTCAGCTTTATCAGCTTCTGCAAGATCAGCAAATTTAGCATCCCAAAGATACATCTGAGCCAATACCTGGTTAGCGAAAGAACCATCCATGATACGGCTTGGGTGACCTGTTGCGTTACCTAGGTTAACCAAACGGCCTTCCGAAAGAAGGATCAAATGATCGTTGCCTTCGCCACGAATTACCTTATGAACCTGTGGTTTAACTTCTAACCATTCCCAGTTTTCACGCATGAACGCCGTATCGATTTCGTTATCGAAGTGACCAATGTTACTAACAACCGCGCCAGACTTAAGTGCTTGCAGCATGTTCTTATCACATACGTTGGCGTTGCCGGTCGTAGTAACAATCAAATCAGTCTTAGAAAGAAGATCTTTGTTGATGCCTTCCATCGTTCCAGTATTGATACCGTCGATGTAAGGAGAAACCACTTCAAAGCCGTCCATGCAGGCTTGCATTGCACAGATAGGATCGATTTCAGAAACACGAACAATCATGCCTTCTTGGTTCAGCGATTGAGCAGAACCTTTACCTACGTCACCGTAACCGATAACCAAGGCTTTCTTACCCGCAAGAAGGTGGTCAGTACCACGCTTGATCGCATCGTTCAAAGAATGACGACAGCCATATTTGTTATCGTTCTTAGATTTCGTAACTGCATCGTTTACGTTGATGGCTGGAACTTTAAGTTCGCCTTTTTCCATCATTTCTAATAAACGGTGAACACCGGTAGTCGTTTCTTCAGAAATACCGTGAATAGCAGGTAGCATCTGAGGGAACTTGTTATGAACCATTTCAGTTAAGTCACCACCATCATCAAGAATGATGTTGGCATCCCAAACTTTGTCAGAACCCGTTGTCGCCAAAATAGTCTGTTCAATACACCACAAAAATTCTTCGTCTGTTTCGCCTTTCCAAGCAAAAACAGGAACGCCAGCAGCGGCAACCGCAGCAGCAGCGTGGTCTTGTGTAGAAAAGATGTTGCAAGAAGACCAGCGAACTTCAGCGCCAAGGTCGACTAACGTTTCAATCAATACAGCAGTCTGGATAGTCATGTGGATACAACCCATGATCTTCGCGCCCGCTAAAGGTTGTGCTTCTTTATACTTAGCACGCAATGCCATCAATGCAGGCATTTCGCCTTCAGCGATATCAATTTCCATGCGGCCCCAAGCAGCATCAGCAGCAAAGGCTTCAGCCGTTTTAGCGGCAACGCTATAATCTGTAAATGTAGTCATATTCTTTCTCTTCAATTCTATTAAATTAGATAGCTATTAATTCGGACTATACGTTTGCTGCAGCTTTCAGTGCATCAATCTTATCAGTACGTTCCCAAGTGAAAGCAGTGAAAGTCTTAGACTTCTTCTCACCACGATCTTCATATTCGTACGTATGTTCAAATGGCTCGCGACCAAAGTGACCATAAGCCGCTGTGATTTGATACATAGGATTCAATAACTCTAGCTGGTTCTGAATAGCGTATGGACGCAGGTCAAAAACTTCACGAATTACTTTCGCCAACTCGATATCTGTAATTTTGCCAGTACCAAATGTATTCACAGAAATCGACGTAGGCTCTGCAACACCAATCGCGTAAGACACTTGAATTTCGCAACGTTCAGCCAGTTCAGCGGCAACGATATTTTTGGCTACATAACGACCCATGTAAGCGGCAGAGCGATCTACTTTTGAAGGATCTTTGCCCGAGAAAGCACCGCCGCCGTGACGTGCCATGCCGCCATACGTATCAACAATGATCTTACGACCAGTAAGACCTGCATCACCAACAGGTCCGCCGATAACGAATTTACCCGTTGGGTTAATGTGGTAAAGCGTATCTTCGGTTAACCATTCAGCGGGTAAAACATGCTTAATAATATTTTCTAAAACCGCTTCGCGTAAATCTTCTAGAGAAATACTTGGGTCATGCTGAGTCGAAAGAACAACGGCATCTACTTTAGGCTGGTCGCCCTCGTAGTTAATCGTTACCTGAGACTTAGCATCTGGGCGTAACCAAGCAAGAGTGCCATTACGACGCAATTCCGCTTGGCGCTGAACCAATAGGTGCGCGTAATAAACAGGGGCAGGCATTAACGATTCAGTTTCGTTAGTCGCATAACCAAACATTAAGCCTTGGTCACCGGCGCCCTGATCTTCTGGTTTAGCACGGTCAACACCTTGGTTAATATCTACCGACTGCTTACCAATGCCGTTAAGTACGGCGCACGTTGCGCCATCAAAACCGACATCAGAGCTGTTATAACCAATGCCTGTAATTACATCACGTACGATGTCTTCAAGGTCTACATAACAAGACGTTGTTACTTCGCCAGCAACAATCGCCATGCCGGTTTTAACCATAGTCTCTACCGCAACCCGTGCGTGTGGATCGCGGGCAATAATGGCGTCCAGAACCGCATCAGAAATCTGATCGGCCACTTTATCTGGGTGTCCTTCTGAAACGGACTCAGACGTAAAAATCGAATATTCGCTCATACTATCTCCTAATCTAACTAGGCCTATTAATCTATATACGCTCTATGGCCTTATGCCGCAGCGCGCCGGAATGTTCTGAATTGGATTTGGAATCCATTTCGTAAAGCTAAAAACTGTGTTTGCTCTTCTATTAACTGAGCTTCTTTGGCCCAGCTGGTTAAATCTTCAGGAGCAAACCCTAACCACAGATCACCGCAAGATTCACGGGCCCATACTTGGTCGTGGGCACACAAATCGGTAATTAATAAACAACCACCGGGCTTCAATAATTTGGCGCTGTGGTTAAAAATCTCTTTCGGTGCAGGTACGTGATGCAGCACCATATTGCAGGTGACTAAGTCGGCCTGTATCGCTTGATCTAACGCGATCTTGCAATCACCAAGAACTAACTCAATATTCTCTAAATTCTGCTCGGCCACTTTTAATCTGGCTTTTTTCAGCATGGCTTCTGATACATCTAAACCGATGACTTGCTGAAAACGCTGACTCAATGCGTTAAGTAAATAACCTTCACCGGGGCCAATCTCTAACGCCGTACGCGTTTGCTGTAAATTTAGCGTAGCCACTAAATCTTCTAAGGTTTCGCCGTATTGTTCATGAGAGGCAATTAAGTCCTGTTTTTCATGAAACTCACTTGCGTGCTTAGTAAAAAACTCTTGTGAGTTCTTTGCTCGTTCTTGATACAAGCCTTGTAAACGCTCGGTGATTATTTTTCCAGGCGCTAGTGTATCTAAGGTACGAAATAAAACCTGAGTTAGATCAAACCAAGCCGGATTAGGATTTCCTGCATTTACATTTAATAGTGAGCGGCGGTAAAAAATTGAGTTGCCTTCGCGTCTAGTCGTCACCAAGCCTGCATTTGCTAGAATTTTTAAATGATGACTCATACTGCTTTGCTTGATCTCAAACAGCTCACACAACTCTAAAACCCCGAAAGAGCCTTCGCCTAAAATACGTAAAATATTCAGACGTAATGGGTCAGCGCTGGCTTTGGTATGAGCCGCTAAGGCATCAATATTGGTCGCTGTATTTGAAACTAGGTTTAAGGCTTTTGTATCTAACATGCGGGCAGTTTAACAGAAACTAAACCTATATCAATTTATTTTGATATAGGTTTAGTTGGTTGGGGAGGATCTAACAGTGATATGAGATTAAAGAACAACTTTCCCGCTCATTGTATGCGTGATAATGCATCTTTTAATCTCTCCATTCTCTTCATTGGTGTAAGTTAAATGTTTGGTGCCATAAGAAGATACTGCTCCAGTTTCGAAGTTGGTTTTGTATACCAAATAGTCTTCGTAGTCATTACGTTCGTCACCGATATAAAACGTATCCCCCTTTGCATCCTCATAAACTTCGCCAGTTCTTGCGTGTATGCTTTTAAGGTGGTATCCATCTTTCCAGTTCATTACGCTATAGCTGTGGTAAGCGTCTGAATAAATTTGTGTCTCGATAAATTCTGATCTTTCATTGAGGATTTCGCATTCTTTTTCCTCTTCATAGTTTTCAGAGACCAAATAGGAGTCAGGATGTACAAGAATAGGAGCTATGAAGCGATTCCCATTAATTAGAGTTAATTTGAAATCGGCGGCTTCTTCGGGGGATGTAACTTCTATGCTGTAGATTGATCCTTGCTCAACGGTAAAATAAAGAGATTTAAAATAAATTGTTTCTTCAGACTCATTAGGGGAAGGCGCCTCGATCCTACCTTGACCCTCTAGCGCGGTTGAATCACTGTTATTTGTTACTGAAAATACTACATTAGAATCTGTGCTGGCAGAAAATAGAGTCATCAACCCCGTATTTTCTGCGGTAAAGGTTAGATTTACTGAACTGTCTTCTAAAATACTTCCACTGGCTTCGGTATTAAGAGACAAACTATCACCTTCGGTGACAGAAATTTTTTCTAGGTCAGGCAGGGTTTGAGGGCCTCGAAGATTTTGACTGAATTCAGTCTTGATGGATGCTCTTGGTGATCCGCTTTTATTGCTCGATTCACCGCCACAGGCAATTAATCCCAAACTCAAAAGAGAGATAGTAATTCCGTTTTTCATTTTTTAATCCTTTAATAAAATGTTGATAATAGAAAACATATTGGCAATTTAAGTCTTAGCAACAATATGATTAATGCGCGGGTGCGTAAATGTTAAGGTATGTAAAGTAAATGTAATAGTAGGATTGCGGGTAGGTTAAAACTATTAGTTTGACGGTTTAATTGTTTAGAAGCTTGCTTTGTAATGTTTACTGGATAGTGATAATAGGAAAGCTAATACGAGGAATGTGTTCGAGTGACAATCCTCTTACAATCGATAAGTATTTTATGGTATTACAGAGCAATGCTGGCTCGTATATGAACTGGCTGAATGTAGAATACTCTATGATGTTGTTAATACTATCGTGATATTTAAAAAGAGAGTCACTTAAACGACAATACTAACGCTCAAGTTGTTCGATACTAGGGGCTATCTATTCGCCTCAGCCCTTGCCCAAATTGACCAATTAAGCGACAATAGCGCGCCATTTTTATACGTTTGATTGGCTGTCTAGTTCAGTGCATTGTGAAAGCAGGTACATGAAATCAGTTGAGTCAGGCGTCGAATGCTAATCTTAGAAACTAGCATCAACCCTCATTTAAAAACCGTAATAGCCGGAGAGTCATTTCATGACATCACGTACAGAGCTTGCCAATGCAATTCGCGCACTGAGTATGGACGCCGTTCAGAAAGCCAAATCAGGTCACCCTGGTGCGCCAATGGGTATGGCTGATATTGCTGAAGTTCTATGGAATGACTTTTTAAAGCACAATCCAGAGAACCCTGAATGGGCTGATCGCGACCGTTTCATCTTGTCGAACGGTCACGGTTCTATGTTGATCTACTCTCTTTTACACCTTTCGGGTTACGATCTTTCGATTGATGATCTGAAAAACTTCCGTCAGATGGATTCTAAAACTCCGGGGCACCCAGAGTACGGTTATGCTCCAGGCATAGAAACAACGACGGGCCCATTAGGCCAGGGTATTGCTAACGGTGTTGGTATGGCCGTTGCTGAGAAGGTTTTAGCCGCTCAGTTCAATAAGCCGGGTCACGATGTTGTTGATCACAATACCTACGTATTCATGGGCGATGGCTGCATGATGGAAGGTATCTCCCACGAAGCATGTTCTTTGGCGGGTACTTTAGGTCTAGGTAAGCTGATTGCTTTCTACGACGATAACGGCATTTCAATCGATGGTGAAGTTGAAGGTTGGTTCACTGATGATACAGTTCAACGCTTCCAGTCTTATGGCTGGCAGGTCATTCCGAAAGTAAATGGCCATGATCCAGAAGAGATCAAAGCTGCGATTGAAAACGCGAAAGAAAATACCGAACAACCGACTTTGATTTGCTGCAAAACTATTATTGGTTTTGGCTCACCGAACAAAGAAGGCA
Organism: Oleispira antarctica RB-8; assembly: GCA_000967895.1. Lineage (GTDB taxonomy): Bacteria > Pseudomonadota > Gammaproteobacteria > Pseudomonadales > Oceanobacteraceae > Oleispira > Oleispira antarctica. Next base: position 124,951 of record FO203512.1, read on the forward strand.
AAGAAGATTGTCACGGTGCTCCACTAGGTGATGACGAAATCGCATTAACGCGCGAACGTTTGGGCTGGAAGTACGGTGCTTTCGAAATCCCAGAAGATGTTTATAACGGTTGGGATGCTAAAATCACAGGCGTTGAAAAAGAAAGCAGCTGGAACGATAAATTCGCTGCTTATACTGCTGAGTTCCCTGAACTAGCCGCTGAATACAAGCGTCGTATGGCTGGTGAACTTCCTGCTGATTTCACCGCTCATGCTGATGCTTACATCGCTGAGTGCCAAGAGAAAGGCGAAAGCATCGCTAGCCGTAAAGCATCTCAGAATACGTTGAATGCTTTTGGTCCTAAGCTTCCTGAATTCTTGGGTGGTTCTGCTGATCTAGCTGGCTCTAACCTGACTTTGTGGAAAGGTTGTGAAGGCGTGAGTGCAGAAGACGCTTCTGGTAATTACATGTTTTATGGCGTTCGTGAGTTCGCCATGAGTGCGATGATGAACGGTATTGCTTTGCATAAGGGCTTCGTTCCTTACGGTGCAACTTTCTTAATGTTCATGGAATACGCGCGTAACGCGGTTCGTATGGCAGCATTGATGAAGCAACGCGCTATTTTCGTTTATACCCACGATTCTATCGGTTTGGGTGAAGACGGCCCAACGCACCAGCCCGTTGAGCAGGTTGCTAGCTTACGTAATACACCGAACATGCACGCATGGCGTCCATGTGATGCGGTTGAATCGGCGGTTTCTTGGAAATCGGCGATTGAACGTTTTGACGGCCCAAGTGCATTGATCTTCTCTCGTCAGGGTTTACCACATCAAGAGCGTTCAACTCAGCAAGTTGCTGACATCGCGAAGGGTGCTTACATCCTGAAAGACAGTATTGGTACTCCTGAAGCTATCTTAATCGCGACCGGTTCTGAAGTGGGTCTAGCAATGGATGCAGCGAAAGAATTAGAAGCGAAAGGAAAGAACATTCGTGTTGTTTCTATGCCGTGTGCTGAAATCTTCTGCAAACAAGACGCCGCTTATATTGAATCAGTATTGCCAGCATCAGTAGCAGCTCGCGTAGCGGTTGAAGCCTTGCATAAAGATTATTGGTACAAGTTTGTCGGCCTAAACGGCGCAATCGTTGGTATGGATACGTTTGGTGAATCGGCTCCTATTGCTGACTTGATGAAGCACTTTGGCTTCACAGTCGAAAAGGTGGTTGCAGCGGTAGAGGGTGTACTTTAAGTACTCCATTCTTCGACTTATTGTTTAGGTAAGGAAGGCTATGATACGCATTGCAATTAATGGATTTGGTCGTATAGGGCGCAGTATTTTGCGCGCACTATACGAGCGTAACTTGCAGGATCAGCTGCAAGTCGTCGCCATTAATGAGCTAGCCGATCTTGAATCGGTTAGCTATATGCTGCGTTATGACAGTACTCATGGTCGTTTTCCTGGTTCGGTTCAGCTTAAGGATAATGGTTTGATCGTTAATGGCGATGCCATTCAGGTATTCCATGAAACGGAAGTTTCTAGCCTGCCTTGGCAAGCCCTTGATATTGACCTAGTACTTGAATGTACTGGTGTTGTTATGGATAGCGAGCATGCAGAATTGCATCTCGTGCAAGGTGCTAAGCGCGTATTGATATCGCATCCAGCAGAATCCGGTGTTGATGCTACGGTTATCCAAGGCTTCAATCAGAAGACCTTGCTTAGCGACAATAAAATCATTTCCAATGGTTCCTGCTCTACCAACTGTTTAATCCCTGTTTTACAGCTGTTGAATACAGAGTTTGGTATCGAGCGAGGAATGACCACGACCATTCACTCGGCGATGAATGATCAACCTGTCATCGATGCTTACCATTCCGACCTACGCCGAACCCGTGCGGCCGTGCAAAGTATTATTCCTGTTGAAACAGGCTTGGCTAAAGGCATTACTCGATTAATGCCTGAACTTGAGGGCAAGTTCGAAAGCCTGCACGTGCGTGTGCCGACGATTAACGTCTCGGTATTGGATGTGACATTACAGCTCAAGCAGGATGTCACGGTTGAACAGATAAATACTCTATTTAAACAGGCCGCCGAGGGTGAGTTGGCAGGCATCTTAGCCTTCACTCAAGAGCCTCACGCGTCTGTCGATTTTAATCACGACCCACACTCAGGGGTTGTCGATGCGACACAAACCCGCGTAAGTGATGGTTCATTAGTGAAACTATTTATCTGGTTCGATAACGAATGGGGTTTTGCAAACCGTATGTTAGATACGGCGTTGCAGTTAAAAAATATTTAAACGCTTGTTAAGCAAGATTGAACAAACATTAGAATTGGACGAAACATAATGACTGTAATTAAGATGACTGACCTGATTGCTTCAGGTGAACTTAAAGGCAAGCGTGTATTAATTCGTGAAGACCTTAACGTACCTATTAAGGATGGCAAAGTAACTTCCGATGCGCGTATTCGTGCGTCTTTGCCAACGATTCAGCAAGCACTTGAAGCGGGTGCAAAAGTTATCGTAATGTCTCATCTAGGTCGTCCGACTGAAGGCGAGTTTGAAGAAAAGTACTCTATGCAGCCCGTCGCAGACCATTTGGCGGGCATGTTAGGTCGTCCCGTTGAATTGGTTAAAGATTTTAAAGCTGAGCTTAATGTTGCAGAAGGCGAGTTAGTTTTACTAGAAAATGTTCGCTTCAATAAGGGCGAAAAGAAAGACGAAGATCCGCTAGCACAAGCCTACGCTGACTTATGTGATATTTTCGTTATGGATGCATTTGGCACAGCTCACCGTGCTCAAGCGTCGACTCATGGCGTGGCTAAATTTGCCCCTGTTGCATGTGCAGGCCCATTATTGGCCAATGAATTGGAAGCACTGGGTAAGGCTTTAGATAATCCAGCGCGCCCATTGGTGGCAATCGTGGGTGGCTCTAAGGTGTCTACTAAATTAGAAGTATTAGAAAGCCTGTCTGAGATCTGCGATCAAATCATCGTTGGTGGTGGCATCGCCAATACCTTCTTGGCAGCCGATGGCAAACCAGTGGGCAAGTCTTTGTATGAAGCTGATTTAGTGTCAAAAGCAAAAGCGTTGATGGACAAAGTTTCTATTCCAGTGCCGACAGATGTTGTGTGTGCTAAAGAGTTCGCTGAGAGTGCAGAGGCGACGCTGAAAGATGCTAGCGAAGTATTGGCTGACGATATGATTTTTGATATCGGTCCAGATTCCGCGAAAGCCCTTGCAGAACAGTTAAAGAAAGCCAAGACTATCATTTGGAACGGCCCAGTAGGCGTCTTCGAATTTGACCAGTTTGGTGAAGGTACTAAAGCATTGGCTTTGGCGATTGCTGAGTCAGATGCATTCTCAATTGCGGGTGGTGGTGATACTCTGGCCGCAGTGGATAAATATGATATTGCCGATAAAGTATCGTACATTTCGACGGGTGGGGGTGCTTTCCTAGAATTCGTAGAAGGTAAGGTTTTACCAGCGGTTGCTATGTTAGAAGCACGCGCTGCTGAATAGACGCTAACTTAATAGGCTCTATAAACGACGAGGTGATATTTATGCAGTTGCTAGCTCAGATAAAAGTGCAGGTATTAACGATCAGTTCGTGGATTCTAATGATTAGTCTTATCGGCTGTGCAAGTGAGCCATTTGTGACGGATGAAGAGAGCGCCGCCGCATTACAGGCAGATCGACAGAATACAGAGTTTCAGGAAAAGGGCGTTCCGAGTCGCCCTATTGATAAGAATAACTGATGGTTATTCATTCACAACAAACAATTCTTTGCGGTTATTCCTCTTAACCGCAGAAGTCGCTAGAATAGCGAAAAATGTAATTCAAAAAAATTAAAAAGGTATTTAACATGGCACTTATTTCCATGCGCCAAATGTTGGACCACGCAGCCGAGTTCGGTTATGGCGTACCAGCTTTTAACGTAAACAATCTAGAGCAGATACGCGCAATCATGCAAGCCGCTGATCAGACGGATTCTCCAGTCATCGTGCAGGCTTCTGCAGGTGCTCGCACTTATGCTGGCGCACCTTTTTTGCGTCACTTGATTCAAGCGGCCGTTGAAGAGTTTCCGCATATTCCTGTGTGTATGCACCAGGATCATGGCTCTTCGCCAACAGTATGTCAGCGCTCTATTCAATTGGGCTTTAGCTCGGTAATGATGGACGGTTCTTTGGGTGAAGATGGTAAGACCCCAATGAGCTACGACTACAACGTTGCGGTCACTAAGCGAGTTGTTGAAATGGCTCACGGTTGTGGTGTTTCGGTTGAGGGTGAACTAGGTGTTCTTGGTTCTCTTGAAACGGGTCAGGCCGGTGAAGAAGATGGCGTTGGCGCTGAAGGTACGTTGAGCATGGATCAAATGCTAACAGACCCTGAAGAAGCGGCGGACTTCGTTAAGCAAACAGGCGTTGATGCATTAGCAATCGCTTGTGGCACTTCTCACGGTGCTTATAAGTTTACGCGTCCACCAACGGATGACATCTTAGCGGTAGATCGCATTAAAGAAATCCATAAGCGTATTCCTGATACTCACTTGGTCATGCACGGTTCTTCTTCTGTTCCACAGGAATGGTTGGCAATCATCAATGAATTTGGTGGCGAAATTCCTGAAACGTATGGTGTGCCGGTTGAGCAGATCGTTGAAGGTATTAAGCACGGCGTTCGTAAAGTGAATATCGATACTGATTTACGTTTGGCTTCTACAGGGGCGATTCGTCGTTTCTTAGTTCAGAACCCTTCTGAATTTGATCCACGTAAATACTTTAAAGCGTCTATGCAAGCGATGCAGGAAATCTGTGTTGCACGTTATGAAGCGTTTGGTACTGCAGGTAACGCACATAAAATGAAAGCACTTTCATTAGATGCGATGTTTGATCGCTATCAGTCTGGCGAATTAGATCCAAAGATTAAGTAGAAAATAAGGTTGATTGACTTTAGGCTGTAGCTATTAAGGTCAATCAACGTGTGAAAAAGCCCTCATCATTATATTAGTGTTGGGGGCTTTTTTTTGCCTTATAATCATCAATAAAATGCACGACTGAAACGTCTAGACGAATCACATTAAATGAGTAAATAAACATGTTTAAAAAGATAATGTTGCTGGTATTGGTTATAACCGTTTCGGCGTGTTCCACTTTGAAAAACTTAATGAAAGACAATATTAAAAAGCCTGAAATTACGTATGCCTATGTCTCGATTGGAGAGTTAACCCGTGACAAAATTGAGCTGAAGACGACCTTTAGTATTGCGAATAAAAATAGTTTTACAATTCCGATTGATAACATCAGCTATGAGTTTTCTGTTAATCAGAAGACTATGGTTAATGGTGAAACGGATAGGGTGGGTGATTTACCTGCCAATGAATCAAAAGATGTCACATTAGGAATTGACCTTACACAGGACACATTGGCATCGATTAAGGACGTTCTGTTTAAAGAAGAAAAAATTGAGTATGTCATCAAGGGTGAAGTTGAGGTAATGGGCTTCACCTTTCCTTTTGAAAAAGCATCTACAATTTTTAAGCCAGCAGTGAGCTTAGAAAAACTGGAAATACAAAAAGCCAGCTTTAAGAAAATCGACATGGTCATTAACCTGAAGGTTAATAATAAAAATGACTTTAGCTTACCGCTGGATATGTTGAGTTACTCAGTTAGTTCGGGCGACAACCAATTAGTGGCGGGTAATTTGAAAGACCAGACTATTAAGCAGGGGACCAATCAGATTCAGATCCCATTAAGTATTAACCCGAGTCAGCTATTTTCGAGTGTATACAGTTTATTGAAAAACCCTGAACTTCCTTTGAGTTTTGATTTCAGTAGTGGTGTTTTTTCAGGCTCAGTACAGAAAACGTTGAATTTAGAGTCTTTAATGGGGTCGTCGAATAATGATGAGTCGCCTAATAAAAATATAGGCGATATGCTGCAGGGATTTTTTAACTAACGCCAAGCACACAGAAAAAGAACCTGTATTTCTGTGCATTTCCTTGGCGTTATTTAGATTACTTATCCTTACTTCCAGCATTTTGGTTTGTCTCGAATCCTTAGAGGGCTTTTCTTTTGGTAAAGGCTGGGTGATTCTTACAATCATGGCTACGGTATGCACTATCATCTTTTTGTACCAAAGAATTAAGCCACTATAGGCACGAGCCTTAAGGAAACAGAATGCTTTCTTCCTGCTCTTGCCAAGGCTTATATTTTTTCATGATTGAGCTGAACAATTCAGATTCTAATAACGTATTCAGCCATTGAATCAATTTAGGGTAATCACTTTGCTCAAACCACGATTTATTAACATGGGCAAATTGCCTTACGAAAGGAAATATCGCGATGTCGGCCAGGCTGAGTTCTGGAGTAAATAGATAGCGGTTTTTCTTTAGTAGGTGCTCAAGTCTAACTAAGAAAACCTCCCCTAGTTTTCGGTAATATTCTTCCTCTTCTTCAAAGCGATCCGCATATTTATAGCGGTCTAACGCCCACTTGAACGAGCCATCGTTCTCATCGATTAATTCATCAATGTCCAGTTGCAGATGAAAGGGTAGATATTGCCCTTTAAGCTTCTCTGGAGCTTGCTCTAAAGCCCATAGCATGATGTCGCGACTCTCATCCACCAATGTTGAGTTAGTGAGTTGCTCTCCTTTTAGTTGCAATACGGGCACGGTCGCTTTGGGGCTGATCGCCAATAACTCTGGGGGCTTATTCTTCAGTACCACTTCTCTTAATTCTAGGCATTGCGGCGATAAAAATAACGTGCACGCTAATCGTGCACGCATGGCATAAGGGCAGCGCCGAAAAGAATAAAAAATGCCTAATTTAGTATTAGTTACAGGGGGAAGAGAAGAAATAGGCTGAGAATCTGACATAGGTAGAATCTAATAAAGAAGAGTGTGGGCGATTATAAGGCTAAATAGCAGGCAAAAAAAATCCCAGTGTGAATTAAATCAAACTGGGATTTTTTGTCAGCGATCAGCTTATGAGTAATAAGCTGATGTCAGTAGAAACTTAGTCTTTCTTAACTTTCTTCTTACCGAAACGCTTACGATCAGTCTCTGTAAGATGCTTCTTACGTAGACGGATGCTTAAAGGTGTTACTTCAACCAACTCATCATCTTCGATGAATTCAAGAGCTTGCTCAAGCGTATGCTTAATAGCAGGTACTAGGTTGATCGCTTCATCCGTACCAGAGGCACGTACGTTAGTAAGCTGCTTACCTTTAGTTGGGTTAACACAAAGGTCGTTATCACGAGCGTGTAAACCAACGATCTGGCCTTCGTAAACTTCTGCTGCTGGCTCCATGAACATGCGTCCACGATCCTGCAAACCAAACAAAGAGAAACCAAGTACTTTACCCGCAACCATAGAAACCATTACGCCGTTATGACGAGTAGAACCTAGAGTCTTATGAACAGGACCGTAGTGATCAAATGTATTGGTTAAGATACCAGAACCAGAGGTCATGGTTAGGAAGTCAGAACGGAAACCGATAAGGCCACGTGCTGGCATGATGAACTCAAGACGTGTACGTCCTTTGCCATCTGGAACCATGTTGGTCATTTCAGCTTTACGGTTACCCATCTCACTCATGATTGCGCCAGAGTGCTCTTCTTCGATGTCGATCATAACCGCTTCATAAGGCTCTTGAAGTTCACCATCAACCATCTTCTGGACAACTTCAGGCTTACCAATCGCCATTTCGAAGCCTTCGCGACGCATGGTTTCGATCAATACTGAAAGGTGTAATTCACCACGGCCAGAAACTTTAAATTTCTCTGGAGAATCGCCTGGCTCAACGCGCAATGCAACGTTGTGGATCAATTCTTTTTCTAAGCGATCTTTAATATTACGCGAAGTAACGAACTTACCTTCTTTACCAGCAAACGGAGAGTTGTTTACTTGGAAGGTCATGCTTACTGTTGGCTCATCAACGCTCAAAGGAGGCATTGCTTCAACATGGTCCATCGCACAAATAGTATCGGAGATACCCAGTTTGTCGATACCCGAGATACAAACGATATCCCCAGCTTGTGCATCGTTAGTCGTAACACGGTCAAGACCTTTAAAGCCTTTAACGTCTTGTACGCGAGCCTTACGAGCATTGCCTTCAGAATCAACCACTTGTACGTCAGTACCTGGCTTCAACTTACCGCGAGTGATTCGGCCAACACCGATAACACCAACGAAACTATCGTAATCCAATGCAGAGATTTGCATTTGAAGAGGACCTTCAGCATCAACCTTAGGTGCTTCAACATGATCAACGATCATCTGGAACAAAGGCGTCATGTCTTCAGCCATTGCATCAGGTTCAGTACCGGCAATACCATTGATTGCAGAGCAGTAGATGATTGGGAAATCTAACTGTTCGTCAGTTCCGCCTAAACGATCGAAAAGATCGAAAACTTGGTCTGCAACCCATTCTGGACGAGATCCAGGACGGTCAATTTTGTTAATTACAACGATTGGGCGCAAGCCCTTTTCGAAAGCTTTTTGCGTTACGAAGCGCGTTTGTGGCATTGGGCCATCAATTGCATCAACGATAAGGCAAACAGAATCTACCATCGACATAACACGTTCCACTTCACCACCGAAATCGGCGTGTCCAGGAGTATCGATGATGTTAATGCGGTAGTCATTCCACTCAATTGCAGTGTTTTTTGCAAGAATGGTAATGCCACGCTCTTTCTCTTGGTCGTTCGAGTCCATGACTCGTTCGCCGGCTTGGTTGCGCTCAAGTGAACCTGATTGTTCAAGCAACTTATCAACCAAGGTAGTTTTTCCGTGGTCAACGTGGGCAATGATGGCGATATTACGTAAGTTCTCGATCACAATAAGGGACCCTGAGTTATGGCCGGACAGGCTAAGCAAAAACGCTCGCTTGGGTAGGCTTGGCTAGAAAAGGCCGCGATTATACATTAGGTAGTGACAGAATGTTGATAAAAATGAAGTTTTTGTCCAGATTTTGTACAATCAAAGGTAAAAAAAAAGAAAGCCCTCTTTTTGTGCTAATAAAGTTTTATCTTGGGGCATAGATGAACCTATAATGAGGCAATCCACAGTGTGTTTGTCTGTTATCTACACTTGTGCACCATTTTAGGTTTAAAGTATTTTTAATGCCCCTTTTTGGTGCGTTAATCTTCGGTTGTTTGAGGCTCATGCCTTAGAACTCTCGACTTGGTGGTGGTTCTATCAAATGGCACAGTAGTTGCTATTTAATTATTAAACTTGGTGGTGGCCCCAATTGTGTGGACCACTGATTAGATTAAAAACACATCTGGAGACTAAAGATGTCTGTAAATACTTTGAACTTGATCAAAGAGAACGACGTTAAGTGGGTTGACTTACGTTTCACTGATACTAAAGGTAAAGAGCATCACGTTTCTATTCCTTCTAGCTATGTTGACGAAGAATTTTTTGAAGTAGGTCAGATGTTTGATGGCTCTTCTATTGCTGGCTGGAAAGGCATTAACGAGTCAGACATGATTCTTCTTCCAGATGATACGACTTCTTTCCTTGACCCGTTCACTGAAGATTCTACTTTGATCTTGCGTTGCGACATCATCGAACCTTCTACTATGCAAGGTTACGAGCGTGATCCACGTTCTGTTGCTAAGCGTGCTGAAGCATTCTTGCAAACGACTGGCCTAGGCGATACAGCTTTCTTCGGTCCTGAACCTGAGTTCTTCATCTTTGATGATGTTCGTTGGGGCGCAGACATGTCTGGCAACTTCTACAAGATCAACTCTGAAGAAGCTGCTTGGAACTCTGGCGCTGAAATTCCAGGCGGAAACATGGGCCACCGCCCAACCGTTAAAGGCGGTTATTTCCCAGTTCCACCAGTAGACAGCTCTCATGATATGCGTGCTGCTATGTGTAATACGATGATGGCTATCGGTCTTGATGTTGAAGTACATCACCACGAAGTGGCAACGGCTAACCAAAACGAAATCGGTGTTAAGTTCAATACATTGGTTAAGAAAGCTGATGAAGTTCAAATGCTTAAGTACGTTATTCATAACGTTGCTGCTGCCTATGGCAAAACAGCTACTTTCATGCCTAAGCCAATCATTGGTGATAACGGTTCTGGTATGCACGTTCACCAGTCTTTCTGGAAAGATGGCGAAAACCAATTTGCTGGCGATAGCTATGCAGGATTGAGCGAAATGGCTCTTTTCTACATCGGCGGTATCATCAAGCACGCTAAAGCGTTGAATGCGTTCACTAACCCATCAACGAACTCTTACAAGCGTCTTATCCCAGGTTTTGAAGCTCCAGTAATGCTTGCGTACTCTGCACGTAACCGTTCTGCTTCTATCCGTATTCCTTATGTTGCGTCTCCTAAAGGCAAGCGTATTGAAGCTCGTTTCCCTGATCCAATGGCTAACCCATACCTAGCATTCTCTGCTATGTTGATGGCCGGTATCGACGGTATTAAAAACAAGATTCACCCTGGCGATGCTGCTGATAAAGATTTGTATGACTTGCCAGCTGAAGAAGCTGCTGCAATTCCACAAGTTGCTGGAAGCTTACGTGAAGCGATCGATTGCCTGAAAGCAGACAGCGATTTCTTGACTCAAGGTGGTGTTTTCACTGAAGACATGATCGGCGCTTACATCGATCTAGCGATGGAAGACGTTTACCGTGTTGAACAAACTACTCACCCAGTAGAATTCGACATGTACTACTCTCTATAAGTTTTTGGCTTCACCGCCGAGCTTAAAGAGCGAAAAGCCGTTACTTAGCGATAAGTAACGGCTTTTTTTTTCTTAAAATTCGTGATGGTTTGATCTTTATACGCAAAATTAGATCAAAGTCAGTCAGCTTCCGCTGTAATATGTGGTTAGACTTGTTACTCTTACGCTAGATGTATATTTGACTTAAGAGATGTAGCCTTTGAAAGCAATTAATTGGGATTCAGGTGAGTTGCAACGTGCGTTAAAATCGCTGAATTGGCAGAATCTACCTGAGATATCGCCTGCTCAGAAGCGCTATGTCCATTATTATAAAATTGATTTTTCTGATCGCCACGATGGCCTTAAGCATAATATTGGTAGTTTCACTGCTGCGGGCTATCAGATTGCTGCGCAAATATTTTCTCAGGACAACGCCAAAGGCACTGCGATATTGATGCATGGGTATTACGATCATGTAGGTATCTATGGCAGTCTAATTGAGTTTTGCTTACAGCAAGGTTGGAATGTTTTTGCTTTTGATCTACCGGGTCATGGCTTGTCTACGGGTGATCGTGCGGCAATAACCGACTTTTCTGAATACGACCAAGTTTTTACTGCTGCGATGGAGCAGGCGTACTCTCTGCAAAAGTATACCGAGAGTGAATCGCAGCCGTTGCATGTTTTTGGTCAGAGTACGGGCGGAGCAATTATTATTAATTATTTACTCACGCGCAAAATCCAGCAGCAGAACTCTCCCTTTGCGAGTATTAATCTATTGGCGCCATTAGTGCGCCCATGCAATTGGGCCAGTGCCAAAATACTGCACACTTTTCTCAGCCCTTTCCTGAAGCAAATTAAACGAACCTTTGCCATAAACTCAAATGATGTCGAGTTTTTGCGTTTTATTGCTGAAAAAGATCCTTTACAGCCTCTAGCATTGTCTGTGCGCTGGGTTAGCGCGTTAAAAAAATGGGTGCGGATGATAGAGGAGTGCGAAGCGTCTGATCTTGAAATTAATATCGTTCAAGGTGATCAAGACGGCACCGTTGATTGGCGTCATAATATGCCGTTGTTATTAGAGAAATTCCCTCAGCGTAAGCTCTTGATGGTTGAAGGTGGCCGCCATCATATTGTGAACGAAGACGTGCCTAAGCGTCAGCAAATCTATCAGTGGTTACAACAGGTCATAACACGTTAATATTGTATTGTTAAACAACTAAACCTTAATAGTCTCAAGGCTTCTTGAAGCTCGAATTTAAAAAATAGGGATATTAAAGACGCCGCATGAAATATATCAATGTTACGTTCTTAGCTTTTGTCTGCGTTTTGGTTGTACAGCTCTCTGGGTGTGCAACTTATGGTAGCGGGGTGGACAAAGCGCTGCAGTCTGCACAAAAAGGGCAGTACTTAGACGCTGAGAAAAGTATGGCGACGGCATTAACGCCGACGGGTGTAGATCGACTGCTGTACCATATGGAACTAGCGGTATTAAAACATCTGCAGGGCCAATACTTAGAAAGTAATCAGTTTTTAGAAATTGCAGAAAAAATTGCTGAAGATCTAGAAGTCATCAGTGCCAGTAATGCAATTGCGGCTTTCATGACCAATCCTCGTAATGGCGATTATTCTGGCGCTGATTTTGAAAAAGTATTTATTAATTATTATAAAACGTTAAATTACATGGCGTTGAGCAATGCGGCGGTAACTAAGAATGATCGACTGGATGCTATCGAAAATGCGCGTATCGAATCTCGACGCTTGGGCATACGTCTAAATGCCTTAAATTCAGACAAGGGTACTTATGCGGAGAAGAAGGATGAAGACGATCAGATATTCTCACAAATATTGGATGTGTTCAGTCGACTGCAGGGCAATCTTATTGATGAAGGAGAATTAGAATATCGCGATGATGCAATGGCTCATTATTTAACCGGCATCACTTATGAAACCAATGCAGAATACGATAACGCTCGTATTAGTTATCAAAAAGCCGCGACAGCATACGAACAAGGGTATGCTAAACAGTTTGAACTCGGGTCAGGTATGACGTCTCAAGCATGGTTTGATACTGTGCGAATGATGCGTAAAGCGGGTGGCTATAATAGTGAATGGCCTCGATTGGCGAAGAAAAAACTCTCCTCAATGGAGCGTAAACAATTAGCGGAATACGATGATAAAGCTCAGTTAGTCGTTATTGAACACGTCGGCATCGTGCCTCAGCGTAAAGAAATGAATGTACAATTGACTGCTGATGCGGCGAACAGATCATTAATTCTACGCCCTTATTACAGTTCAGTGAAAAGTCACAGAGAGAAGTTGGCGTGGTTTTATTTGGTGTATGCCGATAAAAGTCTAGCGAATCTAATGGTTCATTATCGAAATAATGATTTTATGAATTTTATTCTGAATGATTTTCAGAAAACGATTTATTTCGCAGGGGCTTGGGATGTGGTTTCTGAACTCGGATTTATTGAGGCGATTGGAACAGGGTTAAGAATAACCGTGCCTTATTATTCTCCTCTTGAAAACAAACCGGGTGCGTCATTTACTAAGGTTGCGGGTCAGAAATACAGCATGAAACCTGCGGCTAATCCTGCAGCAATGGGACTTAATGAGCAGCTGTTAAATGCCAATGGTGATATTCAGTTAGCATTAGCTCGGGGTGTTTTTAAAGCACTAACAACACAAAAAGCAGCGGAACTAGCAGGGGGCCAATTGGGTGGATTTTTAGCGGCGGTTGGTAAGGTTGCGAGTCAACTATCGGATGCAGCGGAAACCAGAAATTGGCTGATGCTGCCTTATGAGGTGCGCATTACTCGTATTCCATTAGACGCGGGTAGTTATGATATCGAGATTAACTCTGAAGTACTGAAAGGAAAGCCTTTAATTACTCAGACCCAGCAGGTCGTACTGCAAGAAGATGAGCTACAGATCGTGCAAGTAAGGTCGATGCCTTACCTCAATCACGCGGCCTTAAGCCCACAGGAAAATAAAGCGCAAAAGACGGTTGCTTTAATCGAGCAATAATTTAACGTAACTGTATTCAGTAATTAACTAGAATTTTAAAGGAAGACCTCCATGATTAAACACATGAAATTGTTATTAATAGCGGCCGTGGCAGTTTCTGTCGTGGGTTGTGCCGGAACACGCGTTAGCCGTGTTGATAGCGATAAAGAGATAGCATTATCGGATCGCTGGAATGATAAAGACTCGCAGCTTGTTGCAGAAGAAATGATTGCCGATATGTTGTCGTTCCCTTGGGCGCGCGATTTTGAATTAAAAAACAGTAATCGTCCTACTATTATAATTCAACGTATTGCTAACAAATCTCATGAGCATATTGCGATTGAAACGTTTGTGAATGATATTAAGCGTTCAATTATTCGTTCAGGTCGTGCTGATTTTGTCGCGGGTGGAGAAGAACGTAAAGCCATTCGTACTGAGCGCCAAGACCAAGAATTGAATGCAACCAAAGCTAAAGAGCAAGGCCAAGAACAAGCGGCAGACTTTGCTATTTCTGGAAGCTTGAACTCTATCGTTGATCAAGTGGGTGGTGATCGTGTAACTTTTTATCAGGTAGATATGAAGTTAATTGATATGGCGAATAACCGTGAAGTTTGGAATGGTCAAAAGAAAATTAAGAAACTACAAGAAAAAGGCGGCTTCGGTTTCTAAATGAAAACCTCACTTAAGCTCTTAGGTAGTATTTTTATCATTAGTAGCTTAGCGGCTTGCGTCGCTAATGCGCCTAAGCAAAGTTCTGATTCAAGGCGTGCAGACAATCAAGCCAGCCTTGATACACCTGATTGGGTTAATAATCCTCCTCAGCGTACGGGTTTTGCTTATGGTATTGGCTCTGGTGATCTTTGGGATGATAAAGCCGATGCTGCAAAACGTGCCGGTGATGCCGCGCGCGTTAACTTGGTGAGTCAATTACGCGTAACCGTTACGGGTGATTTTTCCAGTAGAGTCCAAGAGCGCAAGACAACAGGTAAGCAAACAGAACTTGTTCGAACGGTGCAAAATACTATTAGAAGTAAAGTCCCCACGGTTGAGCTTGATGAAGTAAAAGTGACAGAAACGTTTTTCGAAAATAAATTTGCCTACGCACTCGCAGAACTTGATCGCGTTAAGGCGGCCAGTCGATTGCGTGCTCAGATCGTAGATTTAGAAGAACAGGTGGTGATGGTTAATGCTAAGCCACGCTCAGGTACGACACTGCAAAAGTTACGAGTCGTATTGCCAGCATTAACACTGTTTGCTCAGCGTGATCGTTTAGCGGATCAGTTAGCTTTAGTTGGAACTCAGCGTCAGAAGCCGGCTTTAAACGATGAATTACAACGAATAGAAAGCGATATTTATACCTTGTTTAATCAACTACAGGTCCGCATCAGTATGACTGACGCAGGTGCGCAAGAGATTGCTGCTGGGGTCATTGAAGCTTTGACAGAGCAAGGCGTGCGTATTAATGACAGAGGTATTTATGATCTTATGATTCAAGTGTCTGCAACGTTGCGACCGGTAGAAAAGAATGGCACACACTTTGTTTTTGCCGATAGCCGAGTAACGATTAAAGACGCGAACGATCGTATTTTGAGTACATTCAGCAAACAAGCGAAAGGCGCATCAGGCTACGCGAGCCTTGCCAAAGTAAAAGCAGAGAAAAGTGTCGCGCGTTTGCTGGCTAATGAATTGGCCACCGCTTTGGTTGATCGAATTGATTGATTCGTTTAGGTACTTTAATTACTGACAACGCCACCTATTGGTTGGCGTTTTTTTTGTTTAGAAATTGACATGAATGTATCAACAATAAGCGAAGACGAACTGAATTTGTGAACTCATCTTTGAATTGGTGCTTGAAAAGAATGAGGGAATAACGATAATAGTGATTAAGCATTAGAGCATGCGTTAATAGGCATTGGTTTAATATTTAATCGGCATTCAAATAGCATTTAAAATCAAAGCTTGATTCATGCCTTGTTATATCTCTACATGTTAGAGGTAAAGATTAAAATTTGAATGTAAAAAATAATAATAAAATTAGGCCGCATAAGCCTAAGCGACTGACAAATTGTCTTATTGGGGAAAAAATGAATAGCAAACCTGATACCTTGGTATTATTGGCCTGCTTGGTTGCTCTTGGAGCTTTGTTAACGGGATTTATGACGCCAGATGTGGCTCAAACAGGGATGATTGTAAGTGAAAATTTGATTCGTTAGCCATTATTCATTAGCTAGGTATAAACAAGCATTAGTGTTTAAACACTAATAATTTCTTCGAGTTGTATATCCCAGCTTTCCACTGGCAAGCTTTTAACCTGCTGACAACGATGCGCCAAGCCAAATAATTTAGGTTTGACGCTTGCTTGGCGGCAAAATTCAAAACTACGATCGTAGAAACCACCTCCCATACCCAAGCGATTTCCACAAGCGTCAAAGGCTACTAGTGGTAAGCCAACGGCATTCAAAAATTTAGGATTAATGCGTTTATTAAATCTAGGGTCTGGCTCTGCTATACCAAAACGATTATTGCGCATACGGCAGTTAGGCTGATATTGCACAAACCATAAGAAACCTTTTCGTATTGGATCTAAAACGGGTAAGTAGACTTGCTGCCCTCTTTTCCAGGCTTGCTTGATTGCGAGATGAGTACTCACTTCACCATCATTCGCTAAGTATAGTGCAATGCGTTTAGAATATTTTAGGCTCAAATTTAGGCTAAATTTTTTCTTTAGCGATAATGCCGCTTGCTGCTGTTCGGCAGGCGTTAAACTTCGTCTAGTTGCACGCATTTTTGTACGCAGCTGACGCTTTTGTTGCAGTGTAGGTAAGGGACTTGCAGAAGAAATAAGTTGGAGCTCCCCATTGTGCCGCTGTCAAGAATAAAGGCCTTGAACCCAAGGTTCAAGGGTGGTGGGCTAGGTACTATATTAGGTTTTCCGACAAGCGGACATACGCACAATAATACGATAACCCTCCGGGGATATAAGCATCGGCTCGAGGTCTTTATAGACTGGCCAACACCCCAGGGAGCGATTTCAGTATAGCAATTTCTATTACGAAAGGTTGCTATAATTTGAACTTTTGCATGAATTTTTGCGTACAGCTCAGATTGTTAATTTCGTAAGTTGTTAAGTAAGCTAAGATACTCGGCTTACTTAACCCGTAAGCTTGACAACACTTCATCCAATTAATAAAGCTCGGAAAGGTTCGTTGTCGTCGTATCATAATTATACAAATGATAGTCGAGTGTTGTTTGATTACGTGCTGAGAAAATAATATCCCCATTTAATTCAGTAAGGTGTGTTGGTGTGCCAATATCATCCGCTATATTACCAAAAGCAATCTCTACGGGTGCAGAGGCACCGAAGCCCATAAACCACAATTTATTGGCTGAGTAATTCGCATCTTGACCCGCAAAAAATAGACCGCCATTGGCGATAGCATAGTTATGAATATCTACTATCTGTGCATTCGTATATAGGGTTGATGTTAGTGCTGATGTTGATGTATCAACTTTCAGAATTTTTTTCTGTGATGGTATGGCAGCTATAGGTGGCGCGGCTGGTACTGGTGGCGTATGGCAGACTAAATAAATTTCGGTTGAGTTATTGTATAAAAAATTACTGTTAATGCAGGCATCAAGAGTAGTAGTGGTATTATTACTGGTATCAAAAGCTAAAATGTTGCTTTGGTCAGAAGAAAATAGAAAACCATTATTTTCTGGGATATTGCCTAATTCATTTTGAGACATCACGATTCCTGTTTGAACCGCGGTTGTGTTTAATGTGCCGCTTGTTGTGTCATAGCTGTAAAGATTGCTCTGGTCGGAGCTGACATAAAGCGTGTTCGATACGGCAGAAAAAGACAGTGCAAATTCATTATTAGGAATAGAAAGGGCAGTCGCTGTTAAATTCACGGTATCGAATTCAATAAATGCTGAGCTACTACCATCAGCACCAAAGTAGATCTTAGTACCTACAACTATGGGGGCCGTTACAATTGATAACTTATGACCGCTCATAATGCTTGTATGGTCTGTTACGACACCTAAATTATTATACTCAACGATATCAGTTTCAAAATGATTAACATTTAAAACAGTCATTGTTTTTATGCGGTAGGTGTATATCTTGCTATTAATGTGCAAGGTTGAAAAATGATCAAACCAATCATTATTTGAAAAGGTAGATTGTATTGCTATTGTATTAGAATTTGTATCTAGCTGGTTGTAAGCCCTAGAGGGGGCGGGTGGTAACAGGGAATAGTCTTCATCTTGAATACTTTCTTTGAAATAGACAAAATCTCCTAAACTCGTTAACTCGGTGATATGTACGCTCTGGTCATTAGCAGCGGCAGGATCATAGACTAATTGAGTACCTGCTTGAGTACCATCCGTTTTTAACAAACTTTCATGAGTGCCCCAGAGTAATCCACCCGTTTCACTAAAAGGGATGTAAGTATCAGCCCCCACAACAGTAGATGATGATGAGTCTGAGCCAATGCAACCTGTGAGAGCATAACTACTCAATGTGCCTAGTATTAAATACTTTGATAATTTCATTGTGCTTCCTTGACTGTGTTGTGTATAGAAAAGAAAAAGTGTCATACCGTTTGATGACGTTTAGTCTTTATCTAGGGCATCCAATATAAAATATTTACCTAGCGATTAAGACTAAGGGTGTACTTGATTAAAACATAACAATCAAAGTTATAAATCACACAGATTATTCTTTTGCAATGTTTTGCAATTGACATAAAAAAGCCAGCAATGGATCTCTCCTTTGCTGGCTTTTTTATGTCACTATCGTTTATTCTTTTAGGCTTATAGTTCGAGCTGCACGTCTGACATAAGCGCTTCATCAAGGCGTTCATCAATACGCGCAATCTTGTCGGCTAACTCAGCCTGTTTGTTTTGCAGTTGTTGTAATTGGTGCGCAATATTTAAAGCGGCAATTACGGCAATCCTATCTGTACCAAGGGCCTTACCCGAGTGATTACTGGCATTACGAATTTCTCGCATTTTATCGTCCAGAAACTTTGCTGCACAGGTCAGCTCATCTTGGCTATCCGCAGGGCAGTTAACCCGAAACTCTCGCTCTAAAATTGAAACCGTTAGAGTATTGGTTGTATTAGCCACTATTTCGCTCCAGAAGTTGCAAACGCTCAATCATTTCGTTGACCTTACTACGAGCAACATCATTTTGCTGCATCAACTTACCGCGTTCGGCTTGCCAGCGTGCTTCCGATACCTTCATTGCCGTCGCCTGTTGACGCAATTCGGTATTTACTGAAATGAGCTTATCAATGTTACGTTGTAAGCTGGTTAGGTCGAGTTCTTTCATGTGTCAGTATCTTTATATTACCTTGTCGTAAATAGAGTAGAGAAACCGAGGCATTAGAGGGGATTAATGCGCCCATCTTTCATGCTAAACTCTGCACAATACTATTATTGTTAAATAAGATACCTCATGCAGAAGAATATATCGATTCCCTTTCATCAATTTGCTAACGCCATGGTCACAATTAGTGCACTAGGTTCACCTTCTGGGCTACATGGTTGGCTGACGGGCTACTTGAGCACCGGTGCTCGCTTGGACGATGCTCAGTGGCAAGTCGAAGCCGAAAACTATTTGGAAACCCCAGAAGCCTTGCCAAAACCCGTGCAGAGTCTGATGACGATTTTTTATGGCTGGGTCTTACAAGGGTTGAAAAATGAGAGCATGAATTTCACCTTGTTTTTGCCAGAAAGTGACGACGCTGAATTAAGTCAGCAAGTTGATGCGATGGCGCAATGGTGCAAAGGCTTTTTAGATGGCTTTGGTGCGGCGGGTAAAATCAGCGGCAAGCTGGATGCTGAAACGAGAGAAGTATTACAGCATTTTGATGCGTTCAGCCAAGTAGAGCTTACGGCTGACGATAGCCCAGAAGATAGTGAAGACTTACTTCATGAGCTGGTAGAGCATGCTCGTGTTGCGGCGTTAACTGTCTTTTTAGCGTTTAACCAACCTGAATCGGGCGAAACTAAAATTATTGATGAAGATGCTCCATCTGGCTCTGGTCAGTTGCATTAATTCTTATTCATTTTGATACAGCAGTCGCCATTTTGATATAGAAAGGCGGTTAAGGAACTTCAATGAAACTTGCTCAAACAGAATATAGCCAACGCCGCCAGCAACTAATGGCGCAGATGGCAGAAAATAGTATTGCTATTGTGCCGACGGCGGTTGAAACCGTACGTAATCGTGACGTTGAGCACCCCTTTCGCCAAGACAGTGATTTTTATTACTTGTCAGGATTCGCCGAGGCTAATGCCTGCTTGGTATTGATCCCTGGGCGCGAGCAAGGGGAATATATTTTATTCTGTGAAGAGAAAGATCCTGCATTAGAAATTTGGACCGGTCGCCGTGCCGGTCCGGAAGGCGCTGCGCGTAACTTCTTTGCTGACGAAGCGTATCCGATCGAAGCTTTAGATTCCGTGCTGCCTGATCTACTTGATGGCAAAACCCGTATTTATACCGAGATGGGTGCCAACAGTCAGTTTGATAGCCAACTATTGCACTGGGTTAATAAAGTCAAATCGATGGTGCGCAAGGGCGCTGAAGTACCTCATGAATTTTCGGTACTTGGACACTTGCTGCACGAGATGCGCTTGATTAAATCCACCGCAGAAATTGAGATGATGCAAAAGGCTGCCGATATTTCTGCGGCTGCTCATTGTCGAGCGATGAAAAACGCTCAGCCTGGTTGCTTTGAATATCAGTTAGAAGCGGATATCGTGCACGAATTTATGCGCGAAGGCAGTCGCTGGCCAGCTTATCCATCCATTGTCGGTGGTGGCGAGAATGCCTGTATTTTGCATTACACCAATAACGACATGGTGATCGACGATGGCAGTCTCATTTTAATCGATGCAGGCTGTGAACTTGATTATTATGCGGCAGATATTACCCGAACATTCCCGGTAAATGGAAAGTTCAGTCCTGAACAAAAAGCGCTATATGAGCTGGTATTAAAAGCTCAGCTAGCGGCTATTACAGAAATAAAACCAGGCAATAGCTGGAATGCGCCTCATGAAGTTGCAGTTGTTGTCTTAGTCAAAGGCTTGGTTGAGCTTGGATTATTAACGGGTGAAATCGAGCAGCTGATAGAAGATGAAGCTTATCGCACATTCTATATGCACCGTACTGGTCATTGGCTAGGAATGGATGTGCATGATGTTGGCGAATATCGAATTAATAAAGAATGGCGTCCATTACAACCGGGTATGGTTTTGACCGTAGAGCCTGGTTTATACATCGCTCCCGATTGCGAAGAGGTTGATGTTCGCTGGCGTGGCATTGGTATTCGGATTGAAGATGACGTTGTTGTGACCGAAGATGGCTGTCATGTACTCAGCCATAAAGTTCCTAAAACAGTGGCTGATATTGAAGCCTTGATGGCAAGTTAACATGACAAACTCCGCAGAAAAATCGGCTCGTTTTGATCTCGTTATTATCGGTGCGGGAATGGCTGGACTCAGCCTTCTCCATCTATTGCGATCGAGTATTGAGCAAGGTTTAAAAGTGGCTCTGGTTGAGCGCTTTGAATTGCCTTCGTTGACGAATAAAGACGCGGGGCAAGACACTGAGCGACCGCCCAGTTTTGATGGTCGCGCGACGGCGCTATCATACGGCAGCCAGCAAATTTTCAGTCAGCTGGGAGTATGGTCAGAAATCGAGGCGGCGGCGTGCTCGATTGAGAATATTCAAGTATCAGACCAGGGTCGTTTTGGCCAAACACACATTAAACATACCGATGCGAATGTCGAGTCTTTAGGCTATATCATTCGTAATCGTGCTTTGGGCGAAGGCTTAATAGCGAACTTGCCTCAGCAGCTAACTATCCTTGCTCCCGATTCGGTGACGGCCATTGAAATAACCGCTAATCAAAAAGCCAGCTTAACCTTAGCAGCGGGCAATACACTGGATGCTGAACTGGTGGTTATGGCGGACGGTGGGCGTTCAGACCTTGCTAAGCAGTTAGGCATCCAACAGCAAAGCCACCGATATAATACCCATGCTTTGGTCACCTCGGTGCGCATTGATCGTAGTCATAAACACTGGGCGTATGAACGCTTTACCGAAGCTGGACCGATAGCCTTGTTGCCATTAGGCGAAGATGAATTCGCAGTGGTTTGGACGCTTGCAGATGAGGTTATCGAAGAGTATTTAGCGGCAGATGAGGCAACTCTGATTGATCGTTTACAAAGTGCCTTTGGTTATCGTGCAGGGCGTATTATCGCGCTAGGAGCCCGAGCCAGTTATCCTCTTGCCTTAGTGAAAGCGCAAGAGCAAATTCGCCCTCATTTGGTTTTATTAGGCAATGCTGCACACAGTTTACATCCTGTGGCTGGCCAAGGTTTTAACCTTGCACTGCGGGATGCTGCGGCACTGGCCGAGAAAATTAATCTTGCTTTCGATAATGGCACACCTATCGGTCGATGGTCTGTCGTTCAGGGTTATTATCAGCAGCAGAAAACAGATCAGCGCAATACTATAATGGGCAGTGATTTGTTGCCGCGTTTATTCAGTCAAAAAAATACAGCATTACGTTGCAGTCGAGACATGGGTTTAATCGGTTTAGCACTAGCACCAACTGTGCGTAAATTATTTGCTCGCCAAGCCATGGGATTAGGTCAGCCAGCGGCAAAGGTCGCAGTGCATTTATCTGACCAGAAACACGAGCAAGCACTGGGGCAGTTATCATGATGCAGCCAAAAGAAGATTATCAAGTCGTTATTGTCGGTGGTGGAATGGTGGGCAATGCCTTGGCCGCCGCGTTGGCCAATAGTGATATTTCAGTCGCTTTGATCGAGCCAAATACGGCTCAACAGCCTCCGTTAGGGAAGGTGTCTTGCAATGAGTTTGATACTCGCGTTAGTGCGATTACGGCTCAAAGTGAAGCATTGCTTACCCAGTTAGGCGTTTGGGCATTAATACCTGCGGCACATAAATCGCCGTACCAAGGAATGACAGTTTGGGATGCTGATGGTACAGGGGAGGTTAATTTTAATGCCAATGAACTTCATGTTCCTTGCTTAGGTACGATTGTTGAAAACCGTGAAATTGTTTGGGCGTTGCAGCAGGTTGTAGAGCAAGCAAAGAATGTTGAGATTCTGCGCGATACCGTGACGCACATTGATAATCAAGACGAACAAGGATTAACTCCGGTCTTTTTATCATCTGGTAAGGTTCTAAAAACTCAGCTGCTGGTGGGCGCTGATGGCGCATTATCACGAGTCAAACAATGGGGAGAATTTGCGACTTGCGAGTGGGATTATAAACACCATGCACTTGTTGCAACGGTTGAATTAGAGAAGTCTCATCAGCAAACCGCTTGGCAGAGATTCCGCCCTGAAGGCCCTCTTGCGTTATTACCCTTGGCAGCAGAAAACGATAAAACGTGTTCTATCGTCTGGTCGACCAATGAGGAAGAATGCGAGCAGCTTTTAAGCATGAATGAAGAAGCGTTTTGCCAGCAACTAGGATTGGCGTTTGAGCATCGCCTAGGTCAGATTTTGAATGTTGGGCCGCGAGCTGCTGTTCCATTACGCCAGCGACATGCTAAAAATTATGTCGTGCCAGGCATCGCGTTGGTTGGAGACGCTGCCCATACGATTCATCCGCTAGCAGGCCAAGGGGTTAATTTAGGTTTTAAAGATATTACAGTATTAAGTGAAGAATTATTACGTGCGCAGAAGTTAGGATTAAATCTGGGTGAATTGGCGAGCTTGCAACGCTATCAGCGTCGTCGCCAAACGGATAATTTGATAATGATGGCAGCAATGGAAGGCTTCAAACGATTATTTGCCGCTGAACAGCCTATTATTCGATTGCTACGTAATCAAGGCATGCGCTTATTTAATCGTGCTGCCGCAGTAAAGCAACACGTTGTGATGCAGGCGATGGGGCTAAAATAAGCCTCATTTGTATTAGATTGTATTATCGAATGCTAGAAAGCATAGTTTTTAAAACTAATGCCCATCTCTTCTATGCTGGCTTCCAGTAGCTCAACATCATACTCACCTAACCCGAGGTGAGTTAATACGTCACTGCCGATTAATTCCCATTCAAAATCGATATCTTGATTGCCTAAAATTTTAAAGCTACCACACACATGCTCCGCGAGTTTTAAAATGGCTAGCAGGGTTTTAACATCGCTGTCTGTCTGGTGCTTGCCCAAAAAGTGCCGTTCACAGTTGTGGTGTTCTGCAATGGCCTCGCATAATACTTTGGGTAAATTCCATGATTTTGCAATGTAATAACCTACCACCGCATGATTGGTATTTAATAAGTCGTTTTCGATATCGATAATGCGCTGACTGTTGTTGCCGTAAGATTGCTCTAATACCCCTAAATAATTATCGAATTTATTCATCAATAAAGGCACCCCTGAGTTATGAAACAAACCCAGGAGGTAGGCAAGATCCGGTTTTTGAAACCCCACCATTTTGGCAATATTGGTGGCGATTAAAGCGATATCATTGGCGGTATCCCAAAAGCGATTCATGTGAGTGATCGTTTCATCACTCATCTCACTTTTAATAGATACACCATTAATGATATTGATGACGCTATCCAAGCCAATAAGCGATACTGCTTGATCTACCGAAGTGATTTTATTACTTAGGCCATAAAAAGAAGAATTAACGACTTTTAAAACTGTCCCTGCCAATCCAACATCACGCCTAATTAACGAAGCAATTCGCTTAATGTCAGGATCAGGCATGATTTGCTCAATCTGCAAGTCTACGAGTATTTGCGGTTGTGGAGGAATCTTAATGCCCAAGAGAACATTCGCGATTTGCTCTTGAGTTAATGTTTCAGCCATGGAGACGGGAACCCTAATAAAGATGATGGAAAGAATCAGACCAAACAAAAATCTACGAATTTAGTTTAGTCGATAATTTCCATAATAGGGTTAATCTAAACTAGGTAATTCGACCATTAACGATGTGGCGGCACGTCTTAAGTTCGATAGTAAGCTAATGGTATCCTGCTTACATTGATCGATGTCCGACGATTTTGTGGTCATTTTGTTAATACACGTTGTGCTTTGTTGTAGGGACGTAGAGAAGTTATCAGCGACTTCAGAATCGGCCTGCTGCATTAAGAAAAATAAGCTGGCTTCTTGCAACTCCGGCTCTGCGGGCATAAACCAACGTTCAATACCGGCCAATAGTGCGGATAAATCGTCACGACTGGTTTGACTGAATTCGGAGCTGGTTAGGTTGAAGCGCTTATTTAGCAGCTCTTTACTAATCAAATCTTGGGCGGCAATGAAAGCGGCTTGTAAGGTATTTTCATTATTACTTTGCTGTAGCAGTTGAGCGTAATAACCGCTACTAGGTTCCCAGCGACGTTGAATGCGGTGTAAATCTTTTTGTAACAACTCACTCAGCAACTGAGTATATTGGCGGCGACGATTATGATTCTGAGGTGTTAAATTATGAGTTTCTGCAGGTGTTATGATCTCGGTATCGACTGCGCTTGATACGTGCCCTTCCTCATTGCTTGGAATCGGTGCCGTATTGTCTTGAGGGAAAAAATCAGGCGGTGTGCGTTGGCTATCCCCACCCCATAGCATGAACTCAATGGCGTGATAGCCCAAGCTCGCATTCGTTGGATCGGTAAAGCCATGCTGTGAGCGTATGCTGTCTTCATTAATATCTAAGGTGAGATCGTTCACAATGCCGCTAAAAGGATAGCCCTTAATGTAGTCAATATAGCCGCCTTCGATAGGCCAGCTATCGAGTTGCTTTAATAAATGCTGATAATCTATTTGCTGGCTATACCAATCGGGTGGATCTTGAATCGGTAAGTATGAAAAAATAAGGCTGCTTAAAAAGCTATCATAAGCTAGGCGCCAAGCCTGTTGAATTTCAGTGTGACTCATCGGGTTTGGATGATACATAAACGATGCGAGCTTACTGTCTAACGTTTGAGCATCCTGATTGGCATCCGACAAACTGGTATAGGCAACGATGCCAACCTGAGCCGCAAAGGCACTGCTATCAATTAGCACTTTAGGCTTTTTGTTATTGGATGTGGCTTCATCTTTAGGACTGCAGGCACACAATAAAGCGAAACCGATAATTAGGGCCAAGCGGGTCACTGGCGACTCCTTTACTATTTTAAAAGCCTAAGCATCTCGTAGGCTGATGATAGGCCAGCCATTGCGAGTAGCCGTGTCAGTTAATATTTCATCTGCGTTTACTGCAATTGGCTTATCAACCAAATTTAATAGGGGCAGATCGTTATGAGAGTCACTATAAAAGAAAGCGCCTGTTAAATTCATCTCTTTTTCTTCAAGCCACATTTCCAGGCGGGTCACTTTACCTTGATGGAAGCTTGGAATACCCGTTATCCCTCCGGTGTATTGACCATTAATTATTTCCGGCTCTGGGGCAATGAGATCATCAAAACCTAATAGTGTGGCGATAGGACGAGTAATAAAAGCGTTGGTTGCCGTGATGATTAACATATCGTCACCAGACTGTTGATGTCTTGCAATCAAGTCACGTGCTTTTTGAGTAATTAAAGGCTTGATGCGGTATTCAATAAACTCTTCCCGCAATGACAACATAGAGGCCAATGAGTTTTCTGTCAGAGGCTTAAGCGCAAAGGTAAGATATTCATTAATATCTAGGCCGCCTGCCTTATATTGTTCGTAAAAATAGTTGTTTTGCTTTTCGTAGTGGCTCGGGTCCACAATTTTTTTATCGACTAAAAACTGCCCCCAAGCATGGTCACTATCGCCCGATAAAAGAGTATGGTCTAAATCAAAAATCGCCAATGCCACCGTGAAAATCCTCAATATGAATATCAGTCGCTATTCTAATGGCTAGCGCGCTGGCTGTCGTCTGTTTAATGAGTAGACTGTGAGAACGGTTGAGATATAACCAAGCAGAGGTTAAATCGTTACGATATACAGGTATTACTTGACCTTTGGCGCAAAATACGCAAATTTGGAGGCATTAGATTTTATCAGGATGGCATTGTGATTGATGAGGACGGCTACCGTCCCAATGTAGGTATCATCCTGTGTAACAAACAGGGTGATGTGCTTTGGGCGCGGAGAATTGGTCAAGATGCCTGGCAGTTTCCTCAGGGAGGGATTAAAGATCATGAATCCCCTGAAGATGCGCTTTATCGCGAGCTAGCGGAAGAGGTTGGCTTAAAGCGGGAAGATGTTGAAGTGCTAGGCAGTACTCGGGGCTGGTTACGCTATCGTTTGCCACGGCGAATGATCCGTTATAACAGTAAGCCTGTGTGCGTTGGCCAAAAACAAAAATGGTATTTATTACAGCTAATCAGTGATGATGAGCAAATCAATGTAGATGCCACCGACAAACCGGAGTTTGATGGCTGGTGTTGGTCGAGCTATTGGTTTCCTTTAGGTCAAGTTGTATCTTTTAAACGAGATGTCTATCGACGGGCATTGAAAGAGCTATCACCGAAGATTGTTCGGTTACAAAAACAAGTAGAGTCTTAACTGTACGCCATAAAAACGAAAACTTAACAGCGGTAATATAAGAGATGTTGGACACACTCAGAAGCATTGTGCAGGAAGTAAGCGCAGCGACAGACTTAAGTGATGCACTTAAGGTTGTTGTCACGCGTATTCGCAATGCTATGCATACTGAAGTGAGTTCGGTGTATCTTTATGATTCAGAGGCTAAGCGCTATGTACTTATGGCGACAAAAGGCCTGAATCAAGATGCGGTTGGGAAGGTGAGTTTGGGTTCATCTCAGGGCTTAGTCGGTTTAGTCGGTTCTAGAGAAGAGCTTATTAATACCGAAGATGCTCCGGGACATCCGCGTTATCATTATTTATCGGAAACGGGGGAGGATAAGTATCATTCTTTCCTCGGTGTACCGATTATTCATCACCGACGCCTAATGGGCGTATTGGTTGTTCAGCAGCAAGAACGTCGTAAGTTTGATGAAAGTGAAGAAGCTTTTCTCGTTACCATGTCAGCTCAGTTGGCTGGCGTTATTGCGCATGCAGAAGCAACGGGTAATATCGCGGCCGCCGCGAAAGCGACAAAAACACCGAAAGAAGCCCGTTTTAGTGGTGTGCCAGGTGCTCCTGGTGTGGCTATTGGGACTGCGGTTGTTATCTACCCTGCAGCAGATTTGGCCAGCGTGCCGGATAAGTTTGCCGATAATATAGAACAAGAAATTGAGCGTTTTGAAACGGCGCTGATTGCAGTACGACGTGACATTCGCTCCGTTGGTCAAAAATTATCGAATGAATTACGGCCAGAAGAAATGGCCTTATTTGATGTCTATCTGAATATGCTAGATGACCGTGCGTTAGGCGCAGAAGTCATTATAAAAATTCGTGAAGGTGCTTGGGCACAAGGTGCCTTGCGCCAAGTTGTACAGAGATACATTGGTCACTTTGAATTGATGGATGATGCGTATTTGCGTGAGCGTGCCGCTGATATTCGTGATCTTGGGGTGCGTATTTTAGCGTACCTACAAGAGACCGAAGGTCTAGGACAAGTCACCGAATACCATGAAAATACAATCTTGGTGAGTGAGGAACTAACCCCAGCGATGCTCGGCGAAATTCCAACCGATAAACTGAAAGGTTTAGTCTCGGTAAAAGGTTCTTCTAACTCACACGTTGCGATTCTTGCTAGGGCAATGGGCATTCCCACGATTATGGGGGTGGTTGATGTACCTTATGCTCAGCTTGATGGTCTAGAGTTAGTGGTTGATGGTTATCGTGGCCGTATTTATTCGCAGCCATCAGATCAACTGCGGAAACAGTATCAAAGAATTTATCTGGAAGAGCAGGCACTTAATAAGGATTTAGAATGCTTACGCGATGAGCCCGCGATAACACTAGATGGTTATCGGATACCTTTATGGGTTAATACCGGTTTGATTACCGATGCGGTACGTAGCCGTGATCGCGGTGCTGAGGGTGTGGGCTTATACCGCACCGAAGTCCCTTTTATGATGAAGGACCGCTTTCCGAGTGAAAAAGAACAAACAGAAATTTATCGCCAACAGCTAGAAACCTTTGCGCCTAATCCTGTGACTATGCGCACATTGGATATTGGTGGTGATAAGTCGTTACCTTATTTCCCGATTAAAGAAGACAATCCTTTCTTAGGCTGGCGTGGCATTCGAGTCACTCTCGATCATCCTGAGCTGTTTCTGTTGCAAATAAAGTCGATGTTGAAGGCGAGTGTCGGCTTAAATAATTTACGCATTATGCTGCCGATGATTACCAGTGTGGGTGAGGTTGATGAGGCTTTACACCTTATCTATCGCGCACATGCTGAGGTTGAAGAAGCGGGGCATAAAGTGAAAATGCCGCAGGTCGGCGTCATGATCGAAGTGCCGGCATCTGTCTATCAAATCAGTGATCTTGGCCAGCGTGTTGATTTCTTATCGGTGGGCAGTAATGATCTGACCCAGTATTTATTAGCGGTAGATCGTAACAATCCTAGGGTTGCTGATCTTTATAATTCTTTCCATCCTGCCGTATTAACGGCACTGTACAAGATTGCGCAAGATGCCAAGGCGATTAATAAGCCAGTGAG
Source organism: Oleispira antarctica RB-8 (assembly GCA_000967895.1). Classification (GTDB taxonomy): domain Bacteria; phylum Pseudomonadota; class Gammaproteobacteria; order Pseudomonadales; family Oceanobacteraceae; genus Oleispira; species Oleispira antarctica. Next base: position 154,211 of record FO203512.1, read on the forward strand.
TATTTGTGGTGAGTTGGCCGGTAATCCTGCAGGAGCAGTTCTTCTTATGGCGATGGGTTATGAGATGCTGTCGATGAACTCCTCAAATCTACCTAAAGTGAAGTCGGTCATCCGAGGTGTCACACAGGTATGGGCACAAGAATTATTAGCCGAAGTGATGCAGTTGGAAAATGCTCAAGTGATCACGGCCACGGTTGAACTTGCGCTTGAAAAGGTCGGTCTAGGGCGGATGATTGGTCCCGGTCGCAGTTAATTAAGAACCCCATTGGCGTACACGGCCAACGTCTAAATGAATAAATCCACTTTTGGGGTAATAGCCAACGCCGCCACTTTTAAGGGCGAGCGCGGCTTTTCTGACCTGTCTTAAATTAATACCTGGAATACGAATATCAATCGCCTTGCCTTGCATGTGCAGGCTGCGCTTTGCTACGCCATGCCCCATTGCTCGTAGCTTCTCATTGGTTTTCGGTGAGCGGTAGCCTGATATTATTTCAATCGCTTGGTTGGGTTTAAACAACTGCTGTAAGGTATGAATATCATCTAATAACGTACGACTGATTAACGTTGATTCACCACTGCGGTGATCGCGCAGTAAATGATCCAATTCGTCTAGGCCTTGCTGATCATATTGACCTGCGTGTTGAAATGTCGTTTTAACGAACTCACCGGTATGAATATTGTAAAGGTGAAGTTCTTTATCGATCTCTAACTCAGGTGTTTTATTCGCGAATGCGGCTGGTACGATGACACTGCCAGTTATGGCTGCTGCGCTGCGCAAAAAAATACGTCTATTCATATAATGCCCAATTATTATTTGAAACCATGCGGGTATTCATTTGAGTAATAAGGCGGGCAGTATGCCAATTCTTAAAAGGAATAAAATCGATAACTTTAATAGCATGCCTAAAAGACAGTTAAGACATGTGTGAGTTATATCAATAGACAGAGAGACGCTTATCTTTAAAGTGAAATCGCTGCTTGTTGAGAGCGTGCAAGGCTGCCAATGAGATCACGCTGGTAAACATCGTCACGAATTTGTAACTTACCACTATCATCAACCCAGGTTGTCCAGTACATAAGATAAACCGGGACGGGTTTTTGTAGTCGAATGTGTGTGGTTCGGTTTTGCGAAATCGCTGAATCGATATTGCTGCGGTTCCAACCTTGCTGCCCAGCAATCAGTTTTTCTGCCAATAACTTAGGCTGCTCTACCCGAATGCAGCCTGAGCTGAGTGCTCGCATATCACGGGTAAACAATTCTGGGTGGTTAGTATCATGGAGATAGATGGATTTGTCATTGGGCAGCACAAACTTCACATCTCCGAGTGCATTTCCGTTACCTGCCTTTTGCACTAAACGGTAAGGGAAATAGCGCGGGCTCATTTTTTTCCAATTGATATCTTTTGCTGACGCATATTGATCAATGCCTTTTACGCTCGCAACAAGACTAAAGCCTTTACGATCAAGGTATTTAGGGTCACGTTTAATTTGCGGCAAGATGTCGCCAATCGCAATGCGTCGTGGCACTGACCATGTGGGCGCTAGAACAATAGTACTTACGGTTTGAATTAAGACCGGCGTACGACGAAGAGGGCGGCCAGTGATGATTTTCATATCTAGGCTAGTTTTATCTCCCTCTTTATACTGTAAGCGAAAATCAGCCATGTTTACCATGATGTGACGATTGCCTAGCGTTGGAGGAAGGTGACGCCAGCGCTTCATATTTAAAGCGATTTTCTGCGCCATGTGATATGGCGAAATGTTTAACGCGGCGAGGGTTTTAACATCTATTTTTCCGGATATGGGTAGCTGGAATCGCTGCTGAAAATTCTTTATACCTTCAACCAAAGCACTATCGAACTTGAAGCTGGGTTGGTCGAGGTCATACTGATCGGTTGCGCGTGGGGATTCCATAAGCAAAGGTTTGTTATTAAACAGCCAAGCAAAGGTGCTGGGCTTTAAATCAGCATATTGGGTTAATAACCAACGAATATGAGGAACTAAGCGGTGGCTTTGATCGCCTTCAATACGAAACTCAGAAGGAAGTGCATACCATTTGCCTTGATTCACAATGTTTTGATAATGAATAAGTTGCTTGCGCAAAGCTTGGTAGCCTTTATGGTTTGGGGTGAGCTGATTGATTAGCTCACCTAGCTTATCTTCGCTCAGGCTTTGTTTTAGCAGTTCAATAATGTCACCAGAGCTCACGCTATGGCCATCAACTTGTGTGACGGCTGATACTTTGCGATAAGTTGGGTGATCAGACTCTCCCATATCGGGCAATAGCTCTTGATTAAGAGCTTGTTGCGCAAAGGTGATAAAGGCGTCTGTTAATAATACGTCGACGGCAGTGGCTTGCTTAGGCCGATTCGATAATTCATGGATTTCCCGTAATAACGCTTGTAGGGAATAACCATATTCACGCCAATGATCAGCGGAGGTTTCACGTAAAACTTGGACTAACGATTCACCCGCAGGGGTGAGTTCATAGCTGTCCATCCAAATTGGCTGATAATCGCGGCGCAGATAAAAAGGTTCAATGTCGCGCACATGCTTTAACCGGACTTCTCCTGCAACTTGGCGGGCAGAATCAATCAACCAGTACTCCATATATTTTTGCGCCACTTTGGGTGGCATATAAGGTTTTGTATTAATCGTGGCAGCGAGGGCTGCAAATAATAACAGTGCGCAGAAAGCCGCTATCGCAGTTGGGTGCAATAGGCGCTTTTTTGGAGTGTTAGACTGTGCGTTTAATATTTGGCTCATACCATTGAGTATGGACGTAATACTGAGAAGGGGTGGTCAAATTAGACATTAGTTTTTAGATATTTTTGTTACTAAATGCAACTATTTTCAGAAAATTCATTACATGTCAGAATTCAGTGAGTGTTCATGGAGCCTAATTGTAAAGAGGGTAAATACTGCCAAAATACTGTTGCTTACATATTGATCAATCTTGTAGGCGGTATTGTTTAAATCCCCCTTCTGTACCATCCTTTAACCAGCTTACTTCTTCTATGCAGAGGCCATTTTTACTGATCGTGAGGCCTGTGCTACAGCGAGTACCATAATTTGGGGTAATGATTTTTTCACACGATAGAAGGCGCTCCATTTCTAGGTCAATGCCAGTATCGGGTAGTAACGCATCATCGGCAATGGTTGTTGACGATAATAAGCGGCACAGAGAAGCTTGATCATTAGGGTGCTGCTTCAGCCAAGCAGTGAGTGTGTGTTTAGCACTTTCCAGTTTGGGCCACGGCGTATCCAGTAAGCCATTGCTCAGGCCGTATAAGCCAGGTGTAAGTACGCGGGCTGGCTCACCGGATGCGTTTGAGTAATAACCCAGTTGCTGAGAGTCCGCTACCAGCAAGTTGTAGCCTGCATACAGAGCTGAGCTTTCCTCTAGGGTTTGTAGGTATTCTAATGCTGAAACTTTTGAGGTTAGAAAGTCGAGGACAAGCTTACCGCGTGAAATCGGATTTTCAGGCCCCCGTTTACCCATGTCACGATGATTCGTGAGGGCGGCAAAACGACCGCTTTTATGAACACCTAACCAGCTGCCTCCTTGGCTTAAATCTTTACCTGCATAAACCCCTTCGGCCTCTGACCAGGCATGCAGTGCCTGTGTTGGACGATACTGAAACTCATCACGATTAGCACTGAGTATGAGTCGATCATCCGCATCGGGTTGCCATTGAAAGGTAATTAAGCACATGGGTATTCACTCTCTAAATAGTAGCAGCAGTTTATCTCAGCTTCGGCCATAATGTCGGCGCTTTGTCGTAACAATTTAAGGTTGAGGGCAGTATGACATTTTTGGTGTATTTATTAGTAGGTTCTGCGGCGGGATTATTAGCGGGATTATTTGGTATTGGTGGTGGGCTAGTGATTGTGCCGGTACTGGTGATTACTTTTGGACTAATGGGAATCAGTGAGCAAGTATTAACTCACATGGCGTTAGCAACTTCATTAACAACCATTATTTTTACGTCACTTAGCTCGGTGAAAGAGCATCATGCACACGGTGCGGTAGACTGGAAACTAGTCCGTTGGATTGGTAGCGGAATTATTATTGGCACGGCTACTGGGGTTTTCTTATTAGCGGATGTCGCTGGTGATACCTTGCAGCTGGCGATTGGTGTATTTGCTTTGCTTATGGCGGCGAAAATGGCCTTTGATATTAATCCAGGATCTACCCGACAGGTGCCTGGAACCCCTGGCTTAATTGCGTCGGGCGGCATCATAGGTTTTGGCTCGGCTTGGTTTGGTATCGGTGGTGGGTCTTTTACGGTGCCGTTTTTAACTTGGGTGAATGTGCCGATGAAGCGCGCAGTGGCAACGGCCGCAGCTTGTGGTTTACCGATCGCGCTAACGGGCGCTGTGGGTAATATCTTTACCGGTTGGGGAAATGTAGATTTGCCAGAATGGACGACGGGTTTTGTTTATTGGCCAGCGGTATTGGGCATTGTTTTGACCAGCGTGCCGTTTGCTAAAGTTGGGGCGAAGCTAGCGCATAAACTGGATGCTAAATTGCTCAAGCGCGGTTTTGCTTTGCTGTTATTAATCGTCGGTTTGAAGTTTTTATTGGCTTAATACAATTGATCCACACAGATGAATGGAATCAGCGCGGCATTCGAGTACAATCGGGGCGCTAAATAAGGAAGCTATAGATGTTAACGTATCCAGATATCGATCCCATCGCGTTGTCCATTGGGCCTATTGCAGGCTATGGGCCTTTAGAAATTCATTGGTACGGTTTGATGTACCTGATTGGTTTTGCGGCGGCTATGCTGCTGGCCAATTATCGCGCTAAGCAGCCCGGTTCAAATTGGACTAAAGATCAGGTTAGTGACTTAATCTTCTATGGTGCCATGGGAGTCATTCTAGGTGGCCGTGCGGGCTATGTTTTATTTTATAATTTTGGTCAGTTCCTAGATAACCCAGTTTGGTTATTTCAAATTTGGACGGGCGGCATGTCGTTCCACGGTGGTCTGCTTGGGGTGCTGGTGGCGTTATGGTTATTTGGGCGCAAATATAAAAAAGGCTTCTTTGAAGTGGCTGATTTTACCGCGCCGTTAGTACCTATTGGTTTAATGACAGGTCGTATCGGTAATTTTATCGGTGGCGAACTCTGGGGTCGTGTGACTGATGGCCCTTGGGGTATGGTATTCCCAGGTGGTGGTCCAGATCCGCGTCATCCTTCTCAGTTATATCAAGCAGCCTTGGAAGGGTTGGCACTGTTCTTAATCGTATGGTGGTTCTCTAGTCGACCTCGCCCGCAAAAGGCCGTAGGTGCGGTATTTATGATCGGTTACGGTTGCTTCCGTTTTATTGTCGAATTTGTACGTCAGCCCGACTCGCACATAGGCTTTGATTTATTCGGTTGGATGAGCCGTGGTCAGTTGCTTTCGGTACCGATGGTCTTATTCGGAATTGCCTTATTGTGGTGGTCTTATAAGCAGCAAGATCAGCTACAGCCTATTGTCACGGCTAAAAAAAGCGTTAAGTAATAATTTTTATCGATCCATGACTGGTCGAGTTGATAGAAGAATTTTGAGGTTAAGTGAATGAAGCAATATTTAGATTTATGTCAGCGCATTGTTGATCACGGTGAATGGGTTGAAAATACGCGTACGGGTACGCGCTGTTTAACGGTGATTAATGCTGATCTAGAATACGATGTTGCTAATAATCAGTTTCCTATGATCACGACGCGTAAAAGCTTTTACAAATCGGCCATTGCTGAATTACTGGGCTATTTACGCGGCTACGATAATGCAGCGCAGTTTCGTGAAATTGGCTGCAATACCTGGAATGCCAATGCCAATGAAAATCAGGCTTGGTTGAACAATCCTCACCGTAAAGGTGAAGACGACATGGGCCGTGTTTACGGCGTACAAGGCCGTTCTTGGATGCGTCCAGACGGTACACAGTTAGATCAGTTAAAGAAGGTGGTTGATAACCTTTCAAACGGTATCGATGATCGCAGTGAAATTGTGACCTTCTATAACCCTGGCGAATTTGAAATGGGTTGTCTGCGTCCTTGTATGCATACTCATACGTTCTCGCTACTGGGTGACACACTGTACTTAACCAGCTATCAGCGTTCATGTGACGTGCCATTAGGGCTGAACTTTAATCAAGTTCAAGTCTATGTTTTTTTAGCGCTGGTGGCGCAAATTACCGGACACAAGCCGGGCAAGGCGTACCATAAAATTGTTAACGCTCACATATATGACAACCAGCTCGAACTGATGAAAGACGTACAGCTAAAGCGCACGCCTTTCCCATCGCCTCAGTTGCGCATTAATCCTGAGATCAAAACGTTAAAAGACATTGAAGACTGGGTGAGTGCAGATGATTTTGAGGTTGATGGTTACCAATGCCACGATCCGATCAAATACCCTTTTTCAGTCTAAGATTATAATTTAAAACCCTTGAATAATTCGTGTAATTTATTATTACCTAGCCTTTAAGTTGAAAATTAGAGTCTATACTTAATCTTAATCGAAGCAGTATAGACCTAACATGAAGACCAGTAACTCCACGACTATTCTTGAAATGCCATCTTCTTGGTTGCTTCATTATTTTGATGAAGCACCCTACAGCAAGATGATCAGTGCTTTGCCTTGTTTGCAAGAGGCTTACCTGTGTGTGCAAACGGAAGATATCCGCAAGACTTGGTATCAGCGTAAACTAAAGGCCATTATTTTAGTGGTTGAAAAGCACGATACGTTGTTAGAGGACTGGGCATGCCGTTTAATGATGGCATTGCCTGAAGCGCCGCTAGTTATCATCTCAGTAGAAAAACTGGCTCTTGATGAAGTGAAACTATTAGAGCTTGGTATTCAAGACATCTGGTCGCTAGAAGAGCTTAGTGAAACATTATTATCGAGAATAATGCACCACAGTATTATCCGAAAACAAGTCGAATATCAAACACGTCATCTCGCTCACTATGATTCTCTGACGGGCATTGCCAATCGAACACTCTTTCAAGATCGATTAGATCATTCTTTATTACATGCACGCCGAGAATGTCATGTATTAGGTTTGTTGATCCTCGATTTAGATCGCTTCAGGGTGGTAAATGAGCATTATGGGCATGACATTGGGGACTTGCTTTTAAAGCAGTTTGCTCGTCGTTTAGGTGAAATCGTAAGACGCTCTGATACTGTCGCTCGTTTAAATGGAAATAATTTTGCCGTATTGCTTGAGAATGTCGTGAATGAAAATATGATTTCCCAAGTAGCCGAAAAGCTCTGCAAAGCTTTTAGCGAACCTTATTTTATTGCGGGTCATGAAATATTTTGCAGTATCAGTATAGGTATTGAGATTGCTAGTCGAGTCTCTTATGACGGCTCTTTGCTGCTGGGTCATGCTGAATTAGCATTACGCCAAGCCAAGCAGGATGGACGTAATGATTACCGCTTCTTTATTTCTAATATGAGCCCACCCGACATGGTGCGGGCGAGTTTAGAAAGTGCCCTGCATCATGCGTTAGAGCGCCAAGAACTGAGTTTGCAATATCAGCCGCAGATACGGGTGAGTAATAAGCAGTTTATCGGCACAGAAGTTCTTTTGCGTTGGACACACGAAACCTTAGGCTCAATTTCTCCTGTGGTATTTATTCCTGTTCTAGAAGAAACAGGATTAATTAATAAAGTGGGTGAATGGGTGCTTGCTTCGTCATGCCGGCAGCATCAGGAATGGATTGAAAAAGGTGCTTTGCCTAGTGATGCAAAGCTATCTGTTAACTTATCACCGCGACAATTTAGGCAGCGCGATCTTGCCGACCGAATAGTGCAGATTTTAGATATCACAGGGATGAAGCCACAACTTCTTACTCTGGAAATCACTGAAGGTGTTTTGATGGATAATCTGCAGCAAGGTATTGACATATTAGGTCGTCTCAGAGAGATCGGGGTGTCTATCGCAATCGATGATTTTGGCACTGGTTATTCTTCCTTAGCGTATCTGAAAGATTTACCGATTGATTATTTAAAGATTGATCGAGTTTTTGTTAAAGACATAGTAGACGATAAAAACGATGCTGCGATCGCGAACTCAATCATCGCACTTGCTCATAATTTGGGTATGGAAGTTATTGCTGAAGGTGTAGAAGATCATAATGTACTGGGGGTATTACAAGCGTTTGGCTGTGATCATTATCAAGGTTTCTTTTTCTCGCGCCCGGTTGATCCTGAAAAAATTCCTGGCATCGCCCTGCAATTGTTCTCTGATGAGTCTTTTGGGTTCACAGGCACAACTCACCCAAGTATGATGAAAGAAAAGTAGGTTCAAGTAAGCTAAAGGTTCTTTCATGAAATGTGCGCTCATCGTTGCAATGGCTGAAAATCAGACCATTGGCATCAATAATACCCTTCCTTGGCATTTGCCCAATGACCTTAAATACTTCAAACAGGTCACGATGGCGAAGCCGATTATTATGGGACGTAAAACTTACGAGTCCATAGGACGCCCCTTACCCGGTCGTACCAATATTGTGATTACTAGACAAAGTGATTATCAAGCCGAAGGCATTGTGATCGTGAACAGTTTGCCGCAAGCGTTGGCTAAAGCAGAAGAAATAAGTTTGGTTGCGGGTCATGAAGAAGTGATGGTAATAGGCGGGGCTGAAATTTATCAGCAAGCGCTATTACAAGCCGACCGTTTGTACATTACCCATGTTCACGCTGAGATCGAAGGCGATGCATTTTTTCCGACGGTTGAATGGAACGACTGGCAAGAAGTTAAGCGTGAAGATTACAGTGCCGACCCAGAGGGCGGTGAGAAGCGTAATCCGTTTGATTACAGCTTTGTCGTATACGACCGCACGGAATAGAAGACCATAACAGAGCGGGGTAGAGCATTAAATTCATTGCCCCGCGTATTAACTTATACTGCGACTTCCTAACGTAGAAGAGCAGTAGAAGTTTAAAATTCAGCTGATAAGCGCTGGTCCAGTTTATCAATATGCGCTTTCATAAGATCATGACACTCCAACGCAAGGCGTTCAGCATCACTTTCGCTGAGACCTTCTGTTGATATAGGGTCTAAAAATTCAACGATCCCAGGCTTAGGTGCCCAGTCCGTTAAAGTGACATTCTTACTTGAGCTGACACATAACGGCACAATAGGAACCCCAGCTTTAATCGCAGTTAAAAAAGCGCCCTTCTTAAAAGGTAGCAATCCTTTACCACGACTACGCGTACCTTCCGGCATAATAAAAATCGAACGGTTCAACGAAACGATTTTTTCAGCCATCTGATCAACCACCGCATGTGCTTTATCTTTGTCACCGCGATTAATAAAAATATTACCTGCTAGCCAAAAAGCCGCACCAAAAATCGGAACCCATGCGAGTTCTTTCTTGCCGACACCTGAGCAATTTTTTGGCCATACTTTGGCAAAGTAAAAAACATCTAATAAGTCTTGGTGATTTACGACATAAACGACAGGATAATCTATTTTTGGATTATTTAGGGCAATGACTTTTAAGTTCATCATCCAATAAGTCGGCCATAAAAACTTTAATACCGTACGTGTATTATTACCGTGAAAAGGGCGAATACAGGAGTAAATGACCGCCATGATAGAGAACAAAACAAAATAAGCGCAGACAGCAACAAGGCGAGCGTAGTACAGCATAGGGAATCACACGACAAAAAGAAAAAAAGGGTTAAGCGAGCAAAGAGTATACTCACCTAATCCCTTCGGTGTAACTGAAAACTTACTTAAATTGACAGTTACAAATTACTCAATTAACGGCGAATAAGAGTAAAAGTTTGGTTTGTTCCGATATTAGAAGAACCTGCACTTAACCCAGCATTGCCACCGAAATCAGCGCGCAGATATTTACCATTATCGGCTTTAATTGCCAGCTTATTATTACCCAGTTCAACGAGAGTGAAAGTAGCGGCTGCAGAAACCGAATCACTTGATGCTTTTAAGGTACCGATTAGATAAGAATCCAATGCTACGTAGTGACCGTCAAATGCCTTAATCGCAACTTTACCATTACCTTGATCTTCAAAAGAGAAGCTCTCCCAAGTTCCAATTTGGTCAGAACCTGCTGAGATAAAGCTATTGCCTCCGCTCATGCTACGCATGAAATAACCGTTAGCCGTTCTCACATGAACCACATCACCTACGAAAGGAAAGGCAGGACGCTGAGGTTCGGCCGCTGAAGGATAAGAAAATATACCGCGCACAGGGTAATGATCGGAAAGGTCCCACTCGCCCCAAAGTGCATCAATCGTTGCACGAGGTGCAAATGCTTCTTGGTAAGCAGACACTGGCTGTAAATTGTTATTGGCCGTTAGTGTGTAATCAAGGTATTCAATATATGGCTGTTCAGCCCAAGTATTCGTATCAGCATCATACGTAAAGTTATGGCCACGGTTTTCAGGTTCCGTTGCGCTTAATACAGCTTCTAAATAATTACGGTCTTGAGGTAAGCCAATCTTATTTATATTGAAATCGCCGGCCATTATGACAGGCTCATTAGATGGAATGTTTAAGCTGCGAATATAGTCGCCCATTTCCTGTAGCTGCGCTAAGCGTGCATTACGGTTGGCATCATCATCAGAAGATTGAGTATGCGTGGCGAATACATTGTATGGGTTACCCTGCTTTTGAATTTGGGCATAAATAACAGAGCGAGATGCTGGGCACTGAATGCCATTACATGGGGTGTAATTGAAGCTGTCTTCAATCGTTATAGGCCAGCGAGATAAAATACGAACCCCTGAACCTAGAAGCTTGCCTAATTTTAAAACATCCGCTGTCTGATAAGGATATTCAGCCCGCAAATTAGCTAATAACTTATTTGTTCGAATCGTGTCATAAACTTCAGTCAGAACTAATACATCGTAACCCGCCATGATCGCAGGCATTTCATTTAAGCGTGTATCCACTTTTTTAGAACCAAAAATTGTGGTTGCCCAGATGTTATAGCTCAACACATTAAGTTCGTTAGCAGCGCCTAGAGCAGGTTTATTATCTTTTTCCTGCAAAACATAAGTTAGCTGCCCGCCTTTTGCTAGATCTTTGGCATTGAATGCCAGTGTATTCGCATCACCAGCAAGCTCTGTTTGATGGCGTTGAATTTCTTCATTAGCTTGTGGAGCGATATTTAGATCAGAAGTATTGGCACCGAATACTAAATTCGTACCTTCAGTATTCTGAGTTAGATTGATTTGATAATCAGCACTGGAAAGTTGAATATTGAGTGCGCTATTCGCCCCAGCGTTACGGGTTAGTTTTGCTAATGTCGCAGTAGCCAAAGGGCCTACTTCCGTTGCCTGTTGAATGACACTCGCATCGCCAGAAAGCGAAACCTGTAATGTATCCAAAGTGCTATTAGTAAAAACAATATGGGTATCCAATGCGGTTGGTGCTTCTGACATTGCCAGAACAGAGCTGCTTATAAAAGCCAGCGCTGCGGTATAAAACAATTTTTTCATCATGTTCGACTCAAGTTAGTTTATTTAGACGGAGCTATTATTATTCGGCGTTGGCTCTCACTCATGCTTAAGTCGTATTCTATACAAAGGTGGTACTGGTGTCACAACAGGTATATCAATAAGTGCTCATTTAAATAATATGCTCTGTGGATAACCTGTTATAAATATAATGACAATTTGTGGTTAACTTTTTATAACTCAGGTTTTTACTTAAAACTCTAATATTTTCAGTAGTTTAGTGTGATTTATTGCAGGGGATAAAAATTATTTTCACGTTTTATTTAATGCGGTTTGTGTTGAATTTAGGCGCTTTGTGGATAAAAAAATGTAATTTAAAAGTAAGTTACCCACTGTTTCTGTGGATAACTGCGAGTATAACTAGGCAATAACTCATTCAAACGTTTGTTTTAACTGGGCTGCTGTTAATTCGTTGTTTTTTTGCACAACCTTGGCTAGCAAAGAATACAGAATTTGAAAGATAGATATTTGAGATGGCTGACTAGAGGGAGTTATCGCATAGAAAGATAAAATAAAGATCCACAGGTCATTAATACTAATACAGCGATGCATTATGTGAGTAACTGTATTAATCACCTAGGTTGCTTTTAAGCTGTCGGCAGGTGGCCTATTTTCACAAGTATCAAAGTATCTTGCTCAACATAAGGATTGTGTTTGCTTAAATGTGGGCTACGTAACCAACTGCCCGCGGGGTAACGATTGTGTTCATCGATAAACTCACCGCTGATGACAAGAATTTCTTCGCCACTAAAATGAGTGTGAGATTGAAAGCGTTCGCCAGCGGGCCAGAATACTAAAGCAGTAGATTCATTCATCACTTCATTATTAAACTGATGCAATGGCATAACTTTTAAATTGCCATTGCCGGGTAACCACTCTGTATTGCGGGTATCAATACGAACCTGTGCTAAGTCTTCAGTTTGAAACTGATGGAGTTTTACAAACAAGGTGCAACCTTCTTTGCTAAAAGGCGCATGTTCAAAACCTTCAGGATTACGAATATAAGTTCCAGCAGGGTAGTCGCCTGTTTCATCAGAAAATATACCGTCTAAAACAAAAATTTCTTCACCAAGAGGGTGCGGATGAGATTTGAAGCTAGCTCCTGCATCGTATTTCACAATACTCGTTGCATGACCTTGCTCAGCATCTTCACGAGCTAAGCGCTTGCGCCAAACACCGGACATAGGGCTGGCTTGCCACGTTTCTAAATTACTATCGATGAAGACAGATTGAGTGAAGTCGAGATTTAACATAGCGTCTCTGTATTAATTTAGGGTGTATTAATTTCAGGTGCATTTGCTTCAGTTGCAAGAAGCACCGGTGCGTGAACAATTTTATGATCGTAAACATAAAAAGACTCCGCATTACTTTGAACCCACCACTCACACCAAGGTTCAGGTAGCGTTTGTTCACTTACCATTGAATCAAGGAGCACATTCGCTTTCAACGGTGGAACCAGCGTGCTTACAGGCATCAATAATCCACTAGAAGTACGGCGTTTAATCATGTGTGGCATTAGCTTGTCTGGATCGTCTAAACCGATGCTGCCGACAAGCTCATAAAAATTCTTTAACGTATTATGATGAAAGTTTTTCACCCGATCACTTTTTTGTAAAACATCAACGGCTTTAGCACGAGCAGGATCTTGTGTCGCAATGCCAGTAGGGCATAAGTTGTTATTGCAATGGCGAGACTGGACGCAGCCAATGGCCATCATCATCGTACGTGCGGCATTAACACAATCGGCCCCGACAGCAATTTTAGTTAATAAATCAAAGCTAGATGCGGTTTTTCCAGAAGCAATAATACGAATTTTGTCGCGCAGTCCGACCCCTATTAATGCATTATGAACAATATAAAGACCTTCTAAGCACATCATGCCCAAGCGGTTGCTAAACTCAACCGGCGCTGCTCCTGTTCCACCTTCTGCACCATCGACGGTAATGAAGTCAGGCGTAATCCCCGTTTCGAGCATCGCTTTACACAAGCTTAAAAATTCGGCGGGATTACCAATGCAGAGTTTGAAACCGACAGGTTTCCCTTCACTTAATTCGCGTAATTGTTGTACGAAATTTAATAACTTTATAGGGGTGCTGCACTCAGGATTTGTCGCGGGAGAGATGCAATCTTCATCCATAGAAATGTGACGAATATTAGCAATTTCTTGAGTGATTTTAGCTTTTGGTAAAACACCACCATGGCCCGGTTTTGCACCTTGTGAAAGCTTAATCTCAATCATCTTTACAGCGGGTAGCGTGGCGGTTTTAGCAAATAATGTCGGGCTAAATTTTCCTGTTGCATCACGACAACCAAACAACCCAGTGCCCACTTGCCATACCAAATCACCCCCATGTTTTAAATGATAAGAACTAACACCACCTTCTCCACTATTGTGGTAACAGCCTGCTTTTTTCGCCCCTAAATTAAGCGCTTCGATTGCATTAGAACTTAACGAGCCGAAGCTCATTGCAGATATGTTGAGATAAGATGCGGTATAGGGTTGAAGGCAATCTGGTCCGCCAATGATGACAGACTTTGCATCGTCGCTTACGGTTTGAGGCGCCATTGAATGCCATAGACTCAGGTAATTCTCTTCTAATAAATTGCGTTGAGTACCAAAGGCAATGGTATCGCGAATGTTCTTTGCACGCTGATAGACCAGTGTGCGTTGCTCGCGGTTAAAAGGATTTTCCTCTGTATCATTGGCAATGAAATACTGTTGAATCTCGGTACGGTAGGACTCTAGAAAATAACGAATATAAGCTACAACCGGATATAAACGATTTAGATTATGATGACTGAAATACAAATCATAAAAGCCTACTAAGGTGTATAGCAGGGTAAATATGAATAAGCCTGTAGCAAAAGGACTGCCATGCTCATTGACTAAATACAGCGCAATGATGTTTCCCACACTCGCAATCAGCCAGTAGACGGTTTGCATAATGGTCATGACAGTTCCTTTAAAATAATTAATTAATTCATCATTATTTGAACAAATAAAACAACTAAACAATAGCCTGCGCTGTAAGCAATAAACAGCTGAGGAAAAAATCTTAAGTAACGCATAAAGGTTAGCTCAGGAATTTTACTCATGGCCACGACGCCCGCTGCCGATCCGATGGCTAATAAAGCACCACCAACACCCACAGAAAATGTGAGAGCAAGCCATTCGTTATCGGCCATATCAATGCCAGACTTTAGAATAGCAGAGGTTAACGGCACATTATCGAACAGTGCAGAGGTAATACCTACTGCGTAGTTAGCGATTAGTGTCGGAAATTGCTTATAAGTTTCTAAAAATAATTCTAATACACCCACTTCTTTTAACATGCCCACTAATAACAACACGCCTAAAAAGAACAACAGAGTATCGAATTCGATTTTACGGACATAATCTAAAATAGGTTCATCACGATCCAGAACCCTAGCAACCATAAACATGACACTTAAACCGAATAAAAAGGAGAGTACTGGAGGAATAGAAAAGAATACATTACCAAATATCACACCAATAATCGTAAAGAAAAAGAGCAATGCGATAACCGTATCGACAGAAGACAATACACGCTTTTGGGTTGTTACTTTAATATTACCTTTCATGCCGTATGACATCAGAAGGCATAAAATAAACACCGATGTAAACGCGGGCAGAATAAGCATTAATAAATCAGAGATACTGATTTTACCGGCCAGGAAAATCATGAGTGTCGTCACGTCTCCCGTAATAAGAGAGACACCGCCCGCATTAACGCCATAAACGACGACAACAGCGTATTTAACCAGTTTATCGCGATCAATGTTTAAGCCGAGCAAAATCGTTAAACAGACTAATGTTGCGGTGATATTGTCTGCGAGAGACGAGAATATAAAAGAGAAAGCGCCAATAAAGAATAACAAACCTTTTTCACTGAGTTGCTTAGGCAGTAGATAGCTTGCAATGATCTCGATGACACCTTTCTCAGTGAGGTAAGCAACGAACGTCATGGCCGAAAATAAAAATAACCACAGAGTCGCGATATCCAACAGGTTTTCATTAAGCGCCTCGGCAACAAAAGGAGTATCACCCGATAGACTGGCTGAAATAAAATGAACAATCCAAGCTAAGGTCCCCCAAAACAACGTTGATTTTGCTTTATCGACCTTAATCAAATCTTCAGCAATGACTGAAAGAAAACCAATGGATACGATGATGATTAGAAGAATTGAAACAGCACTCATATTAATTATCCCAGATAAAAAACAACACACAAAAATAGCAAAAATAACCAGTCACGGTTTCATACATAGCAGGTTTAACTTATTTGGTTATTTACATAATTTTCTTTAGGGACTGGCGCTCATAAAGTCGCGATACATAGGGGTAATCTACTCTAGGAGAAAGAAGTCATGAATATCTTAGGTCGTGTGTGGATATTCGAGGTGAGACATAAAAAAAGAGAAGCTGTTAGGCTTCTCCTTCATAAGTCACTGCAAAAGATTAAATAGTTTCCAACCAACCGTATTTATCTTCCGCTTTGCCCCATTGAATGTCATTCAATGCTTGGCGCAGTTTATTGGTTGTTTCACCAGGTTCACCGGACCCCACTGTAAACTCTTGGCCATTATGAATTAATGTGCCAACAGGGGTTAAAACAGCAGCCGTACCAGAAAGCGCGGCTTCGGTGCCTGGCTTTTTAGCGCGTTCTAATAATTCAGCTACGGTAAAATCGCGTTCGGTAACCGTCATGCCTGCATCGCGGGCGATGGTTAAAATAGAATCGCGAGTAACACCGTGCAAGAAAGTAGAATCCAAAGCCTTCGTGATGATCTCGTTACCATCAATCAGAATAAAGTTCGCTGCACCTGTTTCTTGAACGTCGCCATTAGGGCAAAACAGAATTTGATCAGCATTGCATTCTTTGCGTGCGCGCGAGATAGGGCCTAATGCGCTGGCGTAATTTCCGCCGCTTTTGATCATGCCCATATGAGGCGCACAACGCATGCCGTCTTCTTCTAGTAAAAGTCTTAAAGGTTTTGCTCCGCCGGTAAAATAATCACCAACGGGAGATAAAAGCACATATAAAAGAGACGACGCCGTCGGTGCCGCCGCTTTTCCGATTGCAGGCTCAGTACCAATATGGGTTGGACGAATATACATAGAGCCGGGAGGGGTAGGAACCTCATCCGCGTAGAGTCCAACGGCATCTTTGATCATTTGAGCAAGCTGATCTTTATTGATTGCAGGCAGGCTTAATAACTCACTGCTCTGTGACATGCGTTCGATATTGGCATCCATACGGAAAACGTTCACGCTGCCATCTTCGTGCTTAAACGCCTTTAAACCTTCAAAACACGTGCTTGAATAATGCAAGACATGTGCGCCAGGATGAAGTTCTAATTTGTCGGATGGAACGATGCTTGAAGCTGTCCAAGAATTATTGTCGAAAGATGCCAGTGCCATCTTCGGCATGAAAACTGTTCCAAATGCGGCCATTTCTATTCCTAACTCGCTATTAAAGTATCAAGTGCTTCTATTAACGATCTGCATTGGTAGCGAGCCAAGATGACCAAAGTGACATGACATTGTTGATTCTAATATCAAAGCCTAATTGACCCAATTCATCTTGAGTCATTAGTAAATCTTGTTTTTGCAGTGCGCGTTTGTGAGTTTCAACGCGATAGGCCAGGTAGGTTTCCTGGAGGGTCTGACAGTCTTGTGAACTCATCAGGCCACAATGAACAAAGGCATCTAATAACCGCATATTATCGGTTACCTGCATTAGTTCTGGGTATTGGTGTGACCAAGCGAGCACACCGTACTGCACCATAAACTCGATATCAACAATGCCACCGGCATCTTGCTTTAGCTGAAAACGCACATCGGTGGAATTTTTCGAGCCGAGATTATCTCTCATTTTTTGTCGCATGGCTTGCACTTCTTCACTCAAGATTGGCTTTTCTCGTGTGATTGTGAGTATTTGCTTACGAATTTGTTCAAATTTGGCTTGCACGGTATGGCTGCCCGAAACCTTGCGGGCGCGAACTAAAGCTTGATGCTCCCAAGTCCAGGCATTTTCTTGCTGGTATTTCTCGAAACCTGCAAGCGAGGTCGCAATCATGCCAGATGCTCCAGAAGGGCGTAAGCGCATATCGATATCGTATAATTCCCCAGCGCGGGTTTGAGTACTCAGAATATGGATCATGCGCTGACCCATGCGAGTATAAAAGACACCGTTATCAAGTTCTCGTGCGCCCGACGTCGATTTACCTTTAGCGGTATCGTAGAGAAAAACCAAGTCCAAATCTGAGCCGTAACTGAGTTCTAGTCCCCCCATTTTTCCATAACCGACGACAATGAATTCAGGCTCTAATACTTCCTCTCCTTCAGCGTCACGAGGATAGCCGTGCTTCGCAACGACTTGCTGCCATGCAAGTTGACTCACTTTATCGAGTAATACTTCGGCTAAGTTGGTGAGGTAATCACTCACTTGCATGAGTGTGAGTGTGCCTTGCACTTCGTTAGCGGCTGCGCGTAGCTTATGCGCATTGGCGAAATGACGCAGCTGATCCATTTGTTGCTCAAGATCATTTTCATCAATGCGCAGCAGTCTTAGGTGCAATTCAGTGGTTAAATCTTGCTTGCTGACAGGGCTATAGAATTGCTGAGGGTTGAGTAACTCATCTAAAAGAATAGGCGCTTGAGCAATATAGTCTGCAACCCAAGGGCTAATGGAGCACAGCTTCACAAGGTGCTTCAATGCTGGAGGGTTTTCACTTAATAAAACGAGATAAACAGTACGTCGAACGATGGCTGTAATAATAGGAAGAATACGCTCTAAGGTATCAACCGGATCATTACCTTTCCAAACCTTCTTTAATAATAAAGGCATCAAGGTATCAAGACGTTCACGGCCAATGGCTTGCATTGATTTTACCGCACGAGAATTTCTAAATTTTTCGATATACTCAATAACTTTGTCGCTTTGAGTACAAGGAAATTGCTGTAAGAAAGCTTGTTCTTCTTTGCCATGACCTTCGGCATTGATGGTCGTATTTTCGTTATCATCATCGAAGTTGCCATGCCATAAGTCTTGCCAGGCTTCTTTTTCAACTAAGCTATCAACGTGTTCATCGGTTGAGTCTTGATCCTCATCTACTGGCGCAACGATTTGAGCGAAGTGATGACTTACTCTTTCTCTTTGCGTATCCAACTCTGCTAAGAACTCTTGCCAAGTAGCAAACCCCATCGCAAACGCCATGCGGATCTGTGCTTGATGCGAATGTTGATATTCGTCGCTTGGTAATAGTTGAGTTTGTTCGTCATTCAGCGCTTGAATGACGTGTTCCGCATCGCGCAAAAATAAATACGCTTGGCGTAATTCTTGACAAGCCAGCAGCGGTAAATAACCTTCGCCTTCTAGAATACTGAGCACGATTAATAGCTCACGGGTTTGCAGTTCCTTCTCTTGTCCTCCTCGAATTAGTTGGAAAGCTTGAACAACAAATTCAATTTCACGAATACCGCCAGAACCTAATTTTACATTGGTTTGTAAACCACGACGGCGCACTTCTGTATTAATCATGGCCTTCATCGAACGCAAAGATTCGAAGGCGGTATAATCAACGTATTGGCGATAGATAAAAGGGCGCAAGATAGACAGTAACTCTTGCCCTAATTCGCTTTCTTCACCGTTTACGATGCGCGCCTTGACCATGGCGTAGCGTTCCCAATCGCGTCCTTGATCTTGGTAATATTCCTCAATCGACGCGAAATTCATGACCAATGGGCCACTTTCTCCATAGGGACGTAAGCGCATATCGGTACGAAAAACAAAACCATCAATGGTGGTATTGTCGAGGGCTTGAATCAGTTTTTGCCCAACCTTAATAAAAAATTCTTGGTTTGATAGCTCGCGGCGGCCTGCCGCATTGCCGGTGGTCATTCCCGACTCAGGGTAAGCAAAAATCAAATCAATATCAGAACTGAGATTCAATTCGTGGGCACCCAGTTTACCCATACCAAGGACGAGTAAACGTTGTTCGTTTTTACTTCTCTTTCCCATTGGCTGGCCATGTTTTTCTGCCAGCATTGCATGGACATGATTTAAGCCTTGGGTAATACAGACGTCAGCCATATCCGATAACATGCGCGTCGTATCCATTGTTTTGGCCAAACGTAATAAGTCTCGCCAAATGATATGAATTTGAGTACGACGACGGAATATTCGAAGCGCTTTAAAAAGTTGATCTTCACTAGGTAGTTCTGTATCGGCTTGATTCATGCCAGAATAATGATCGATCAATGCGAGTAAATTATTCTCCAGCTGTTGAGTATCTAACTGTTTATATATATTTTCTGAACGGACTTGTTCGAAAAAATAATGACCATCAATTGCAATGTTATCGGCAACAAAAGCGCTAATAGTGCACACTTTTTTTAAATCAGCTTGCTGCTCAGGCAACAGTGAATTTAATAACTGCGCCCAATTTAAACCCCGAAATTCAAACTCGGTGGCGAGTTTATCTTGGGCTGTTTGCCAATAATTATTGAGCTGTTCCGGATAGGCAATTTGTGTCTGTATAGTAAGGCTCATGGTGCGTCCTAAATTGGGTATTCCGAATGGGTGTAAGTCGGATAAATAATGTCGCTGAAGATGACGGTTAGTGTAGAGGAAAATCGTAGGTAGGAGTAGTGATAGAGGTCAGGAATGAAGTTCCATTAGTGGGCTATAAAGGCAAGCACGCAATGAAAAACCAAGGTTAAGACACCATTATTATCGTTATTTAGAGTTGATTTCTAATAAGATGGGTAAGATTTATTTGCCTTAAATATGCAATGTAATAGAATGCGTTCCCAGTAATATTGGAAACGTTAATAATGGAATATAAAGGTTTTACGCATGGATAGAAGCGATAGTACAAAAAAAGTAGCATTACATATTGTTGAAAAGCAGTTATCTGTTGATCAGCTAATCATGATTTTATATAACTCCCCAGCACAAGCTACCTATAAAACTTTAAATCTGTTAATTCTCACTTAAAAGACGGTATTGCTCGAGTTGGGCAGATTGTTTTACTTTCTCCAGAAAATCCGCAGGAATGTACACTTGAAGAAGTGGAATTTTTAAACGTAGCAGAAGCCGTTGATCAGGAATTACTCAAGTTGAGTAATGCTGAAAAAGAAATACTTGCCAAACGATATGAGTTTTTATCAAGCGTTGCTAGTTATAACGGCCTTCTTTTAGGTGTTAGTAATACAACATGGAAGGCTCATACAACCCAAGTTGAAAATATCCTGAAAGAACTTGAGAGAACTTATGTTGCTAGTTACAAAAGCACAGGCAATCTAAATAATACAAGCTTCTTTGCGCAAAGAAAAATACTGTTTACTCGATTAAATACTGCATTAAGTCGTTTTGGTCAGCCAGTTTTAGGTGGAAGCTTATTTGCTGGAGATATTCGAAGTAATTTAGGGTTGAGTAGAAAAAGTATAATCCATCAGTGGAATAAAAATCCTGGTAGTGTTTCGACCATTCCAGATTTCAAAAAGAATTATACGACCGTCGCTGGAATGGCGAAGAACTTAAACCGTGTTGGGTATGTTGGAATAGCATTAACGGTTTTGGATGCTGGTGCAAACATTCAAAAAGCTTGTACCGTTGGTGATGATGCAGCTTGTAGTAAATCTAAATATACTCAAACTGGTAAGGCTGGAGGAAGTATTTTAGGTGGAACTCTGGGGGGTACGCTGCTTATGCTGGGTGCAATATATTATTTGGGTTGGAAAGTTTTGGAACAAGTCTGTTCTGGTGCTCTTTAGTTGTAGGTGTTGGAACTGGGTACTATGGAAGTAAAGGTGTAGGTGCGCTAGGGGAAGCAGGAGGGGAAGAAATTCATAAGCTAAATCTTAGTAAATGATTTTTTAAATATATGACAAATTCACAAGTATTATTATTGATTATATTTCCTATTGGTTTCTTAGTAGGAATTATCTGGTGGGGATCTATTATATATTTAAAATATAAATGGCTTTCATTTGTTGAAGAAACTATCGATGATAATTCGTACTCCTTTTCTTCAAGTATATTTTCTGCTGGACTTGGGGTTTCACGATATGCACTTATTTTTCAGTTTGATTGGCAAGCAAAACGTTGCAATCGATTAGAGAAAAAAGAACTTATTCCGAAGAAGGTGCAAAGGCTGTTTATTATCAGTAATTATCTTTGGGTAATTGCAAGTTTCATAGTATTTGGATCTTTAATATCTTATAAAATATACTTAATTTGAAATTCGATATCGAAATATTTAGTGTGGCTTTCCAAGAAAAGAAAACGGTGTTCGATAATGCAAGCAATTGATCCTTCTTTGAATTAGATTTTTTCAGTATATGTTTTTATCGGAGGCGGTTTTTTGATACTTATATGGATAGGATCCGTTTTATATTTTAAATATAAATGGATTTCTTTTTTCGAAAAAATAATAAATGAAGATAGTTATTCATTTTTTTCTGGTTTTTTCTGCAGGACTTGGAGTTTCAAGGTACGCACTTATTTTTCAATTTGATTGGCAAGCAAGGCGTTGCAATAGATTGAAAAAAAGAGAACTTGTGCCTAGAAGGGTTCAAGAATTATTTATTATGAGTAATTATCTTTGGCTGGTTGCCGGTGTTTTCTTTTTTGGCTTAACTAGTATGGTAGGTATTTTTGTCTGGATTAGATTTGTCATCTATTTGAAAATTAAATGGCTACGTATACTTGAATAGGGTGTAGGTTTTATTCTTTGAATATGTTTTTGGCTGGACAAGGCGTTTTACAATACGCAACGGTCTTTCTTAGTTCGTTCCATGTAAAGCGATTCGAGATGCTTGAAAAAAGAAATGATGTGCCGAAATATATTAAAAGCGGTTTATATTTTATTTTTTTAGCTTATGACTAGTGGCCTACTTATGGTCGTGAGTTTTATTATATTTAAAGTTTATATTAAACCTGAATGAGTTTTAATATTATCCTTTGGTAATGTTTTTTCGGAGATAATTTTTATAAAATGAGCTTTAATCAGTGGGATAATATCGCATCATAATAGCTGATAATTCTGCTATTATGATGCAATGTGCTGCTACAAAATACTCTCTATCGGCATAACAGAACTACGCGCCCCATCTTTTTCTAGCGCGTTATGTAAATCATTAACCAGTATGTTAGTCGCTTCAAGCACAGTATTCCAATACGCTTCTCTATCTTCATTCGACAAATTTACAAAATCCTTTCTGTCAGGAATTTTTCCGTAAGGCAGTTTAGCAATAAAAGATGCTGACGGTGCGAGCATGACAACATTATCGTAGTTTTCGGCCTTTGCCTTGCGCCAAGGAATCCCTTTATCTAACCAGCCAGGTGTAATCTTAGGAAAAAAATGTGGATAGAAAACTAAGCCATCTTCGGCATTAAAAGGGCCAGAGAAATGATAATCGACTAATCCACCATCCCAATGCCAGCGATTTTTTCCACCAGTAACTTTGGTAGGTTCCATTACCATAGGAATTGCACCTGAGGCGATTAACGACTGGGATAAATTTTCAGCTTTTAATTCTATCGCTTCGATTTTTATGAAATAAGGTGTCGTACTTTTTTGAGGGCTTATGATGACTCTAGGGTATAACGCAGCAACTATTTTTGATGAGAAAATATTACCCGCAGCGGCAGAGAGTAATCCAAAACCTTGAGATAATCTTGAACGGCCATTTAACAGTCTTCGGTTTCTAACAGCGACAACATGTAGCTTTCTTAATGGGTTAGACACAATGTGTTGAGCACGTTCAGGTGAAAAAAGTTGAGACAATACTTTTTGAACATAGATGCTGATTTCAGATGGGATTAATTTTTCGCTATAACGCTGATTTAGATAAAGTTGTTCAAACTCTTTAAAAATAGCCACAGGGTTTTTCTGAGCATAACAAGCCATGCGCCAAGAGCCGATACTAGAACCTAATAATGAAATAGGCTGAGTTGCTTTAGATAAGAAATGCTCGCTTAGGTATTGATCTAGGCGGCTTAGCATCAGCCATTTTGGACCTCCGCTTGCACCAATCATAAGCTTAATTCGTTCGGGTCTTAATCCATGCTGTTGGATTTCAGCTAATGCTTTTTTACCCGCTAATATCTGTAAGTCCATTATTCTTTACCTAAACCATTTCTATAAAATCAGCAGGCTACATAGTGCCAAAATTAACAAATAGCGCAATAACTTCGTTGTTATATTGAGTAAACACAGTGTTTCTAATATAGGCAGTATGTTGTGAAAAATAATACAATAGAAGTATTAAACGATTGATTGTAACCGACCAATATTATCTTGAATGAAATCTAAAAAGGTTTTTGTCTTTCTGGGCATCATTCGGGTGGGGTATAACACTGATACGGTTTGTGCTTCTAAAGGAAAAGGGGTGCTTACTTGCTTAAGTGCGCCTAAACGCAGCTGCTGATCCGCAATGTATTGTGGCAACTTAATCATTCCCATACCTCGTATCGCACCGATTAATCGCATTTCTGCACTGTTCATATTGAGTCGTCCTACAACAGAAATGCTGACTCTTTCAGCTTGTTTACTTTGTTTCTGATCTTGTTTTTTAAGAAACTGCCAGCTACTTTCATTGTTTTCGCGAATGACTTGATAGTTAGATAAGTCGTTGAGTTCATTAATAGTGATTTGGGTTGCACAATGCGGGCTGCAATATATTCCTTGCGGCAAGCTCATGAGTTCTCGAACAATTAAGTCAGATGCGGGCAAAGGACTGTCGTGCACGGCAAACGTGAGGTCATAGTCACGATTATTGCTGGGTAATTCTCCACTATAATGGTTAATGGTTAAGCAAATATCCTTATATTGGCTCATAAACTCTATGGTGAGCTGGCCTATCTGTTGATTAAAAAATTCTTGTGGCAGTAGTATTTTTAGAGAGCCTCTTGGTTCTTTGCGCCAGCCTTCCATAAATTGTGAGACATCGTCTAAGCCTTCCATGAGTGGCGCGGCTTGGTTGTATAGCAGTTGACCTGCTTCGGTGGCAGATAAGTTACGTGGCCGGCGGTCTAATAAGCGTATGTTGAATTCGGTTTCTAAGTCCGTCAGATGTCGTGATAAGCTGGATTTAGGCATGCCTAAATCTTTGGCGGCCTGAGTGACTGAACCTGCTTGTAGAGTTTTAACGAACAGTTTTAGGTTATCGAGCTTCATCTTGAACCCTGTTTAATTTGTGGCTGGTACACGTTCATTTATACAATGGCTTATAAGTTCGTTCCATATATGGAACCCTAGTTTCTAATTATAGTGGCTAGTTCTATATCTGAGGTCAACTACAATGGCCTTAAGTTAACGAAATGATTGCTTAAGTATTTAATTAATCCATGCAGTGTTCACGTTAATAAACATAAGACGAATGAGGAAATAATGATGTCTACAACTGAAAATGATTTAGTACCGATGATTAATGCCGCTCAGTTTGAGTCGGATGTAGAAGGCGGAACGGGAGTTGTATTAGTTGATTTCTATGCTGACTGGTGTGGCCCTTGTAAGATGATTGCTCCTGTTTTAGAGCAACTTGCGGAAGAGTTTGAAGGCCAGTTGAAAATCGTAAAAATTAATGCAGACGAAGAAGCGGATGTATTGGCAAAATACGCAGTACGTGGTTTGCCAACGATGATGGTTTTCAAAGACGGTCAGTCAGTTGATGTTACTGTCGGTGCTCAACCTTATCCAGCAATTAAGGCTATGCTAGCAAAGCACCTTTAATCAGTTTGATTGGAAAGTTATAAAGCCGATCCAGCTTAATAATAGCAAGCTCCAAGGAAGGTAAGCCATAAAGCGGCTACCTTCTTTGTCTTTCAGCGTTTCTGCCGTATGTTCGGCATCCCGTTTTTGCTGGGCCTTTAGGGCCTGCTTGCGTACTTTATCGGCTTCGCGTGCTTTGCTTTTCTGCTGTTTTTTATATTCAGCAATTCCTTTTTCTATCCCTTGGCTAATCAGCTTGGTTTGTTCTTTTATTTGCCCTGGTTTTTGAATGCCTTTGGCAATTTTTAGTGCGTCTTTTTTAGTCTGTTCTGAGATTGGATTGGCCATTATTTTTCCTGTGGAATTATCTTCAGAATGAACGTCATTAACGCGAGTAATAAACCGCCACTCATTAAACCAATAAGTGCACCCGCTAGAGTGGGCAATATCGCACTCAACACAGCAACATTAATCGTGTTTGAAAAATGATGTACCGCGTCTTCCACGCCTGGAATACCATGCATCAAAATGCCACCACCGACCATGAACATCGCAATGGTGCCGACTATGGATAATGTTTTCATCAAGAAAGGAGCAAAAACTAATAAACCTTTGCCTATCGATTTTTTAATTTTACCAAAGGCCGATGCCGTTGCTGTTTGAATGAAATGTAATCCTACGTCATCAATTTTAACAATCGCGGCAACAAAACCATAAACACCTGCGGTGAAAGCAATGGCGAGTAGTGATAAAACGGTTACTTGAGTGGTGAACGCTGCACCTTGAAGTGTGCCCAGAATAATGACAATGATTTCGGCGGATAAAACAAAATCCGTTCGAATAGCGCCTTTAATTTTCTTTTTTTCAAACGCGACCATATCTGAGGCGGGATCTTTTTTATCTTTTAATAATACGTCACGAAGCGCTTTTTTATTTTCGTCGTGCTCCTCCTTATGCAAAAACTTATGAGCAATCTTTTCAAAGCCTTCAAAGCATAAATACGCACCGCCGATCATTAACAAAATCATTATGGCCCAAGGGGCGACGGCACTGATAAACAGCGCAGCGGGAACAAGTATGAGCTTGTTTAGAAAAGAGCCTTTAGCAACCGCCCAGACGACGGGGAGCTCTCGGCTCGCTCTTACACCGCTGACTTGCTCAGCATTCAAGGCTAGATCATCACCTAATACCCCGGCCGTCTTTTTTGCGGCGACTTTAGATAATACTGCAACGTCGTCTAATACGCTGACAATGTCGTCGATGAGGGCTAATAAGCTAGTGCCAGCCATGATGATCCTTTTTTTGATTTGTCATTTTTTCTAAGTCATTTTCTAAACCAAGAAAACGGATGACAATATATACGTTGTTTAGCCCTTATCGGCTATTAATTATTTAGCCTTTTTTGTAGAGCATTTGAATAAGCGGATATGGCGGGCACCATACTGGTGATCATTGCGCTTACTAAAATGATTAGAAGTAGGTACAAAATATTATTATCAAAAATATTAGTGCTGATCGATAAACTAAAATTTTCGGTGAGAAAGCTACGAAGCGATAATAAAGATAAAAATAGCAGTAATAATGCAAATGCTGAGCTTGCGAGTGTTATCAATAAAGCTTCAGTTTGAATCAATAAAAACAGAAATGATGGCGGTGCGCCTAATGATCGCATGATAGCAATTTCCCGTCGCCTTTCTCGAATAGAGGTTAATAGCATTGCACTTAACCCCAGCAAAGATGCGAGTAATACTAAGATTGATACGAGTATTAGGGTGTTTTCCATTATGGCTGTTATTTGCCACAGTTGGGAGAGTGCGACGCCAGGCAGAATGGCCGATAAGGGTTCAGGCTGGTAGTTATTAATTTCGCGTTGTACATGAAAGGTAGCCATTTTGGATTTTAGACCGACCATGAAGGCGGTAATGGTTGTGGGCGTAAAGTCGCGTTGTCCTCTCTTGGCGTGTACCGCTTCGATACCCCGCAAACTGACATGTACGGTTTGATCAACAGGTGTGCCAGTCGGCTGGAGAATACCGACAATACGAAAGGGTTTGTCATCGTGCTGAGTGAAACTGGTGCTTGCCACGCCATGGGCAAGCACGAGCTGAGTGCCTAATTGATAGTTGAGTTCGCGGGCGACTGCTGCTCCCAATACCACATCGAACACTTCTGAGAAGGCTTTTCCTTGGGTAAAATTCAGGGTTTGTTTCTGGCCATAGCGAAAGTGTTTAAAGTAATCGGTCGTCGTTCCCATAACTCGGTAGCCTTTATGCGAATCACCGAGCGATATCGGTATCGTCCAAGCTACTTTTGGGTTTGTCGAGATATCTTGATAGCTTGACCAGCTAATGTTGTTGGTCGCATTGCCCAGTCGGAAAACTGAATAGAGTAATAGATTGATCTCGCCTGTTCGGGCACCCACTATTAGATCAATACCCGATACCGTATTGTTAAAACTGGATTTTGCTTGTTGGCGAATATGCTCAGTGCCCAAGAGTACAAAAATACTGACCGTGATTGCCAGAAACGTCATGGCAACGGCACCTTTTCGGCTCAATAAACTGCGCCAAGCTAAGCGGATAAACATGAGTGATGACCTCTGGCTACATTGATTTCTTGCAATGCAACGGTTCTCGAAAAGTATCGGGTAAGTGACTGATCATGGCTGACGAAAATTAGCGTTATATTATGCTGCGTTACTGTTTCCATCAGCATGGTCATAAAGGCATCGCGGCTCTGGCTATCCAGTGCGGAGGTCGGTTCGTCGACAATTAATAGCTCAGGGGTATTAATTAACGAGCGGGCAATCGCAACGCGCTGCTGTTGGCCAGTGCTAAGAGAAGAAGCAGGTTGATTATGTAGTGCATCATTGATACCTAGTGTTTTTAGCAGTTCTTTAGCACGAGAATCCGTTTTTCTACGGAAGGGCGCGCTGGTAAAATGGTTAGCGAGACGGATATTATCCAGTGCTGATAGGTAGTGAATAAGATTAAACTGTTGGAAAACTAGACCGATATGATTTGCTCGAAATTTATCTCTTTGGCGCTCTGACATAAGGTCCAATGATTGATCAAGTATTTTAATACTGCCCTCTGTTGTGGCTAAAATTCCCGCTAAAAGATTGAGCAGCGTTGATTTTCCTGAACCCGAGGGGCCGTGAAGAAAAACATGTTCTCCTGCGGCTACTGACCATTCGGGAATTTCTAATATTGGGTCATGGCTTGTCTTGTCATAAGAGAATCGTAAGTTGCGTATTGATACTGTCACCTAAGCCCACCTCTTGGTTTTTAATGCTGACACAATATATGATATGTTATACCATAACAGTAATGGGTGGCACCAACTGCAAATAACAAATACCGCATTGCCAATATTACGAGGGTTCTACTTGCGACTATTTACTAATACATCACGGAATTATCCCAAAATATTTATGTTGTTATGCGGGGTAATTATGACGAGTTGTTCTTCTGAATCCAGAGGAGATGAAAGTATTTTCTCATCTATTGCTGGCGAAATTATCAGCGAATTTAAAGCGGTGATAATTTCGCCTCCTGATCAGCCGATGGTGAAGTATCGAACCATTGAGTGGACAGAGTTAATGCCGAAAGACGATCTGGAGGCGATTCTGAATCAACCCGATTATATTGATGAAATTGTTGATGGCTCACCGGAAGATCAACTTAGCAGCCGCGTTAAGAGTGCAATTGCTATGGCTAGTGATAGTCGTTATCAGCAAGCATTAGAATCGACCCGTGTCATTGAAGAATTTAATAATCAGCCTGTACGAATTGCGGGTTTTATTGTGCCGTTAGAATTTGATGGTGAGCAAACGATCACTCAGTTCTTTTTCGTTCCTTATTTTGGCGCTTGCATTCATCTACCGCCTCCGCCACCAAATCAGCTTATTTACGTATCGTATCCGCAGGGTTTAAAGCTTGATGCGCTGTACGATCCTTTTTGGATTACAGGGGTAATTAAAACCTCATTAGTTGAAAACGATACGGCTACGTCAGCGTATTCCATTGTCGTTAATTCCATATCGCCTTATGTGCCTGACTGATTTTTGATAATTACCTTATTTTTGTAACTATTCAGCAGGTTTTATAAATCGATCCATGATTGGGTATTTATTACACAAAACGGCGTAAATACCAGCTATTGCAAGTATTCATAGCGCTACGCTCCCTGTAGCCTTAGGTTCGGCATCCCTGCCTCGCATATTTGCTTCACAATTACCCAATAATAGATCTTTTTCTGTCTGAATTTTAGACACCTGAATAGTTACTGATTTTTTATAATTACTTAGTATTTTTATAATTAAGAATTGAGGCAATGCAGTAACTCTTGCTGAAGATTTTCGAACGCCGAATCGACTAGATCGATACATTCAATGCGGCTATCAAATGTCTCATCGACTTCTATTTCTGTAAGCACAGAGTCTGCTTTGTTATAAGCGATAATGCCTTGGTCGGTAATGAAGACGGCCTTGATGCGCTCGACATTAAGGCCTGTTAATAATGTCTGCAGATTGTTGCGGTTAAAGGTAAATGTATTTTTAAATATCCAGCCTTGGCTGTAAAACCCTTCTCCTTTATTCGTGATGCTAACGTAACCACAAGATGGAAGTACGGGGTCGCTTTTAAACGGCTGTTCTGTTTCTTTGGTTAGCGGAGGGTGATTATTACCGACATAGGATGAAGAGGGTATTAGCCATTGTTGTTGGATTTCTCCCATGCTGGTTTGATATAGCGATTGATCGGTTTTTGAATTTTTGTTTTCTATGTATTCCAACAGTGCAGGAAAATCGTTTGGCTGATATTGATCAGACTTGTTCGCGACAATGACGTCAGCAACTTCCAATTGTTGGTTGAAGGATGGATGAGTGGTGTAGCGTTCAATTTGAATTTTTCGTGCATCAACCAATGTAACAGTCGCTCGAAGATCAATAATACTGCGGTAATGTTCACTGCTAAGTATGTCTAGTACTTCTTTAGGGTGGCCAAGTCCAGTAGGTTCAATAATTAACCGATGAGGTTTGGCGTGTGCGATTAACATGTTCAGTGCAATATGCATCGACAGACCCGCAGCGCAGCACATGCAGCCACCCGGAACTTCTTTAATATAAATCCCTTGCTCTACTCTATCTTTTCCATGGAGTAAGCTGCCGTCTATTCCGACTTCGCCAAATTCATTAACGAGTACCGCCCAGCGTTCGTCATCGGGCTTCTGTTTAAGTAAGTTTAAAATAGCCGTTGTTTTACCAACCCCCAGGAAGCCGGTAATAACATTGGTGGGGATCGCTTTAAATGTAGACATGTGAATAGGTATCCTTTAGATATTTTGCGTCTCTGTTGCACTTAATTAGTGGCATTGCTGGTCTGTAGATCCACAGTCTTTGCATAGCGAGCTATTTCGAATATGGCCAAGGGCTATGAACGCCGCGCCTAATACTGACGCAATTTTCTCCCCTGCTTCTCCTAGCAAGTCATGACCAAAAAATGCGGTGGGGATTAGAATAGCCAGACCGAGTAAACCGAATATCATCACGCTTAGATTTTTGTGCTGCCGACACCCCATTGTTAAGGCGATAAGGCTGGTGGGAATAACAGCAATCAGGAGCCATTGATGGAAAACTTCGTCGCCAAATATATTCGTACTTAACGCGGGTAGCATAACTAGAATAATGGGGAGTAGCAGACAATGTACGGTGCAAACTGTGGACAGGCCGATGGCGACTTTGTCGATATTAATGGATGCAGATTTCATGTTATTTCCTTTGATCGTAATGGCAGATCAGATTTGGGATTATCGAAAATTAATTTCATTGTGCTCATGGCTGAGTGTGGTTACGCCTTGCCGATTATGAAAAATCCATTGAACTTGCAGGGAGGTAATATTCGGAAAGATAGCTAACAGACGAATCACCGCGGAGTGGAGGCTGTTTGGTTTATCACAGTGGTATAAATAAGTGGCTTTTATATCGTTGTGGGAGTTGTTGTCTTGTTTATGGTTTTCGTGATGCTCATGATTAGCTTGTACATTTTTATGGGTTATTAATAGGTCGGAAAAATCTGCGGACTGTTGTTCCAGTACACAGCCCCCGTAATTAAAGAAGAAAAGGTCATTAGGATTTTCTAGGCGGGCGCGGACAGTTTCAACCACTAGCTGATCTTTGGCGTTGCGTATGCCATGTTCAAAACCAAGTAAATTCATCGCTGGAGAATTCAGTTCCACAGACAGTTGGTTATCTTCAAGTACAATCTGTAATTCTGCTTTACCATGAATGTGTGGGCTCAGCGACTCACTATGTTCTGAATGTTCTGAATGTTTTGTTGCTTCGTTGCCAAAGGCTGATGTGCTCATGGCGAGAACCAATGACACGCTGGCGAGTTTCTGGAAAAATTGTCGCATGAGATAAATACCTGCTTTCACATTAGTCGTTGGTCGATTTATAGGTGCTGCTATTCAAGCGAAATCGAGTGTTAATAACAGGCGCTTTTGCCCATCGATATTATTGGGTGAGCGGTGTATCAAGCCACTGTCTTCATTGCCTTTCCAACCTCCGCCTTTCAGCAACGCTACGTCGCCAGTTTGTATGGATTGAATATGACAGGGCGGTTGCAATAAGCCTGACTCTTCGTCGCTAAATCCGTTGTTACCGGCGCCGAGTTTACTGCGATCAGCAAATTCATTAGGCACCCACTCGGTTGCTGGACCAGCGTAGGTGGTAATCAAGCGAGAGGGGATTTGGTCAACATGAAACCTTGGACACATTGGAGTATCGATTACTCTCAAACGCAGCCCGATGGCATCTTGGTCGAACAAGCAGGCGAACATATCAGTGAGTAATATTATGTCTTCAAGTAATGTTTCACGGTTCTCAAATTGTGGCATGTGCAGCGCTAGCGTGCGGGCTACATCTTGAATCGAAGAAGAAAATTGAAGCTGGCTGAATGTGTTCAGTGCGAGCAAAGCATTAATCGACGTGTCCATGGCCATTGAATGTGTGCGTTGCCAAACAGCAATATGGATGTTTTCTTCATAGAAAGACGTCCAGATTTGCGGATCAGAAGATGCGGCCAAAGCGTATTTATTCTGATCCGACGAAATATTAAAATTCGTTATTGGTTGTTGCTTAGGCATGTTGATGAAGTCTTTTATCAGCGTCTAATAGATATTTAACTGTTATGTTATACTATAACATTCGGTGTGTAAATGAACTTGCCCGTAGAGCAAGCAAAGTTAACGAAGGTACTTATTAATTGGCTAAGGGTGGCTAAGAGTGGTTAAGAGAGATTAAAACTGATTAAAGGTCATGGCCTGACGAATCAGATTGCCTTTTGATATATTGAATTTAGATATTTTAGCCAAGCGATCTTCTGGTCCGAGAAGTTTATTGACGATCTCTTCTTCATCTAGGCCATCTTGCATTAGCCTTTGTGAGTTATGACATAGCGCTAATAAGTTCTCTAATTTGTCTGCCAGTGCTTTTTTACCTTGCTCAACAATACCTCGGTGAGGACAAAATAATATGTCAAAATCGAGTTCGATTAGCTTCCTCAAACTCGCAATCAATTGGGTGAGGTTTTCATCAGAGCGTAAATATTTTAGCGATTTAGAAATGTACATGTCACCGCTGAATAAGTACTTTTGCTCAGGAAAAAATAAACAGGTTAAATCCTTAGCATGGCCTGGGGTAGGAATTGCCATAACGGTTGTTTGGCAATCCAGACCTTGGTTAATCACCAGCTGCTCGGGTAGCGTTTGAGTTTTAACTTTTAACGGGCTGCCCCAAATGATCTTTTGTAGCAGCGGAGTCGGATAGCCTTTCGCTAGTTTTTCTTGCCCTAACAAGGGTGCATACGGCAGCAATTTTTTCAGTTTACTAATACGATTAGCATTACCGCTATGGTCTTCATGATGGTGGGTAATTAGCAGTGTTTTGATTGTAAGTGGTTTTAAAACACGCTTAATCGTTGACCATTGATTGGTCGGTCCTGCGTCAATTAAGGTTTCACCTAGGCGGTAAATGATGAAGGTGGTATTGATGCCAAAGTCAAAGCGACCTGTGCGAAAGCCATGAACACTGTGTGGGCCATTTTCATGATCATAGGTATTGCGAACTGCCATTATTATTATCCTATTTGCCGATCGTCACTATTCTGAGTCGCCATACTAGCATGCTCTAGGGTGGTTCAAAGCTTAAACAATGGGTACAATACGGCTAACATTAGCAATTATAAAGAATGAACACGATGGGCAGAGCGTATCAGAACCGTAAATTGTCGATGGCTAAAACGGCTTCGGCAAAAACCAAAGTTTATTCCAGATATGGCCGTGAAATCTATGTTTGCGCAAAAGCAGGGGGCGCAGACCCGACTGCTAACTTGTCGCTACGTGGAATGATCGAGCGTGCAAAGAAAGACCAAGTTCCTTCTCACGTTATTGATAAAGCTCTGGCAAAAGCGACTTCTGGTGTTGGCGAAAACTATGTACCTGCCTTATATGAAGGTATGGGCCCTGGTGGAGTTATGGTACTTATCGGTTGTTTAACCGATAACGGTAACCGTACTTTTGGTGATATTCGTGGCGTATTCACTAAGAATAAAGTGAAAGTAGGCAGTCAAGGTTCTGTTTTACATATGTTCGATCATCGCGCTATGTTTGTATTTGCTGGCGATGACGAAGATGCGGCCTTAGAAGCCTTGATGGAAGCGGATGTTGATGTCAGTGACATCGATTGTGAAGACGGAATGGTGACGGTATTAACGCCACCTAATGAATACTTTAAGACGCAAACAGCATTGACTGATATGAATGCTGATATCGATTTTGAAGTACAAGAAATTACTTATTTACCGCAGATGGATCATCCTGTTACCGGTGATGCAGTGGCTATGTTTGAACGTTTTCTTGATATGTTGAATGAATTAGAAGACGTACAAGAAATCTACCATAACGGTACGTTTGAAGATTAATGACGGTCAGTATTTAGCTCACATTAAGTAGACTATTGTCTGTTTAAACGTCTCGTTATTAAGACGCAAGAAGATAGAATCTTTCTTGTGTCTTTTTTATCTGCTTATTAAATCGTGTACAAATATGAAAATTGGCTTACTGTAATAGCTCAATCTATTGTTAGGAAAAGCCATGCGAATTTTAACCCGCTTATCTTTTATATTACCCCTTATAGTAGTGTTTTCTTCACTCATTGGCTGTGCTGGTCAGATGCCTAGTGATTTAGGCATAACGAATGGCTCTGAATTACGCCCTTGTCCCGATAAACCAAACTGTGTGCAGACCTACGATCCGCTTGATACTTCTCATTTCCAACCGCCTCTAACGGCTAAACAAAGTGATAACCAAACAAGGCTCGCAATTACCACTGCTATAAATGAGACGGGTGGCAAGATTATTAGCGCCAACTCACTCCAGCCTATGGGATATTACTTACATGCAGAATATGAAAGTGATTGGCTTAAATTTGTCGATGATGTTGAGGTGGTGATTCAAGACGGTCTGATTCACATTCGTTCCGCATCGCGCTTAGGGCACTCTGATTTAGGTGTTAATGCTGAACGATTGGAAAAAATTAAAGCCGTTTATTCCAAGTGAGCGCTGTGAAGAGTCTAACTTTGGATATTGACTTAATAGATCGGGAAGTCATTAGCTTGCCAGTATGGCAAGCGGGTGGTGATTTTTTTAAATATTGCCGCTTTGATATTCATTATAATATTTTCTATCGTGATAGCGCACAGTCTTTACAAGAAAAACATTTGAAAGACGAACTTGCTAAACCTACTTTGTTATTAATACATGGTTTTCCTACTGCCAGTATTGACTGGCACGCTGTCTGGCCAGTACTTAATCAATACTTTCGCTTAGTAACGTTGGATATGATGGGTTTTGGTTTATCAGACAAACCCAAAGAGTATCAATACAGTATTCATGACCAAGCAGATATTGTTCAGAGTTTATTAAATACATTAGGTATTACGGATTATCATCTAATGGCGCATGATTATGGTGATACGGTTGCACAAGAGTTATTAGCGAGGCAATTTGAGCGAGAGAGATCGTTATCTGATTGCGCTCTACAGAGGCGCATATTAAGTACTGTTTTATTAAACGGAGGCTTGTTCCCTGAAACTCATCGTCCTGTTTTGATGCAAAAACTATTGGCTTCTCTTCTGGGAGGCTTTCTTATTAAATTTTATTCTTTTAGTAAATTCAAAAAAACGTTTGAACATATTTGTAGCCAACCTCTAGCTGAAGAAGAGCTAAGTATTTATTGGCAGCTGTTACAGCATAATGAGGGCACGGCTGTTATGCCAAAATTGATTCGTTATATGCAAGAACGTAAAGAGTTTCGATCAAGATGGGTGGGGGCTTTAGAAAACAATGGTTTGCCGATGCGCTTAATTGACGGTATTGCCGACCCTATTTCTGGTGCACACATGGCTGACCGGTATAAGTCATTAATCGCTAATGCTGACGTGATCGAACTTGAGGGTGTGGGACATTACCCTCAAGTAGAAGCGCCGCAGCAAGTGATTTTCGCTGCATTAGATTTTTGGAAGATGCACGCCATTATCGCTCAGTAAATGATGATCAAGGTGCTGCTCTAAAATGTACTGCTAGAGTGTTGCTACCAGGGTGTCGTAATGCCCAGTTGATTAGCAACATGCAATGATGATCGTACGCCCGCTTCTAATAAAGGAATGCCACCTCCTAAGTAAGATCCGCAAAACCAGATACGATTATCTTTTTTCTGCATTGATTCCTGGATTTCTTTTATATGCAGTACTGTTTCAAAACTCATCACAGGGCGTTCGAAGGTAACGCTGGCTAAAATCTTATTCGGTTCAATCGTCGTTGTTGGATGCCAAGTCTGAAAAACGGGCAAGCAGTCTTTAACCGTCGGCATCGATTTGTTTAAACAAACTGTCGCCATCGGTCTTTGTTGGTTTAGGTCAACAGAGTAACAAACCGGTGATATGTCTTGCCAAGGGCGTGGATAAATACTGCTATCGCGATGCACAACCATTTCACTGGTTGCAAATTTAATCTGTTCAAAATGATGAGAAAGCTCCGGCTTATTCGCCGCAATCATCGGACCAGCATGCTGAGGTTGCGTAGCAATAACAACATGATCGAACGTGTAATCTTCTCCCGACGTGAGTAATAATTTAACCTCTTTGTCAGTCGATGAAATATCAGCAATCTGACTATGAGTTTTAACATCGTAGCCTTGTGTGATTTTAGCAACAATATCGGCAACACCATGAGTCGCTTTCCAAACACCTTCTTCAGCAACACCACAGGCAAGGTAATCAACAATAATCGCTGCTGGGTATTGTTTAATACTGTCGTAATCACAAGTGCAAATAGTCGATAGCATCGGCATCAAAATATGACCAATAAATGAAGTATTGGCGTGTGGCCAAGTTATTAAAAACTCCCCAAAGGTCAGAGTTTGAACATCTACAAGATTAACTTTTTTAATATCATGAAAAAATTTAATGGCGGCCATGCCGTGTTGCACATTTGTTCGAGATAATCGCTTTGGGCTATTCAAAAAAGAAAAACTGTATTTTCCAAGATTGTAATTTTTATAGTGAAAAACATCACCGCCGGTATGAGTAAAAAAAGCCCCTGCGTGATCGGTTCTTTCTATTTCGACACCTAAGGTCCGGTAAAGTTTGAATAGCTCGTGGTAATAACCCGAAGTGATAATGCGCAGAGGAATATCAATTTCAACCCGTTTGCCATCGTTACCGACATCAACAGCATAAGCCCCCATACCCGGCTTAGTATGGCGCTCAAATAAGGTCACTTGATACTTATCTTTTAAAAGCCAAGCGGCGGATAAGCCTGCAATGCCACTGCCTATGACGGCTAATGTTGGTTTAACCATTATCTACTCTATACCGAGATTATTAGTTTAAATTCTATCATTAATTATGTTGAAATATTGCTCTAATTACTGTGTGAACAGTTGTGATTTTATGTCATGAACCCTCGACTGACTTCGCTAAGATCATGCTATAGTCTGCTTATGTTATAAGTATCTTGTTTATTTTCAGAAGGAATGCACTTGGGTAAGTTTACTCGCTTTATTCGCCATCAGCAGCGTGTTCGCCATGCGGTTTATCAAACGGATAAAACCATCAAGCGTGCGGTATGGCGCACTGCTGGAATTATGGTGGTTTTGGTTGCCGTACATTCTAGCTTAATGGTTTACCTGGAGGGTATGACTCTTTGGCAGGGCCTTTGGTTAACTTTAACCACGCTGACGACGGTAGGTTTTGGAGATTTATCTCCGGTTACTCCCATTGGGCAAGCCGCAACCATTGGCTTGATATATTTTTGTGGTATCACCTTAATGACGTTCATAATCAGCGATTATGTTGATTTTCGTATTGCTCGTCGTGAAAAAATTCGCACCGGACATTGGAATTGGAATATGGAAGAGCACATCCTAATCATTAACGCGCCAAAATATAATCGCGAGAACTACTTTATTCGTTTGATCACACAAATACGTGAAAATACAGATTATAAAGATATTCCTGTGCAGCTTTTAAATACTGACTTTTCTGATGGCTTGCCTGATTGTTTACGTGAACTGGGTGCAGTGCATGTGCATGGCACACCGAGTAATCCAGACGATTTAGAGCGTGCGGGTGCTCAACGAGCAAAGCATATTGTGGTATTGGCTCGGAACGAATATGCCAGCGATAGTGATAGTTTTACGTTTGATGTCGCCCATCGATTGAATGAATTACATGTGTGCCATAAAGCCATTATCGAATGTGTGATTGATGAAAATCGTCCACGAATGAAAGCGCTAGGGGTTAAGTCCGTATTAAGGCCGATTCGATCGTACCCTGAGATTGTGGTGCGCTCTATGGATGCACCGGGTTCGGAAGTGATTATCGAAGATATGTTTACTCGCGCTAATGATCATCCTCACCGTTACCCTGTTTGGCTAGAAGGTGAGCCTTGGGCGGATGTGGTGAACGCCTTAATTCAAGCTAACTTGGGCACAGCGTTGGGGTATGTGACGAAAGAGGGTAATGTGGTTGCTCACCCTAAAGGTGATGAGCATATTCATGCACAATCTTTGCTAGTGCTCGTGAAGACAGATTTTCAGCCAACAGAAAAAGCGGTGACTCAGGCGCTAGAAGATTATTTTCAGAAGCAGATTACCGTCAGTCGAACAGAAGCTGAAGCGCTAGCAGAAGAAAAAGCAAAAGCAGAATTAGAAGCTCATGCAGAAGCAGACCTAGAGGTTAAAGAAGAAGCAGATGAAAAGGCTCAGGAAGACATAGAGGAAGCACAGGAAGAAGCACGGGAAGAAGTAGAAGAAGCCAGCGAAGAAGAAAATTCAGAAGGTGATCAAGCAAAGAGTACGTCAGATCTTAAGCCTAAAAATTAGGTTTTCGAAATTTTCTTTAAGCGCTATATACCAGATTAACAAGCTGACACTGGCTTTTAATATCCGATATAATGGCGCGATTCTCTCTTTTTATAGACTGTTTTTATAGGTAGTTATTGTGACTCAGTTTCGTCCGTGCATCGATTTACACCAAGGCCAAGTTAAGCAAATTGTTGGCGGTAGCTTGAATGATCAAGGTGCTGATACTAACTTTGTTAGCCCGTATGACGCAGCGTATTATGCCTCGCTCTATCGGAAGCATGATTTGCAAGGTGGCCATGTCATTGCGTTAGGGCCGGGTAATCAAGAGGAAGTATTAAAAGCCTTAGCGGCTTGGCCAAACGCACTACAGTTTGGTGGCGGAGTGAATCAAAGTAATGCCGGTGAGTTTCTACAAGCAGGTGCTTCGCATGTCATTGTAACGTCTTACCTATTTGAAAATGGCCAATTCTCTTGGGAACGTTTAGAAGCATTAAAAGCTGAAACGGGCAAAGAACGCTTGGTTCTAGATCTAAGTTGCCGCCGCACGGAGTCCGGTTGGAATATCGCGACCGATCGTTGGCAGACTGTAACGGAAACCGCAGTTGATAGTAAAACCTTATCGGAGCTTGCCAATCATTGTGATGAATTCCTAATTCATGCTGCTGATGTAGAAGGCTTGCAGGCGGGCATTGATGAAGAGCTTGTTATTTTATTAGGGCAAAATGCTAGTATTCCGATCACTTACGCTGGGGGTGCTCGCTCGCTGCAAGACTTGATGCGTGTTGACGAACTATCGAAGGGAAAAGTCGATCTTACCATCGGTAGTGCTTTAGACATCTTTGGTGGCAAGGGCATTACGTTAGAAGAATGCCTTTCTTGGAATCGTCGCTAGAGAATTTTCTAGCGATAACATCCTCTGGCGTAATCCATTCATGCTTGTTCATAAAAACGCTTTTCGTTAATAGTACTTCTTTATTAGCTTCATCTTTACTTTGGTTAGCGCTTTGTGCAAGATAGCGACTAATTGTTATTTTATAACATAGCACTACTATCTAAAACGTCTAAATCTTAATCAGGTGATTTTTGTGACGAACAAAATCATATTCACTCGTTGGCTGCGCTCTAAGCAGCTACCACTGCTGCTTAGCTTTATGCTAATGGCGGTGACCGCATTGCAAAGTTTGCATGATCGCCTTGATCATGATGCTTTGGGTGCTGCTACGCATTGTGAATTTTGTTTGTTGAGTCAAAATGCGGAAAGTGGATTGATCCCTTTTACCATTTCCTTTTCTAATGATTTAGTTGAAAACACTCCCGAACGTTTTTATCCAATTACTCTGTCACTCGTCAGCGATTATTCACAGCCGACCAGAGCACCTCCTGTCACATATTCTCTTTAATATCTCATCGTTTTAAATTAGTTGTCAGTAAACTGACTATGGCTGAGCCTTGTTCTAAAAACTGGATGATAAATCTGGATATTAGGGTTGGCTTTGAATGCTGGTCGTTGCTGTTATTTATACGCATTTATTTAGGATTCAACTGGGCTACTCAGCATGATTGAGTGTGAATGCTAGGTTGCTATTCGTTAGTTAGAGAAAGACTTTACATGAAAAATCTACCTGTTAGTTTCCAAAGAATTGGTTTGGCTTCGGCTTTGGTATCGGCACAAATGATCAGTTCTGCCCAAGCAGAAGAATTGACGCCAGCACCTAATCTTCAACTAGATAAGGTTGTAATCAGTGCTCACAGCTTTGATCAAGGTCAAGATGAAATGGCGCAACCAGCGACTTTGTTAACTGATGAGGCGCTAAACAGACAGCGAGCCGTAAGTTTGGGTGAAACATTATCATCGCAAGCAGGTATTCATAACTCTAGCTATGGCTCTTCAGTGGGGCGCCCAGTTGTGCGTGGCATGTCAGGTGCACGGGTGAAAGTATTACAGGATGGCATTGATACTTTAGATGCTTCAGCCATTAGCCCAGACCATGGCGTTAATGCTGATACGCAGAGTGCAAAGAAAATTGAAGTTCTGCGTGGGCCAGCGACCTTAATGTATGGCAGCGGTGCTTTTGGCGGTGTGGTGAATGTGGTTGATGGACGTATCCCTACGGGATTAACCGAGCCTGAAACGAACTTACGTATGCAGTACGACGCAGTGAATCAGGGAAAGTCGGTAGGCATTAATCACTCAGATTTTCTTGATTTATCTTCGGGTAATGCGGTGCATTGGCGCATATCGGCCAGCCACTTTCGCAGTGATGAATATGAGCTTCCTAAACTACGAGAAGCTCATGAGGAGCATGAAGAAGACGAAACAGAAGAAGAGCACGAGGAGCATGCGACGCAAGATACTTTAGCGAACTCTGATACGTCTTACAGTAATAACCTGACGTTTGGCTCAAGTTATGTTTTTGCGTCTGGTTATGCGGGTATTTCGATTAGTGAGAGTAAAAGCGAATACGGTTTACCGGGCCATGTGCACCATGAAGAGCACGAAGTTGGGGAGAGTGCAGAAGAACATGAGCAGCATGAAAGTGACGGCGCGCGGATTGAAATGCGTCAGCGTCGTCTTGATTTAGATAGCCGATTTGATCAGCCAATGGCAGGCATTGAGGTCGCAAAATTTCGCATAGGCTTTAATGATTATCGTCATGATGAAATCGAAGGCGGAGAAGTAGGCACTGAATTCCGCCGCAAAGGCTTTGAAGGACGCAGCGAAGTTTTACTCTCCCCAGTGGATGCTTTTTTTCAAACCGAGCTTTCACAGGCGGTGGGTATACAGTTCTCGCAAGACAACTTTAAGGCGGTAGGCGAAGAAGCGATTGTTCCTGAAACAGATACCTCTACCGTGGGTATATTTTGGTTAGGTAATACAAAAATCGCCGATTGGGGAGTCGAGCTGGGCGCTCGCTTGGAGCAAGCACAGCTATCACCAGAGCAACCAGGCAGTATTAATGCAAGCTGTGGCAGTCAGGGCTTAAGTCGTGATCAGTATAAAGACAACGATTTTAATACCCGTAGCGTATCGCTGGGTTTAGTTCGAGATCTCAATTTTTCTGCTTCCCAAGGCTGGCAAGTGATTGGCTCATTAACTTCGGCGCAACGTGCTCCGGCAACCCAGGAGCTCTTTTCTTGCGGTGCTCATGCGGCAACTCAGACGTTTGATGTGGGTGATCCTAACTTAAAAATAGAAGAAGCGTTGAATATAGAACTAGGCGTGCGTAAAACCCAAGGTCGCTTAACAACGGCGCTGAATGTGTATCAAAATAAAATTTCAGATTTCATTTATGCACAAAATACGGGCCTTGAAGTTGATGGCTTTGGCCAGTATCAGTTTGTGCAGAGTGATGTGACGTTTAGGGGGGGAGAGCTGGAATTGTCTTATCAACTGGTCGATGGCTTGGTGTTAACGGGCATGGCAGATCGAGTAAGAGCAGATGATTTGCCACGTATTCCCGCTGACCGTATTGGACTTGGCTTTGAAGTATCTAGCCTGGCATTATTTTCAACGCAGTCTGACTGGATGTTATTTGGACAGTGGCAGCAAATTCAAAAGCAAAACCAAGTGGCTGTTAATGAAGAAGTGAGTTTAGGGTATGACTTACTAACGCTAGGCATGACTTATCAGACGATTTTGGCCAAGAGTGAATATCGCATAGACTTGAAAGCTAATAACCTACTGGATGAAGAAATTCGTCAGCATACTTCATTCGTTAAAGAGCAAGCGCCTCAGCCAGGAAGAAATATCAGTTTGGCGCTAGGCCTTAAATTCTAATTATTCATAATAAATCATGGTTGCTTCTTTATAGTTATATAGGGAGAAGCAACCATAAAAATATCCCCATAAGCCCTCCACCTTAATCAGACTCTTCTATACTCACTACACGTAAAATTATTTTTAGGGTATTAGAATGGGTTTTCTAAGTAATATAAGCATTAAGAATAAACACTTAATTATTCTATGCAGTGTCATTTTAGGATTATTACTGACAACGGCAGTGAGTGTTTATGAATTTAATCGCATTGGCCAACTCAGTAATATATTACTTATTAAGGAGAAATTGAGCGGGGATGTATTAACCTTGCGTAAGCATGAAAAAGACTTTTTTGCGCGTAAAGATATAAAGTATGGTGATAAATTTACTAACGCAGTGATCCAAACACAAACCGGTATTGCTCAATTAGAAGCCGCTTTGGCGCATCAACAATTAGCGAGCAGCCAGGCTGAAACATTGTCTGGATTAGTGACTGATTACGGTGCTATTTTTGAGCGAATAGTAATGTTACAAACCGAAATAGGATTGGATGCCCAAAGTGGTTTGTATGGTTCATTACGGGTAGCAGTTCATGATATTGAAACATTGGCAGCAGATGCAGAGCAGTATGAAATTCTATTTCACATGCTGATGTTGCGCCGTAACGAAAAAGATTTCATGCTGCGTCGTGATAGTAAGTATATCGCTCAGTTCGAAAAAAATTATTCTAACTTTAATAATGCTCTTGATGAATTCCAACCTTATTCTATTGATGAAATGACTAGGAAAATTTCACGCTACCGTACAGACTTTAAAAGCTTAGTCGAAAAAGAAATTCAGTTAGGACTCGATGTAAACTCAGGTCTATTAGGAGAGCTGCGAGCGACAGTTCACCAAACAGAAGCCTCTTTTAACGCGTTAACCGAGTTTGTTAGTGCTGAAATTGCTAAGACGACACAAAATGTTTATACAACATTAGGCGGTATTATTCTGCTCATACTGGTTATGTTATCGAGTTTGATGATGATGATTTCCCGTGCGATTTATAAACCTGTAGAAAGCATTACCGAAAGAATTCATATCATTGCAGATGATTTAGACCTTACTCAGCTGGTCAATCATGTTTCTCATGATGAAGTGGGTGCTTTGTCGAAATCTTTCGATGCTCTTATATCCAGCTTGCGAGATACCGTTAATCAAGTGAAAGACGGATCGATTCAAGTAGCGCAGGCGTCTGAAGAAATGTCATGCATCACCAAAGAGGTTGGTGATGCTAGTGAGCAACAGCAGCATGAAATCGAACAAGCCGTGACGGCGATTAATGAAATGACTGCTACGATTCAAAGCATCGCTGAGAACGCCAATACGGCAGCTTCTGCGGTAACGGATGTAACCGCTGAAATCGGCCGAGGTAAAGCGGTAACGGATGATGCTCGTACTGAAATTGAGTATTTGAATACCGAGGTCGAAGGTGCTGCTAAGGCGATTGAAGAGTTACAAAAAAAGAGTGAAAACATTGGCGAAATTTTATCCACCATCAGTGCGATTGCTGAACAAACAAACCTATTAGCATTGAATGCGGCGATTGAGGCTGCTCGTGCCGGTGAGCAAGGCCGTGGTTTTGCGGTTGTCGCGGATGAAGTAAGAACACTCGCGAGTCGTACTCAAGAATCAACAGAATCCATCCGCGAAAATATTAATCAATTTCAACGAGGAACCGCAGAAGTGGTTGAAACAGTCACGCGTTCTCGTGATAGAGCTCAATCAGGCATCGAAAAAGTCTCTCAATCTAGTCAAATTTTAGATTCTATTTATATCAATATTTCTCATATTAACGACATGAATACACAAGTTGCGACTGCCGCGAAAGAACAAGGTTTTGCTTCAGAAGAAATTAATCGAAATGTGGTTAGAATTAGCGAACTCGCTGAGGTCTGCCATGAACAGGCAAATCAAGCGGCTACTGCCAGTGGTGAATTAGCCAAGTTAGGGTCTGAATTACAAGGCACGGTGCAGCGCTTTAAGGTTTAATGTTTTTAAGTGGCAATGTTTTTAAATGGCAATGTTTTAAGGTTCGTTCTTTTTAAAAGTCTAATGCTTTAACATTTAGGCTAGCTAAACCTCAGCGCTATTAGCAACGTTATCTTCTCTGAAGTTTCTGCTATCGATTACTTGAAATATATATGGAAAAGCGTATATTCATTTTTCCATATATTAAAGGCTGAGTCGGTATGCTCCCCATCGAATTATTTAAGGCCCTGAGTGATCTCACTCGTTTGCAATGCATTTTACTCATTCAGCACGAGCAAGAATTGTGTGTGTGTGAGCTC
This sequence comes from Oleispira antarctica RB-8, assembly GCA_000967895.1. Lineage (GTDB taxonomy): Bacteria > Pseudomonadota > Gammaproteobacteria > Pseudomonadales > Oceanobacteraceae > Oleispira > Oleispira antarctica. The sequence continues at coordinate 198,954 of FO203512.1, forward strand.
ATGGCTGCGCTTGAATTAAGTCAGCCGAAAGTATCTCGCCACCTAGCACTGCTACGCGAAGTGGGTCTATTAGAAGCCGAGCGTCGGGGTCAGTGGATCTATTATCGTCTATCCCCAACACTAGAAACATGGGTATTGAGTATTCTTACTCAGGCCTCACCGCAGCAAAATCTTACAGAATTAACACAGCGCTTAACCAGTATGGGTGATCGCCCTGAACGGGTCGCTCAGTGCTGTTAGCTGTGCAGTCTATCTTTATCATTTATGTAGAATTGAAAAGTATTAGGAATAATTATGGGATTATTTGAGCGTTATTTATCTGTTTGGGTTTTATTAGGCATTCTGGCGGGTATTTTACTAGGGACCCAGTTTGCGGGTATTTTTGCGATGATAGCGGGCCTTGAATTCGCCCACGTTAATATCGTTGTGGCCGTGCTTATTTGGTTGATGGTCTATCCCATGATGATTCAGGTAGACTTTTCTGCCTTAAAAGATGTGGGTAAAAAGCCAAAAGGTCTCATTATGACGGTGGTAATCAATTGGTTGATCAAGCCGTTTACCATGGCTGCTTTGGGGTGGTTATTCTTTGAAGGCTTGTTTGCTGACTGGGTTTCTCCTGAAGATGCTCAGCAATATATTGCTGGTATGATTTTATTGGGTGTTGCCCCTTGTACTGCGATGGTATTCGTTTGGAGTCAGTTAACAAAAGGTGATGCAAATTATACCTTGGTTCAAGTCTCTCTAAACGACGTGATTATGATTTTTGCATTTGCGCCGATTGCCGGATTTTTATTAGGGGTAAGTGATATAGAAGTTCCGTGGGAAACACTTTTATTATCAACACTTTTGTACGTCGTTTTGCCATTAATCGCGGGTATATTAACGCGTAAGTTGATTCTAAATTCAGACAGTCTTGAGGGTGATAAAAAGGTAGCGTCTTTTGTTCAGATGTTAAAGCCTCTATCGATACTCGGGCTTCTAGCAACGGTTATTTTGTTATTTGGATTTCAAGCTGAGGTGATACTGGAAAAACCACAGGCTATCTTTTTAATCGCAATTCCTCTATTAATTCAAACTTACGGTATTTTTGCCATTGCTTATGGTTGGGCTTATTTATGGCGTTTGCCGCATTCTATTGCGGCGCCTGCCTGCATGATTGGTACATCGAACTTCTTTGAGTTAGCGGTAGCTGTGGCGATTAGTGTTTTTGGATTGCACTCAGGAGCTGCCTTAGCAACGGTTGTCGGGGTTTTGGTTGAAGTCCCTGTGATGTTGTCATTAGTGGCCTTGGTAAACAGGACGCGGCCGTTATTTGAACAGCGAGCGCAAGGCGTTTCATAATGAAAAATGAGCATGAGAAAAAGATGAAAAAAGTAATCTTCGTATGTATTGAAAATTCTTGTCGTAGCCAAATGGCTGAGGCGTTTGGCAAAATGCACGGTGCTGGCAAGCTTGAGGTATACAGTTCAGGCAGTAAGCCTTCTGGGCAGGTGAACCCTAGAGCTATCGAATTTATGGCTGAGCTGGGTTATGACTTGTCTCAGCATGATTCCAAACCATTGTCTGAATTTGAGGATATGCGTTTTGATTATGCAATCACTATGGGCTGTGGCGATGAGTGTCCAATGATTACAGCTGATAAACGTGAGGACTGGGGCATTCCTGATCCAAAGCATGAGGAGCCTGAGCGCTTCCGTGAAATACGATCTATTATTGAAGAAAAAGTGAAAGCATTAATCTCAGCTTAATCATAAGTTCATCTTTCACTTACATATCTTCCCGTTGAAACTTCTCAGCTGATCTACACTTAAGATTATTGAATCATTAAGAGTATTGCTGAGAAGTCTCTATGAAAAATAAAGTTCTTATCGTTGAAGACAGTTCTGTCATTCTAAAAATCTTAAAACACATTGCTAAGCAGTCTCTTGAGTTAGAGCCTTTGTTTGCTTCTACCATGGCAGAGGCGCAAAACTTATACGAAAAGCATAAAGATGAGCTATTCGCAGGCATTATCGATTTGGCTCTCCCTGATGCACCTAATGGTGAAATGGTTGATTTTCTTTTAGCAGAAAACTTTCCTGTTATTGTACTCACTGGAAGTTACAAGGAAGAGAGGCGAGCGGCATTGGTAAAGCAGGGCGTTGTCGATTATGTGGTAAAAGAGAGCCGTTATTCTTATCGTTATGCGATTAATATGGTTAATCGGTTGTATAAAAATCAGAAGATCCAAGTATTGGTTGTTGAAGATTCTAAGCAATACCGTAAGCATATTGTGCGTTTATTAATGGCGCACAAATACCAAGTATTGGAAGCGGTAAATGGTCTTGAAGCGATGGATCAGCTGAAGCAGCACCCTAATATAAAAATGGTTATTACTGATTACAATATGCCAGAAATGGATGGTTTTGAATTGGTACAAGCTATTCGTCGCCAGTATGAAAAAGCAGACATGATCATTATCGGATTGTCAGGAGAAGATGGCGGCCTTTTATCGATAAAGTTTATCAAAAATGGAGCCGACGATTTTCTTAATAAGCCTTTTCAGCAGGAAGAGTTTTATTGTCGTATAACGAATAACATCGAGTCGTTAGAGCAAATGCATAGGATTCAAGAACTGGCGGACCGTGATTATTTAACCTCTCTGTATAATCGTCGCTATTTCTGTGAGGAGGGCGATAAGCTATTAAAGCAAGCGATAAAGAATAATACAGAATTTTCATTAGTCGCGATTGATCTCGATAATTTCAAATCTGTGAATGACGAATATGGTCATGAAGCAGGTGATGAAGTATTGAAAGTATTTTCACGAGAGTTAGAAAGTATACTGGGTCGATTCTTGATAGCTCGTATCGGCGGCGAAGAGTTTTGTATCATTGTGCCCGGGCTCAGTAATAGCAAAGTAGTGAATCTTATCGACGGTTTTAAGCAACACTTAGCTGCTAAAATTATTGATGTTAATGATGAAGACTTTATACGCTTAGCTTTTAGTGCAGGTGTGACCAATATCAAATACGAGACTATTACTGCTTCATTGAATCAGGCCGATGAGTATTTATATCGTGCGAAAGAGGCAGGGCGAAATATGGTGATAGGAGATGATTAAGTTTTAAATTTGAGCGGGAGTTCAGTCTGTATTTCAATGAACTAATTTATAGAGCACACTAGCCGAACCGAACCGATTAGATTATTGGCTCGGCTAATGTATTTATGTCTCGTCAGTTTTCTCAATAACTTCCGGTGTCTCAATAACTTCCGGTGTTTCAATAACTTCCGGTGTCTCAATAACTTCCGGTGTTTCAATAACTTCCGGTGTTTCAATAACTTCCGGTGTTTCAATAACTTCCGGTGTTTCAATAACTTCTGGTATTTCAACAACCTTCATAGCTTTTTTAGATGTAGAAACCTTTTGATGTGCGATTTGTTTTTCCAACTCAGAAATTCGTTTTTGGAGGGGGGCAATTAATCGGCTTGCCTGAGTTTCTGCATTTTGGGCTAAAGCGGTTGCTTGGTCTTGTAAGGCCATGTGACGGATATCTTTAGCATTTAAAGTCGCACCGATTTGAGCTAATAAAGATTCAAATTTTAATACCGCATTTTCAGCACGCCTGTTATCAAGTCTTAATAACTGTTCGGCATCGCGAGCCACATAAAGTGCATGCTGTGCTGCTCTTAAAGCTGCTAGGCCTTGAGTGCTGACTAATTCACGGTTTGAGAATTGAGCGCGAATATCATCTTCAGTTTGCTCAACAAGTTTCTCAGCAAAGGTGAATGTTTTAGGTGCATTTTTTTCTGCATCTTCATCTTCGGCTTTGTCCAAGGTATCTTGCGCTGGCTGCCAATGAATTTGGAGAAGTGTGTCCAGTTCAAGCTCGCTTAAGTCCTCTAAAGCAGAATTTATATCAGAAGGGGTGATGTTTTCTTTTCCTTCTTCTATCTTAGTTATTAAGTCTTTAATCTCATCCAGCTGATCAGCAAACTCATCAGGTAAAACTCTAGGGCTATTGAGCTGTTCCAATACACGCTTTTGTTGTAATACAGGCTTTAATAAAATCTCAACTTTTTTCTTATTCGCGTTGGCAAACTGCAATAGTGTAATGACTTTTGCAGACGCAGTGATACTGTCGCTTTGGAGGCCTTTAAGTTCTGCTCCACGCGCAATCGCTAAGGCTTCGTTGACTTGAACCATATGAAGGGGAGCATAGAAATTCATGTCTTCATGAAGAGCTTTTTCATATTTCTCTTCGGCTTCGATTAGGGCTCTTTCTGAGTCGCCTTCAAATTCGGAGGCTGTGTCGAAAGCAGATTGGTCAAAGCTTTTATCTTGAGCAAGGCGCTTACTTGCACAACCAGTGGTCAGCAAGGTCGATAGAATGAGGGTTAATAGTAGAGGACGAAACATCATAGCTCCTTTTAGGATGGCCAATAAAGAACGTTAATTGGGTATTAAATATCTTTATTGGCCTTCTCTATTAATTAATCTAATAAACTCAGATCACGTACAGCACCTTTATCGGCACTGGTGGCGAACTTCGCATAGATTTTTAATGCAGTGCTGACTTTACGTGGACGTTCTTCAGCAGGCTTCCAGCCTTTAGCATCTTGTGCAGCACGGCGACTTGCTAATTCTTCATCGCTTAACTGAACATTGATACTGCGGTTTGGAATGTCGATGATGATTTCATCACCTTCTACCAATAGACCAATCGCACCACCGGAAGCAGCTTCTGGAGAACAGTGACCGATGGATAGACCTGAAGTACCACCAGAGAAGCGACCGTCGGTTAATAAAGCGCACGCCGCTCCCAAACCTTTAGACTTCAAGTAAGACGTTGGGTATAGCATTTCTTGCATACCTGGGCCGCCTTTAGGTCCTTCGTAGCGAATGATGACGATATCGCCTTCTTTCACTTCATCGGCCAAAATGCCCGCAACAGCGCTATCTTGTGATTCAAAGATCTTCGCTTTACCGTGGAAAACGTGGATGGATTCATCAACGCCCGCCGTCTTAACCACGCAGCCATCTAAAGCAATGTTGCCATAAAGAACCGCTAGACCACCTTCTATTGAATAAGCGTTCTCAAGATTACGGATACAACCATTCTCGCGATCGCCGTCTACCGTAGGGTACCGAGTGCTTTGGCTAAAAGCGGTTTGTGTTGGAATGCCCGCAGGACCAGCCTTGTAGAATTCAAGCACTTCCGATGTTGGGTTGCGCATGATGTCCCATGTATCGAGGGCGTCTTTCATGCTCGCGCTATGAACCGTTGGCAACTCGTTATGCAATAAGCCTGCACGGTCGATTTCGCCCAAAATAGCCATGATGCCACCAGCGCGGTGAACATCTTCCATGTGATAAAGCGGCGAGTTAGGCGCTACTTTACACAGCTGAGGAACGTTGCGAGAAAGGCGATCGATGTCTTTCAAATCAAAATCTAGTTCAGCTTCTTGTGCTGCGGCCAATAAGTGAAGAATGGTATTGGTCGAACCGCCCATCACGATATCGAGGGTCATGGCATTTTCAAACGCTTTGAAGTTGGCGATTGAGCGCGGCAATACAGACTCATCATCTTGCTCGTAATAACGCTTAGCGTTTTCAACAATTTGACGGCCAGCTTTTAAGAAAAGCTCTTCACGATCACTGTGAGTCGCTAATAGGGAGCCGTTACCTGGCAAGGCCAGACCTAACGCTTCCATTAGGCAGTTCATCGAGTTTGCCGTGAACATACCTGAGCAAGAGCCACAGGTAGGGCAAGCACTGCGCTCGTATTCCGCTACTTTTTCGTCGCTCGCGGTATCGTCAGCGGCGATAACCATCGCATCAACAAGGTCTAGCTTATGCTCTGAAAGCTTGGTTTTACCCGCTTCCATAGGTCCGCCAGAAACGAAAATAACAGGAATGTTTAAGCGTAAAGAGGCTAGCAACATTCCAGGTGTGATTTTGTCGCAGTTAGAGATGCATACAATGGCGTCTGCACAGTGTGCGTTTACCATGTATTCAACAGAATCAGCGATTAACTCACGGCTTGGTAAGCTGTAAAGCATACCGTCATGGCCCATTGCGATACCATCATCAACCGCAATGGTATTGAATTCTTTAGCAACGCCACCGGCTTTTTCAATTTCACGGGCTACTAATTGCCCCATATCTTTTAGGTGAACGTGGCCCGGTACAAACTGGGTAAAGCTGTTTGAAACCGCGATAATTGGCTTAGAAAAATCATCGTCTTTCATGCCTGTTGCGCGCCATAGGGCACGAGCGCCGGCCATATTACGGCCGCCAGTGGAAGTTTTACTGCGATATTCTGGCATATTCAAAGTCTCACTTGTCGAGAGCCGTTAAAATCGACTCAAATCAATAATAAGGGTGAAGTAGTTTGCAAGAATTGTAGCAGAGTTGCGCCTTGTAAGCAGTACAAAGCGCAGGGAAGACTATTCGCCGTCATCCGAGAAGTTATAAGCCATACCTGCTTGCGGTGGCTGTACGTAATAACCTTGGATAAAGTGAGTACCTAATTGCCATAAAGAGGCAACTGCAGAGGCAGATTCAACGAGTGGAACAATGGTTTTTAATCCTTGCTCGTGCAGTTCGGCCAATACTTGCTTTAAGGTTGCTAATGATTCCGGCTTATTTAGTTCATGGGTAAAGGACCCGTCAACTTTAACGTAATCTAGGCTTAGGTGTTTTAGAGTTTGAAAGGGCTTCAGTGAGCAGCCAAAGCGCGATAAAGAACACGCGTAGTTATTGGCTTTCAGATTCGCGGTAAATTCTTGTGCTTGGGTTAAGAACTTAGTGGCATCTTCTTCATTGAACTGAAAGATGACGGAATTCTTATCGAGCTTGGCCGCATTCAGTGCTACCCCAATCCAGCTGGCTAAGGTTTTATCCATTAATGATGCCGCGCTTAAATTAACGAATAATCGAGTCTTTAAGTTTTGTTGACGATGTTCACTCAGCAACTTTGTAGAGTGTAATATCACCCAGCGGTCTATTTTGCGTTTTAGATCTTCGCTGATGGTGAAACCGTTTAAAAAATCACCGGCAGAGACTTCTTCACCATCACTCTGTGGCATGCGTAGCAAAGTTTCGTAATGTTCTTGCTCGTCGCCTTTTAAGTTAATGAGTGGTTGGAATAATAGATTGAATGAGCCTGCTTTTAGTGCTTCTAAAACCTGTTTTTCAATACCGTTTTCACTGTTGTCAGGTGCCTCTTCTCGAGCGACGAATAAATGTGTTCCATTGCCTTTTTCGTGGCCTTCATCATGTCGCACTGCATCAGCAGCTTGGTGCGATCTTTGTAAAATATCTCGTGGATCACTGCAGCTATCATTAATTAAGGCAACGCCAATGCTGGCGGTGATTGTGACGGTTTGAGAATTAGCATCTATCACTAAGTGCTCTATTCCATCGCGAAATTTCTCGGCGGCTGCGAGTGCTTCTTCTGCATTGATATTTGGGCGAACCCAAGCAAATACGTCCTCGCCAATTCGAGCCAAGGTATCTTCTTTATTAATAGCAGACTTTAAATAGTTGGCCACACTGCAAAGAACGGAATCGGTATTGTTAATACCAACTTGTGATTTTATTTTGCCATATCTATCAATATTGATGTACATAGCCGCGCCGATGTTACCTTTTAATACGGCGCGATCGACGGCTGATTCTAAGCTGTTCATGAAGTGCGGTTTATTATAAAGGCCGGTTAATAAATCACGACTACTAATGTCTTTTAGTTTGGCTTCTAGGTCTGAATTATTTGATTTGGCACGAATAACAATTTGTGTGCAGGATTCATCGGCGTAAGTGGCTGATGACAGGGACATGGTAAGAGGAAATTCAGATGCGTCTGTTTTCAAACCGCTGTATTTTAAGTCAACATTACCACCGGCCATTAAAAAGCTTTTCAATGACTGCTTTAGGTTTTCTTGATCGCTACTGGCGACCATATCCATGACAGGCATACCTTCAAGGTCATCAACGTTATCGTAGCCGAATAAGTCGAGATAGGCTTGGTTTGCATAAATATGCATACCGTCATGAATGTAGGTGATAGCGTCTTTTGAACTTTCTAACAGTGACTGGCAGCGTCTCTCTGCATCGCGTAATTTAACTTGCGTTGTCCGCAAGATGCGACGGCTATTGAGGTTGCCTAGTTCACGCTGAATGACCATCGACAGTAAATTACTTTCATCTTCAGGCACCACATCACATGCTCCGAGTTTTAAATAAAACTCGAGCTGCATGGGGTCAACATCTTCAGCCAGTATGATAACTGGAAGGTCTTTATCGAGACGTTTAATTTGTTTAAACAGCTCTTTGGGATCTATATCTTGGGCTTTGGGTTCAGCTAAAATCAGATCCCAAGTCTTCTCTTGAATCTGAACTTTGAAATCTTCTAAGGAGGAGACCATGTGAGCGCGAGTGGCTCGACCTGAATTTCGCAACAAGCTAACCAAATCTTCCGCGTCATTTTGTTTATGGGTCAATAGCAATAGATGAAGCGTATCTCGACTACTAGCAGAATGCATGTAATGAAACTCTTTGTACCGTGAGTACTGATTATAAGGTGGGTAGGTTCAAATGATAGGTAAAAATGTGTAAATTAAGTCACATTTTGACGCTGAGCGTCACAACTTGTTCCAAAGAGAGTCAAAGTCATCATCTTTCAGATCACTATCCTGATGCAAGTTCTGAGGGCTAGGCTTGATACCACTATTTCTAAATTGAAATTGGCTAAAGCTATTCGTTGAGATGATGCGTTTAACTAGTTGATGACGGCCGGAACTATCATTGTGCATAAGATCAATCTTATTTCCTGTGCGAAAGGGCATGCGCGGTAAAATAAGGGTTGCAGGCTGAGCAATGGCTTTGATACCCGGTAATAGTAACGAACGCATATAGTCGCCGTTCTGTCCTGTTTTTTGTAATAACTGAGCGGCACCCGCTTCAGCCTTAGGCGCGAGCAGTTCAATACCGAGTTGAGTACCTGACTTCCCTAAATGACGAATCCAGCGAATAGCACCAATAGCCCAATGCTTTACGCCTGCTTCTTGAATACCTAAAATTTCACCTGCTTGAATACTGGCGGGTAATTCACCGAGCCACTGCAGGCAATATCCACCAGGGCTAGTATTAATTAAGGTCACTTCATGGGCTGGATACTTAATACTGGTATCAGCGGCTTCTTCTTTTGTATGCTTACTAATGAAATCAATAGTATCGATGTTCATGTTTGTATTTTCGGGAATAACAGAGGTGCCAGCATCAAATGCTCCGGCCCAAACATCATTATTGGAACGACTCCCGGTGTCTATTACTGGCGTATGGCGCTTTTCGATTTCTCTTGGGCGTAATTCGGCTTTGAGCTTTTCAAAATCTTTTTTGCCAGCAATATAATAATGAGTCGCACTTAATCCGATGCACAGGCGTAGCATGCCTCCTGTTGGCATGCGACGGAAGGAGCGTTGCCAATGAATTCCCCAAGCTTGAATGGCATGGGTTAATAAATTGTCGCTCATTTTCCCTGGTACGGTAATGCTACTAGTCCCTTGGGGGTTTGCCGCATAGAATTTGAGTTCTTGTACCAGTGCTGCTGTATTTAAGCTGCAAAACAGAGGCTTTTGTGCATCACGCAGGTGTTGGCGATATTGCGCAACAGTGTCGCGATGTAGATTGATAATGAATAATGCAGATTCATCATCACAGTCTGTGATGCTGACTCTATCAGCCCAGAGTTCGGTAGCATCATAAAGCTGAATTAAGTCTTGTTGGCGCAGATTGTTGGGTTTTGCTGTACCTAATAAGTGAGCACGAATAAAAGCCGCGTTTATGTCGGACGTGCTGAGATATCGGTTCTGGGTATCATTAACTTTGTAGTTTTCTAAGTTGCGCATCTGCGCTAACAAAAATAATTGGTTAATCTCAGACCACGAACGTTCTGGGGGATGACAATATAGCTGGAACGCTCTCAGTATGGTGCTCGTCGTATCGGTAATCGCTCGATGGATTGATGTAGTAACAATTTTCGACGGTTTATCACTGGGCCCTAGTGCTGAAATACTGTTTACGACGACGAGTTTATAGCCGGTTGCTAAGTGCGCTTGCAAAGATTGACTTAAATTAGCAATTTTAAGTTGACGTTCATTTAGGGATACGGATGTTTGTAAAAAATGCTTGGCCAGCAGAGTACCGATGGAATAGATATAAGGACGGATCACTTCAAGTAACTTGAAACGTAATAATGGATCTGCGTGTAATTGATTTAATTCACGAATGGCCTGATACAACTGCCTTGCTGCTTCCCCCGTATTCGCCATGGGAAGATTTTTAGCCCAGTTAGTAATGCCATCTACATTTGCTTGGCAAAAAGATAGCTGATTCTGGGTTGGGCTAGGTATGTGAAGTTTTATCGGTGTTCTGGTGCTATCCATGCCTTTTTTATTACCAACTAATGTAAATTAACTATGTCTATAGTCTTAACTATAGCGAATATTATTTAACGCAGTACAAAACTCTAACAGACTAACCTGTTTCATTATGCGTCGCTACTATTTGCTATTGCTTATAGAGCTGTTGGTACGGGCGTTTTGCTGCCTTTACCAGACTCTTCTCGCACAAGCTTAGGTATTAAATACCCTGACAGTTTTAATGATAGCTGCTGATACAATTGTTGCGCATCTTTTTCACTGACATTAAAGTGGTGGGCACCTTTTACCTTATCCAAGAGGTGAAGATAATAGGGTAATACGCCTGCTTTGAAGAGTGTCTTGCTCAGCTCGACTTGTGCCTCAAGAGAATCATTTACACCGCGTAATAAAACGGCCTGATTTAATAACGTGATGCTCGCTTGTCTGAGTTTTGATAGACGGGAGCTCAACTCATTATCCAATTCTTGACTGTTATTAATATGCAGCACTATGGCACAATCGAATCGGCAGGAATGTAAAATATCAATAAATCTGTTGGTAATTCGTTGGGGAATAACGACGGGTAGACGAGTATGAATGCGCAAGCGTTCTAAGTGAGGAATCGCTTCAGCTTGCTTAATAAACTTCTCTAATTGCTGATCGCTGAGCATCAAGGGATCGCCTCCACTCAAAATCAGTTCTTCAATTGACGGATCGTTGCCGACATAATCTAAAATACTCTGCCAATCATTTTTACCAATGCGATTTTCCTCATAAGGAAAGTGGCGACGGAAACAGTAACGACAATTGACTGCACACCCAGTACTTAGTAGAACCAGAACACGGCCATGATATTTATGAATAAGACCTTTTTGTAAATTACTGTGTTTTTCCGCTAATGGATCATTAATAAAACCCTCTACCGATTCTAATTCGTCACTTTGCGGTAAAACTTGTAATAGCAGGGGATCGTTTGCATTGCCCTTCTCCATTTTATCAATGAAGGGCTGAGGGACTAACAGAGGGAAATCGAGGCAAGCCAGCTGGCGCTGATTAAGTTCTGTAAGTGGTATATCAAGTTGAAGCAGTAACTTTTCGACACTTTTAGTCGCCCCCGATAAGACTTTATTCCAACTGTCTTGCGCTGGGGTCTGATTAATATCGGTTAAAGATTCGATCACTAACGGGGTTTCGGTTATCATAGCTCTTTTTTCTGGGGCCGGTGTGCTGAACCCCATCAATATTTTGTCGAGGTCACATGGCTAATTATTCTACCAGCGAATTCAAATCAGGTCTTAAAGTAATGCTGGATGGCGATCCTTGTGCCATCGTAGAAAATGAATTCGTAAAGCCGGGTAAGGGCCAAGCCTTTAGCCGTGTTAAATTGAAAAACCTGAAAAACGGTCGTAGCTGGGAACGTACTTTTAAGTCGGGCGAGAAGCTAGAGGGTGCGGACGTCATGGACGTCGAAATGGAATACCTGTATACCGACGGTGAATTCTGGCACTTCATGATGACTGACGGTACTTTCGAACAGTTAGGCGCATCAGAAGAAGCGATCAGTGAAAACAAAAACTGGCTGAAAGAACAGTTAGTTTATGAAGTCACCTTGTTCAATGGTGAGATTTTAAGCATCACAGCGCCTAACTTCATTGATCTTGAAGTGACAGAGACTGATCCAGGTCTTAAAGGTGATACCGCTCAAGGTGGTTCAAAACCAGCAACACTAGAAACGGGCGCTATGGTGAGTGTTCCGTTATTCATCGTCATTGGTGAATTGCTGCGTATTGATACTCGTGTTGGCGAATACGTGAGCCGTGCTAAATGATTTAGTCACGTATCAAAAAGAAGGAAGCTTAGGCTTCCTTTTTTTATGTGGAAAATAAATCGCTAGCGAATCAGTAGAGAGTTCTTATATGTCGGTATCAGTGAATTGGAAACCCAGCGCAACCCTAGAGGCATTAAATGCCCGTGCAGCGCTTAACCGCAGCATTCGCGAATTCTTTATCGACACCAATGCCTTAGAAGTCGAGCTGCCAATTCTTAATCATGCACCCGTAGCGGATATGAATATCGAAGCGATTGCTGTGCCTGCTACCGAGATAATGCCGAAGTTGTATTTGCATACCTCGCCAGAATATTCGATGAAGCGTTTGTTGTGCGCCGGTAGTGGTGATATTTACGCGCTGGGAAAAGTCTTTCGCGCAGGTGAAGCGGGTGGTCGACATAACCCTGAATTTACCATGCTGGAATGGTATCGCCTAGGTATGGATCACCAAGAGTTAATGCATGAAGTCGCTGATTTATTGGAAGAAGTTTTCAGTGATTCTACCCTTGAATTAATTGATGCACCGTTATATTTAACCTACCAACAAGCGGTTATTCAATATGCAGGTGTAGATCCTTTTACGGCGAGCGATGACGATATCAAGCAGTTAGGTATTGAGTTAGCGGCTGGAGATTTAGAACTCAATCGTGATGGCTGGCTCGATATGATCATGAGTCACAAGGTAGAAAAAGCCTTGCCAGAAAACCAATTAGTTTTTATTTATAACTACCCCGCAAGCCAGGCGGCATTAGCTAAGTTAAATAAAGACGATAACGGACAAATGATTGCTGAGCGTTTTGAGGTCTATCTAAACAGCTTAGAGCTGGCCAATGGTTATCATGAGCTGACTGATAGCAAAGAACAGCGCCAGCGTTTTGAGCAAGAATTAAGGGCAACCGATCGGCCCATTGATGAAAAATTATTAACTGCGATGGCTGATACTGAAGCAGGTCTGCCAGACTGTGCAGGTGTTGCCATGGGGGTCGACCGCATCTTAATGCTGCAGCTGGGCATGAAAACGATTGCTGAAGTGATTAGCTTTTCTGCGGACGCTTGTTAGCGTCCTACTCATCTATATTTTGGCTACAACTTACTTTCGTCAGTTGCTATTTCGTTCAAAGCTACTTCGCTAATAATTGTAATAACGTCATCGAGCCCTTGGCAAAATCGATGGGGTAATCTAAGTCATGCAGAGTATGTACACCAATCGCCAGTGCTAATAATAATGAGGCAATTTGTTCTGGGTCGATCGCTTGCTTTAGTTGTTGCTTATCTTGGCTTTGCTGCACGTTGGCAGTTAAACGACGAATGCTATCGGTCACTAATTCCAAATAACGCTGCTTAATCGGTTCGCTACGAGCACAGGCATCTAAAAGCTGGTGGGGACGTAAACCTGCTTCTTGAGAAATTGGATAAGTACCAGAAACCATCTCGGTTAAGAAACGCTGCACCATGGTAAATAAATCTTCTGCCTCCCCATCGGCTTGGGGTTTGAAAATCGAATTCAGCCAACTCTCACCGTTAATCGTCATGACTTCTAATGTCAGCTCGTCACGATTTTTAAAATGCACATAAAAAGCGCCACGGGTATAACCCGCGTGTGCACAAAGCTCATCCAGACTGACATCAATACCTTTTTTGGGCATCAGCTCCATTGCAGATTGTATTAAGGCTTCACGGCTTGCTTGTTTGGCTTCCGCTCGACTGGGTTTAGGCATGTTATGTATTTCGATGGCTTAAGCTTATGGTTTTTCATTGTAGCGGATATTGAGTTTTATTGACATACGAAAGCGTATGTGGATAAATGATTAACATACCAGTCCGTATGTAAGATAAAAATAATTATAAAATTGATAAAAACACCGTTGGATTAGGCCTTATGAATGCCATAGCAGATAGCAAAGAAAATATAATCGCCCAGCACGATGTCATCGTTATTGGCTCAGGCTTCAGTGGTATCGGTGCGGGTATTCGTTTAACCCAAGAAGGTATTAACGATTTTATAATCTTAGAAAAACATCAGAGCTTAGGTGGTACTTGGCGAGACAATACTTACCCAGGTTGCGAATGTGATGTGCCTTCTGCTTTATACTCGTATTCATTCGCGCAGAATAAAAAGTGGAGCAAGGTATTCGCAGGGCAAAAAGAAATTTTAACCTACACAGAAAAAACAGCCCGCGATTTTGGCATCATGCCTTTCCTGCGTTTTGGTATTCATGTTCAGAATATCGTTTGGCAAGAAGCTCAGCAGCATTGGTTAATTGATACTGAGCAAGGAACTTACCAAGCAAACAAGGTAATTTCATGTGTAGGGTATTTGCACGAACCTATTTTGCCAACGATATCCGGTTTAGACAGTTTCAAGGGCGATGTCTTTCATTCATCGCGTTGGAATCATGAAGTCGATTTAACGGGCAAGCGTGTGGCAGTGATTGGGACGGGGGCATCGGCGATTCAGTTTATTCCTGAGATACAAGCAAAAGTAAAAGAACTAATAGCCTTTCAGCGTACACCACAATGGATCTTGCCTAAGCCTGATATTAAAGTGAATAAATTAGTCCGTGCTTTATTTCAGCTGCCTTTTACTTTAAACCTGTTTCGTAAGACGCTCTATTTAGGTATGGAAATTTTTGGTCTAGGATTTCGAAAACCGGTGATATTAAAACGATTACAAGGCCTAGCGACATGGCATATTAATCGTCACATTAAAAATGAAGCATTAAAGAAAAAAATCATCCCGGATTATACTATGGGTTGTAAACGGGTTTTATTGAGTAATCATTATTACAAAGCACTGGCTAAAGATAATGTTGAGGTTGTCGCTAGTGGTGTCGATAGAATAGAAGGTAATACCATTATCGCGAGCAATGGCGAAAGGTGTGAAGCTGATGTGATTATTTTAGGTACCGGCTTTCATGTATCCGACGTGCCTATCGCTAAACACGTACAAGGTAAAAGCGGTAAAACCATGAACGACATCTGGCAAGGTAGCCCAGAAGCGTATCGTGGAACAACTATTACTGACTTTCCAAATTTCTTTCTCGTGCTTGGGCCAAACTTAGCCATTGGCCATAATTCGGCGTTCATTATTATCGAAGCGCAATTGAACTATGTGATGGGCGCGTTAACAGAAATGCGCGATAACAACTTATCGCGCCTAGAAGTAAATAGCGCAGCACAGAAAGTCTATAACGAGAAAGTGCAGCAAGATTTACAAACTACCGTTTGGAATACCGGCGGTTGTTCTAGTTATTACATCGATGAAAATGGTAAGAACAGTATTGGCTTTCCGTGGAGTACATTCAAACTAAGAAAAATGTTGGCCAAGTTTGATGGCCAAGCCTACTCGTTAGATAAAAAGAGTGAGTCATAACATGTCTAAAAAACCTAAGCGCGCTTTAGTTTTAGGTTGCGGGGCGGTTGCGGGTGCTGCATGGATGATTCCTGCATTAGTCCAAATTCGACAGCAATTAGACTGGAACCCTGAAGAGGCTGATATCTTTATTGGCACGTCAGTGGGTGCCGTTTTGGTCAGTTTAATGGCGGGTGGAGTCTCTCTTAATGACTTAATCGCTTCACAAGAAGAAAACCTTATCGATAGTAAATATAGAAATATATGGAACCACGATAAAGATTCAGGCTCATGGTATCCACCATTACCTACCTTTAAATTTACCGCAAAAAACTTATATAAAAAGATGCGTCGCGGTGAGTTAAGTTCATTAACGGGATGGATCGGACTATTGCCACAAGGCGGATTCGACATGACCTCTTTTGTGAAATTAATTGATCGCGTAAAAAACAAAGAAGGAAAAGATAAAAGCTGGGTCGGTCATAGCGATTGCTGGTTAGTCGCTGTTGATAATGAAAGCGGTGAACGTATTGCTTTTGGTCGTGACAAACATGAATTACCAAGTCTTGATATTAGTCAGGCCGTTTGTGCGTCCTATGCTGTGCCAGGTTGGTGTCCGCCCATCACCATCAATAATCGTACTTATATTGATGGTGGTGTTGTTTCACCCTGTTCAGTAGACATGCTGGTGGATACGGATGTCGATGAAGTGATTTTATTAGTGCCTATGGCATCAACAAATCCAGATCAGTCTTTGTCTTGGTTTAACAAGATTGAGCGTAAAGTACGAAAAGGCATGACAAAGATAGTGGATAAAGAAGTAGCTTTGCTTAAAGGAGCTGGTAAAAAAGTGATTCGTATTGAGCCAACCGCAGAGGATTTGAAAGCTTTTGGCTATAATATGATGGATCCGCGCCGCCGCAGGGGAGTGTATAAAACTTCGCAGGTGACTAGTCCTACTAATGTTCATAAAGCGATATTGATGGGCTTAAATACGTAGTCTGATTTTTATTCGGATTATGAAAATTAATGACTAAAGTAGGCAGAAAAACGGTATTCATCAATAGAATGAATGCTAACTTCTTATATTAAAGGATGTTATCAAAGATAGAAGCACCCTACTTAAAAAAAAGCATCTGCACTGTTTTAAGTGCAGATTTCATACTCTATTCTAGGTCGGTTGATTTTATTCCCTTTAATAACTTACCTAAAATATCCGCGCCAGTAATTATTCTAGGTTGCTCGCCCCATATTAATACCGCATCATAATCTATCGCTGCATCATCACTTTTTGATGACGATGGTAATGATTTAAGATGTCTAATTACTTCGCTAATAGTTTTGTCGGTATCGCGAATAACCAATGGACGACGGCAAAAATGATAAAGATCGTAAGGCTGATCCTTATTGAGCAAAACAGCCCGCAATGCCGCATCAGCATCGAGTAATAAAAGAGGATTACCTTCTTCATCAGCCAAGACTACCCAGTGATGTCCGCTAGCATTCACTAGCTGAAGAAACGGGTCGTCTGCATCACGAGAAACATCCGGTATTAAGGGAAAATCTACTTTGGTAGGCAAGCGGATGATAGAGTTTGCATCAACAAGCTCACCCTCTTCCGTCACTTTGATTTTATCAATCATTAGAAAGTTTAGTGCGCCACGACCTTCAATAACATCTATCTCCGAATCTTCTGCATCCATGTGAGCATGAATCATTGAGATTAATTCTTTCTCTCGAAGGTAATCGATACCTTCTTTACCCAACCATTTATCTAAAACAATGGCGCAAGGACGTGCAACGGGTGCCAAAATAAACTGATAAAACTTAAGCACTGGCGTTAATAACGACGCCATGCGTAAGGCATTACGAGAGAAGTACGCTTGCGGTAAAATTTCACCAAAGATCGTGATAAAAATCGTAGAGAAGGCAAAAGCCGCGATGCCCGCGAGGGCAGAATCTGACAATAATGTGAGCAGTACGTTAATACTTACATTTCCCCAAAGAATCGTCGTCAGTAGGTAGTTTGAGTCTTTGCGGGCTTCGAGCACTTTGCCCGCCGCGACGTTACCTTGCTTCATTTCTACTTCAAGCTGCAAGCGACTGAGAGAGAAAAAAGCCAGATTGAGGCCAGAGAACATAGCAGACTGTGAAATACAGAAAATAATGCCGATCCACAGTAGGGTATCAACGGTAAAAAATTCCATTATGGAGGATTCCTGATGCTTTATTAGAGCCCGTATATTACACGTATTTATATTGATAGGCGCTAGTAACGTTACACCAAACAGCAAAGAGGAAGAATAGCAGACTAGCTGCCACATGTTTTGCCAAGACAAATCCTATTATGATTAACCAACGCATTAGCTTTTTGTGGTCCGATTTAAAGACTTCAAGTATCTCTGGCAACGTAGCAATCGCGGATGAAGTCAGCCGAGTACGTACACTTTCGAAAGCGTTGACTTAACTAAAGATCAAATCAAATTATGCCGACTTAGTGATTAATTCAAACGTAGAAACGAATACTGAAAATACTGGCCCGGGCTGTATGTCAGCGAGCAATGATCCTGAATGTAATGGTATATTTACTGCTCTAGCCCTAAATTTATCAACGGGCCGTTGCGCGCAATGATGATTGCGATAGCCAAATCTGGGTTTCCGTAGGAATAAAATAGAGTAAATATATTGGTTTTAAAATTTATCAGCAGATTATCTTAACTGCTGCTAAATTCATAAAGCTTACTGGCAAACAATACATCGGCAATAAACATATCGAATGAGTATTTGGAACTACATGAAATTTATTTTTCAACGAAAAAACAGATTGTTTTCATTGCCATGATGAATTTAATTTTTCTATATCAAGTACGACTACCAAATTCATTGCGATTGCTAGTCAGCGATTTTTTAATAATGGTTTATACGACCTCTCTCAAGATGCCGATTATCCTATTAATAACCAAAAGAATTGGCAGACTGGGGTTTGTCATAACTATTTATATTCAGATGCTCAAGTGAGCGATACCAGTGGTAATTCTTTAGATAACTCACGCTTAAATAATGAAGGGCAAACCCCGCAAACCTTTGAAGTTATGCTGGGGTATGCTTTTTCTGCACAGCAGTCAGAGCAGCTTCTATTTAGCGATAGTATTGATTGGCAAGAATACCGCTCAAGGCTTGAGCTGCATTATCAAATTCAGTTGCACTGATTTATTTATTAAAATCTTCGCGGCTATGGCGCTCTAGTAATTGTTCTTCTGGTTCCCCCCAAGAGCGATTAACCATTTTTCCGCGCATAACCGCAGGACGTTGAGCAATGGCCTCAGCCCAACGCATCACATGCTTATAAGACTTAACGTCTAAGAATTCTGCGGCGTCGTATAAACCACCTAAAACCAATACGCCATACCAAGGCCAAATTGCCATATCGGCAATGGTATATTCTTCGCCGCTAATATAAGTATTGTTTGCCAATTGCTTATCGAGCACATCCAGCTGACGTTTCACTTCCATCGCATAACGATTAATCGGGTATTCAAACTTTTCTGGGGCGTAAGCGTAGAAATGACCGAAGCCACCGCCTAAGAATGGCGCACTGCCCATTTGCCAAAATAGCCAAGAAAGAACCTCAGATTTTTCGGCACCTTTGGGTAAAAATATTTCAAATTTCTCGGCTAGATGCATCAAAATAGCACCCGATTCAAAAATACGAATGGGCTTTCCACCGGCTGCAACACTAGAATTATCGATCAAAGCAGGAATTTTTGAATTAGGGTTAATAGCCACAAAGCCACTGCCGAATTGATCACCTTCCATAATATTAATCGGGTACGCATCGTACTCGGCTGCATCAATGCCTGCTTCGATCAGCTCTTCTAGCATGATGGTGACTTTAACGCCGTTGGGTGTCGCTAAAGAATGTAATTGAAAAGGATGTTTACCTGCAGGCAATATTTTCTCATGGGTCGGGCCAGAAACAGGGCGATTGATACTGGCAAATTGACCACCAGATTTTTCTTCCCAAGTCCAAACGGCAGGTGGAACGTAAGGGCCACTATTCTGTGTATTACTGTCTTCATTGCTCATAATATTAATTTCTCGTGACATATTGAACGGGATTTACTATTCGATCACTTCAGAGTAGCCCAAGTATTAACCGACTGAAAAGGGTTTCAGACGGATTAGACTATTTCATCAGCGGAACATTACGTAAGAACCCATTAAATATGCTGTGTTCACTGAACAACCTGACCACTTTATTTGTCCTTAACCAAGCAGCCAAAGCGCCTTTCGATTGAATATTAACTTTCGCACCAATATCAATGTCAAAATTGGAATTTAAAGTCTCTGTTTCTACTTGTCGCCATAATTTATGAGAGCTTCTTCTGATAAACAATGTTCTTGAATGATTTCTTGATCTTTCCACGTTGCATAAATTGAGCAGAAAGTACCTTCGATTTCTATTAAATAAGATTCATCGATAATAGTGTGCTCAATTAACTCATTTGTGAAATCTATCATTGCAATGGCAGAAACAGTATTCTTGTCATTTTTAATCTCTATGAATTAGTCATTTCAGTAAAATGGAAATAGAGATATCTCCTAGAGGTGATAGTGAAAGACAGGCTTTTCTTATTAGCGACTGTTGCTTCTCAATAGAAAAATCATCGTACTTGAAAAGGTACAGCCTTGGTTGAATGAATATCAGATTGAACCCAATCGATTGACTAAGTTTTCAAAAGCCTTATCGGCACATATGAACGGAGAAGGCCTGCTTGGTAAAGCGAGTCTCCCAATGATCGATGCTATCGTTAAGCATGATATGCGTAACTTAATATTAGAGCAGTATCATATTTTAGCTGTCTAAATTCGATGCTTCCTTGGAATCGAATCAGTCTATTTTGTGAAGGTTCTGTGGAAATTTCTGGTCTTTTAAAAGTTGAAGAACTCAGAAATTCTTATACTGCGTGCTCAACGGCATTAAGTTTTCGACCAGATGTGATAATAACGCTGAGAACATAATCGTGATGGTGCGCCGGTCTGAAGCATTAAAACAGGAATGAAATATCAGCTCTAATCGATAGGGTATTGAATTATCACATGATTTTTTTATTAGTTGTTATGGCATTAATAATCGTATTTTATTTATCGATAATGGTCATGGTGGAATGCAAGGCAATCCTTGGTTAATATTTTTATTCATGTTTTGTGACTCTATTTTATAATTAAGGGCACAAGGTCTCAGTTTAATCTTTTCGTCATTCCGTGAGTGAGTATCACCCTTGTAGCAGTGAATCCTGTTGAGGTAAGGTGCGCGCATAGAGCTCGATGATGACGCTCAGTAGTGTGAGATAATAATGATGAAAAAAATATATTTGGTTAATGCAGTGACCGTCTGCTTATTAACCGCTTGTGGCGGTAGTGGTGGTGAAACATCAAACAATAATGATGTAACAGATACGAGTTTATCAGGAAATGTAAATGGTTTGCTCGCTAATAATACATTTTCTATTACGGCAAGCGGTGGTGGTGAATTGCATACACAGCGCTTGGACAGTGAAGGCAATTATAAGTTTGAAAACCTAACACCAGAAACTCAATATAACTTAAAAGTACAAGCAAAAGGCTATCGCCAAGAAGCCATTTTAAGCAGCAGACCAGGTCGTGTGGCACAGGCATTATCGGTTGCGGCACAACCCACTCCTGATATTGATAATGTTTTTCTATATGCGTGGCAAGACGATGGCCAAAGTGTGAGTGGTCTTGAATACGCGTCAGCCGTTAATTCACAAATCGAAGTGAATGTTGAAGGCATTGAACATGAAGTTCCTAATATTGCCGCAGCGCAAATTTTATATCGTGATTATCACATTGTTTTAGACGATTCAGACAGTCTGCCTTGGACTCAAGCACATGCGTATCGTTTATTAGAAACTATGAAGCAAATTCCACAATCGCACTGCAAAGACAGCACCGAATCAATTAGTCTTCCGTGCGATGCGACTAAGCATAATGTTCCTGAAACATTATGGACATTAAGCACGAATCACATTGCCGGTAATATTGCGGTGAATGGCAATACTGTTACTTTAGATGCACAAGCATTTACCTATGCCGAACCTCAGATTGTTTCTTTAGAAGGTCAGCGAGGACGTTTTTATTCTAAAAGTCTTCATCATGCCGCGGTTAGTTATATTACTAATGGCGGTAAAAATTTAGAGGCCGCTAATCGCATTTTAGAAAAACGCTTTGGTGTTTCGATTGATACCGGTGCCAGCGCCTATCACAGTACTTATAATAACGCCGTGATCGCTGAAGACCGTACGCCTTCTGCATGGCAAAAATTTACCCCAGAAGAAGTACTGATTGTGATTAATCAGTTCGAAGAAATGCCAGAAGGCCTGCACACCATTCGTGATAAAAACGATTCGACGAAAGGGCTAAAGTATTTATTCCGTCGTGATAATGCACATGACCATCCTTTATATCCTGATGCACCTGCTGTTGCTTGGCCGGGTAATGGTTATATTGAATTTATGGAAAAAGCTTTCAAAGGTAACAATCTTGAGCATATGCAGCGTTTAGTTTTGCATGAAAAAACGCACTTCTTGTGGCACTTCGTGCTTAATCGCGATTTAAAACTAGAATGGTTAGCTCTGTCTGATTGGTATCGCATTGATGGCTCTAATCCACAAAACTATCTAGAAGAACAACCATACAGCGCCGATCAGAATTTAGCATCGCATACACATGGTTCTGAATTTAATAGTAATAATGACACGATTAATATTGATGCAAGTGATGGATGGTCAGCGCGCAAAACGACCAACTTTGTTTCAGGTTATGCCCAGCTTAAAAACCCAAATGAAGATTTAGCCGAAAGCGTTTCTTACTTCTTAAATAATCCTGATAAATTACGTGCACGGGCGCCAGCAAAATATGAATTTATTCGTGACCGCTTGATGGCGGGTGTTACTTATTTGCAAACCATTCGTGATGATTTAACGTTTGAGGTATTAAACCTTCATCCTGATTATGTATATCCAGGAAAAATAAAAAATGTTGATATTAAAGTAGAGGGTGCTGCTGGTGAAGATAAACGTATCACTATTGATTTGCAGTTGCATACAACTCAAGAAAACTGCACCCTTGAGTCTTGTTTAGAAGGCGCATCTTCGGCCTTCACTCGAATCTTCAGTGAGATTGATACGTTTAAAGATATTCATTTTGTGCCCGTAAGCGAAAACGGCGTGCGTAAGAAAATATCAGATCGTTTACGTGCAACCTTTACTCTGCCTGATACCGCTAAAAATGGTTGGTGGGCTCCTGCGCAAATTACCATTACCGATCCTCTAGGAAATCAACGTTATCAGCGCAGTACCGAT
Source organism: Oleispira antarctica RB-8 (assembly GCA_000967895.1). GTDB lineage: Bacteria > Pseudomonadota > Gammaproteobacteria > Pseudomonadales > Oceanobacteraceae > Oleispira > Oleispira antarctica. Next base: position 221,923 of record FO203512.1, read on the forward strand.
TATGGCTGGCAGATGTTTATCAACAATCCAACAGATGATGTGATTGCGCCTAAGTATGTTGATGACTCTTTAACCTTAGAGTTAGGTGATGAAGAATTTATTGAAGTACGTGACGGTAAAAAATATCGCACCGTAGATAATTGCGATGGCAATCCGGCGTTTGAATGTCGTGTGATTAAAACATTAACGGCCCACTGGGATGTAGATGAAGATGTTGCGATGAAATCAAGCGGTGAGTGTTTCTCGCGCTTTGCTCATCAATCATTTGAATCGTATTCTGACGATATGCACGGTAGTTTTTCTGAAAATATCCATGGCGCTATTGACGGTCAGTGTACTGTTAAATTAACGACGACAGAATATTATCGCAGTGGTGAATATCGTGTAGGGCATTTGTCGATGCAAGATCGAGCGTTGAATCACAGCAGTGAAAACTTCTCTGATAATCATGAGATGCGTGAAGCATCGCCTAAAGTTCAATTAATAAACGACGCATCGACGGTTGATATAATCATGCCTGAGATGGATATTCAGTCGTGTACTGGCGCTGTAAATGAACGCTGTATTTCAGTAACGGCGGCACCGACTAATACAGCAATGCCCAATGGCGAAACCAATGTAGAGATCAAGTATTGGGCGCGCGATGACAAAGCAGGCTTGGGCACGGTCTCTTATAAATTAAGAGATCCTCAAGGCACTGAGCATTTTCATTATCATCAGCATGAAAACTCGCATACATTATTCTTTGAGGGTGATGCCACTGAGTGGAAACAATACACGGCAACGGTAACGTTACCGGTTGGCTCTGCTCCGGGTACTTGGGGCGTTGCTTCTATCGCTTTGCATGATAAAGCGGGTAACCGTAAGTTTTATGATTTCACTGAAACGCTGATTTTTGAAACGCTTTAACATGGGATACTCTATTTACTGAATGCAATAGAGAAATAAAATGAAAAAGGCTAGCGATGGTAAAACATCACTGGCCTTTTTTGTTTGTGCTTACCTGTTTATAGATTTGTCTGCGGTCTTGATTTTTAACCGTAGCGTGCTAAATAGCGATCGAGTGCATTAGCAAACATCTGTTTGTCTTTTGCATTCATCGCAGCTTGGCCACCACTGTGTTCGCCGGAACTGCGCATGGTATCCATAAAGTCGCGCATGTTAAGCTTTTGTTTGATATTTGTTTTGTCAAAAATATCACCGCGAGAGGTAATGACGTGAGCTCCTTTATCGATAAGTTCTGCAGCCAAAGGAATGTCTGACGTAATCACTAAGTCATCTTTATTAACTTGCTCAACAATATAATCATCAGCAACATCAAACCCCGATTCAACCTGAATACTACTGATCCATTTTGATGGAGGTACTTTGATAAAGTGATTTGCCACTAAAATAAGCGACATTTCTTTGCGGTTAGCCGCTTTAAATAATGTTTCTTTAATGGCGTTTGGGCAGGCGTCTGCGTCGACCCATATAGTATTCTTTGTCATTATATTCGTGTTCTTTCCATTTACGCTATTTGAGCTTTTCTATCTTGTTCTAGCAAATGCAGGCTTTCTTCGGCGAAACCTGTACCTGCTTCTACGTAATAGTTAAATACGTTATCCACCCCCAGCTCAAGTAGCATTTCTCGTTCATCTTCGTAACGAGCAATCGCTGCAATATGACCTTTATAGCCGCATAACTTTAACTGTTTAGTAATGTCGCAAATGTCGATGACTGACGGCATCGCCAGCATGATCAGCTTGATATGCCAAAGCTCACGGGTTTCCCAAAAATCGGCGTCTTCAGCATCGCCAAAAATAATATGGCGACCTTCATCACGGTGACGTCGTACTTTATCAATATCAGATTCTACGCCCCAAACTTTATCATCCAGCTGAGCATGCAATACGTCATAAGAACTACGGCCAACACGGCCCATTCCAATAATTAGAATCTCAGCGCTTTTCATTTGCTCTTGATAGATGGGCATCGGTTGTTGACGTTCAAAAAACTTAACCCAATTTCTCGCATAGGCATAGGCCGTGTGGGCATAGTCGTAAAAGATACTGGTGAAAACAAAGGAAATACTCACGGCCAATGCAATGATGACTAACCAATCTTTATCTAGCCAACCATTTTGCACACACAATGCGGCTACGATTAAACCAAATTCACTGTAGTTAGTTAATATCATGCTGCCTAAGAACATATTGCGGCCCGCAACTCCAATCGCCGCCAGTATGTGAAACAACAGTACCCCTTTAATGATAAGGATAAAGCTGACGACGGCTAACGCAGGAATCATTTCAATCGTAGGTAGCGCGGTAAAGCCAATCGATAAAAAGAAACCAATGAGGAAAATATCTTTAAAGCTTAATAACGACTTTGCCAACTCTGCTGATTTGAGGTGCGGACTTAATAATAAGCCAACCACGAGAGCGCCTAAGTCTCCTTTCATGTTGAGCATCTGGAATAACTCATACCCGCCCATGGCGAGAAAGAAACCTATTAAAGGCAGCAGTTCACCGTGACCTGCTTGATTCAAAATACGTCCCAGTAATGGGCGTGCAGGCCATAGTAATAACAAAGCAAAGGCATATACCGATGGTATCTTTCCCGTCGCTATCACGAGAAAAGCAACAGCGACAATGTCTTGCATAACCAGAATACCCACCGCGAGCTTACCGTGGCGGGCCTTCATCTCATTTTTTTCTTCTAACAGTTTAACGATACAGACTGTGCTACTAAAGCTAAGAGCAAAGCTAATGAGAGCCAGAGCAGTCCAGTCTAAATCAACAAAATACTGGAGGCCTAGCAGCGCAAGGCCTTTCAATAATAGCGTTGCTAGAATGACCCAGCTGATCATGTGTAAGCTAGTGCCAGCCCAAACAGACGTTTTCAATAAGGTTTGAAAGTTGACCTTCAAACCAATAGTAAACAGCATTAAGGTGATGCCAATATTAGCGAGAGTGTCTAAATTTTCATGAGGCTGTACGCCATAAGCGTGAAGACCAAAGCCGGCAGCTAAGTATCCGATTAAAGGGGGAAGGTTAATCTGCTTTGCGGCAAATCCACAAAGGAAAGCGATAAGAATCCAGAGAAAATCCATTAACAGAAGACTCGAATAAAGGTGATGGTAATGGCTGGAAGTGTAGCACGTTAGTCGTTAACTTTTTAAAGCCATGGATCAAAGGTTTGAAACATTAGGGACAAAATATTAGTAGGTAAGACAGGTCGCTTCTCTATTATGCCGAGTCGCTTTTATTCATGAATTCGACATCTCGGATGCAAAGCCGTTTATAGCCCTGTATTATGCGCGCCATTAATTAAATATGATCATCAATTATTAACGCAGAATTGAAACATGACGAATCCAGCCAAGCCGAATACTAACCGCTTATTGCAGCAGTCTCATACCAATATGCCAATGGGTGTTGCCGATAGTTATCGCTATTGGGGTGAAGACAATACTGTTTTTGTAAAAAGTAGCGAAGGCTGCACGATTACTGACGCTGACGATCAAACGTTTGTCGATTTCCGTTTGGCTTATGGCCCTATTATTTTAGGCTATCGTGATACACGTATTGACCAGGAAGTGATTAAAGCGATTACTGAACGCGGCACGATCTCAGGCTTTTCAACCGACCTGGACTCTGAGGTAATTGAGCTGGTTAAGCAGATGTGTCCAAACATCGAGAAGATGCGTTTTGCTAATTCGGGTACTGAAGCCGTGATCGGTGCGGTTCGTACTGCTCGTGGTTTTACTGGGCGTAATAAAATCGTTGTCGTAGAAGGTGGTTTCCACGGTTTATATGATGAAATGATGTGGAAGTCTGATGTTGATAACTGGGATGCTGCTTCTGGTAAAGCGCCTGAAATCGCGTCTTTTGGGGTTGGTATTCCAGAAGCAAGTCGTGAGCATTTAGAAACAGTGCCATTGAATAGCTTTGAAGCCATCGATGCAGTGTTCGCACGCGTTGGAGGTGATATTGCTGCCATTGTGATTGAACCTATTCTTGGCAACTGCGGTAGCATCGCGTCAAGCCAAGAATATATGCAGAAGCTACGTGATATGTGCGATGCCAACGGTACTTTGCTGATCATGGATGAAGTAAAAACAGGCTTTCGTGTTGCGAAAGGTGGCGCCCAAGAGTTGTATGGCATTAAGGCAGACCTGACAACGTACGCGAAGGCGATGGGGAATGGTTATCCGGTTGCAGCCTTTGGTGGTCGAGCAGACGTAATGGATATCATCAACTTCAATAAGAAGGGTGTGACTCATGGCGGAACGTATACTGCGAACATGATTGCATTAAGTGCTGCTAAAGCGACGCTGACGATCCTTAATGAAACCGATGCTTATGCAACCATCAATAAAGTGGGTGCACAGATTCAGCAGGTTTTGAGCCGAGTATTCACCAAGCATGGGGTTGAGCATCGCTTTGCAGGTCCGGACTCTATGTTTGGTATTCATTTCGGCGATCTGGTACCGACCAATTACCGTGATTGGAAGCAGACGGATAGCGAGCTATATACCGAGTTTGCGATGAACCTAATTAAGCATGGCATTATGTTAGAGCCAGATTCGCGCGAACCTTGGTTTATTTGTGAAGCTCATAAGAGTGTCGATTTAGCTTGGTTAGAAGAAATTGCTGATCGTTCAATGGCCGAGGCTATCGCTCAATAGTCGCCCTTTATTGAGTTGAAAAATAACCGAACTGAATAGTGCATTCTCAGTTCAGTTCGGTTATTGCTTATCTGCGTTAAAACTTACTTTCTAACGCAGTGATTAAATGAGTGGTTTCAATACTCGCCACTTCCATATGATCGAGTGCTTCAATCATGTGTTCAACATCGCCTGCTTTAAAGAAATCCAATGCTTGATGGCCTGACTGATGAACCTTCTTATGTGGTATTTCTAAATTCGCGTACTGGCTCGAAGATTTATAGTCAGCAGGGTGCTCGCCTTCGTAATACCAAACTCCTAAGCGGCATTTTTCATGGGTGCTGAAATCATCATGATTGTTATGGGTTAGTTTTATGATGTTTTTGTAGATGCCCGTTTTCCAAGCGACATGGTCTAACTTTACGGACTGTAAAAACGAGACTCGGCTGGTTTTCACAATGGAATTAAACATGATGTTTGCCGCAGATGACACATCAACCACGACTTCGTTGATCGCGTTTGATATGTCGGTAACCTGTTTCGTTTCAACTTGCTGATTAGTAATCTCTTTGGTTGCTAGTTCAGTTTGAGTTTTGATGGTTGTTGTAAGATTTGTAATTTGCTCTGAAGCATCGGCTGAGCGAGCAGCCAGCGCTCGTACTTCATCTGCAACTACGGCAAAGCCGCGGCCTTGCTCACCCGCACGGGCAGCTTCAATCGCCGCGTTCAATGCCAGCAGGTTAGTTTGAGCGGCGATATCTTGAATTTGAGATACAAAGGTTTCAATTTTAATGGTCGTACTAGACAGTAGTTCAACCGTACTCGCAATGCTCCCGATTTGGGCATTTAAACCACTTAAGGTTGTCGTACACTTTTTCACTAATGAATTAATTTCTGAGAAGCTCTCCATCGATTGGGAAAGGTTATTTTTTTCTGACAAGGATTCGGCCGCAGATTCGGCAACAGAGAGACGGATGTCGTTAATAATATCTTGGGATTGAATATATTTTGAAAATAAGACGCTTTTTAGATCGTATTTATCTTTTTGCTCGCGATGTAAATCATCATTTCTTGCATGAAGAGAATCTTTATTAGATAAATCTTCTAATAGTGAGGCTTTTTCTGCTTCGAGAGACGCTATTCTCGCGAGCAAGCGTGAATGTTCGGCAGGATTGTGAAAAATAGGCATAAATAAGCTACTTGATCCGTTAGTCTAGTTGATTATTTAAGCGTAGAGCATATTTCCCGTTGTGTACTGTTCCTGCCTTATCCAGCTTGTTTGTTATTTCTGCTGCTCAATAATTTGTTGATTCATCGCGGTAATGCGGCGAGCTAAATTCTCTATTAGATTAACAGCGGCTTTAGGCTGTGCTTCGATTAAGTTAACAAAATCATTCTGAGGAACGGCCATAATAGTACAGGCTGTGCGGGCGACGACGGTTGCTGAGCGTTTTTCTCCGGTGAAGACAGCCATCGCGCCAAATACTTCATCTTCGCCAACCTCGCCAACCTTTATGCCATCGGAAAATACGTCGGCTTCCCCACTGATGATGGTATAAACGTGCTCGGCTTCATCACCTTCTTTAATAATAATGTCGCCTGGCTTGCAGTTTTGAAAGCCCGCAGTGGTTTGCTTGTGTTCTTTACTGACCTGAGCTAATTGATTTATCAACAAGCTATTCTGGCACATTAAAAAGTGGCTCCAATAATGCTGACGACGCTTATCACTGTATATATGACGCAAAAACTCATCACGATCAATTAATTGTATTTCAACAAACTCATCAGCGCGTATCGTTGGGCAAGGTAAATCGAAGGCACGTGAAAAACCGACGAGGTCACCTTCATCAAAGCTAATAAGGGTTTGCCCTTCATGTGTGAAGTGCATCATACCGTCAGTGATTAAAAAGAGCTGGTGATTATCAAAATGCTGGTAAAGATCATCGACATTTTCAATAGGAACTGGATCTTGATCTAAAGGGAAACCTTCTAACAAACCTTTTAGCAGCTGCTGCATGCGCGCATATATGGGGTCCATAGCTTCATGCAGCTTGCCTGGTAAGTACATAAAGATCTCCAACATTATAAATTTTGAGGTGTTAATGAAAGATATCGATAATAACCTTATTTTAAAGGATGAATCTAACTTTTATTGTAAATGTGACGCAATCGAGTCCCCATAGTGACAGATAATTGAATTTCATCTGGGGATAGCCCGTCAGGGAAGTAACAGCCACTGATTTTAGCATCTGCTAATGAGGCGCCATCTAGATTGCAGTCTCGAAAGTCGATCCCACGTAGGTCGGCTCCACGAAAGTAAGCGTCTTTTAAATTCATGCCACTAATGTTTAAATTACGCAGGTCTAAGCCTCTTAAGTCACAGCCCGCTAAGTCGCAAGCCTGACCTTGAGATCGCGCTTGATTGAAACCAGTAACATCATCATTTCTTAATAATAGATAAAGTGGATCATCACTAATTATTGGGCCGGTCATTGCTGTATCCTTTAAACTTGTTACATTGCAGCGTATTTACGCTTTAGTATAGACCTTAAAACAGAATGTAATGAATGAGTATAAGTAAGCAACAAGGCTTTTTATTAACCAGCCGCTGGTATGAGGGAGCACAGAGCACCGAACTCGAGTTCTGGTTCGCCAGTGATGCTGGACCCTTGTGTGTGCTGATTGAACAGCCTTCGGTATGTTTCATTCCTGTTGAAGAACAAGAAAAAGCACAAAAACTGGCTCGTGCCGAAGGCATTCAGCTCACTTGTCGCGCGGTGCAGTTGCGTTCTTTCAGTCTTAAACCTTTAGTTGCTTGTTATGTCAGGCAGGCAGAAATCTACCGTTTTCATTATTTATTAAGCGATTGGGATATTCATGTTTGGGAATATGACCTAAGGCCAACTGATCGCTATTTAATGGAGCGCTTCATTCGCGGTGGTGCAGACATTGAAGGCTATTGGCAGTCGTGTGATGGCTACTTACTGTGTCAGCAAGGCCGCATGAAACCCAGCCAAGCCGCGGTTGAATCCATCGACTTAACCGTATTGTCGGTGGATATAGAAACGACGTTTCCAAAAGAAGGAAAAAGAGACCAGTTATATTCTATTGCTTGCCATGGTGATGCCATTATTAATGGTCGTCGAGAAACTGTGAGTTATATTTGGATGGTTGGGGCCGCGGATAGCCCAGTCGCAGAGGACTGTAAATACTGTGCGGATGAGAGCGAGCTGTTAGGCATTTTCTTTGCTGAAATGCAGCGCTTAGATCCTGATGTGATTATCGGTTGGAACTTTATTCAGTTTGATATGGATTTTATTCAGCGCAAATGCGATGAGTTAAACGTTCCCTTTATTTTAGGGCGAAACCAACAAGAAGTGAGTTGGCGTTATGACCAAAGCAGTGCGAATCGAAGCTATGTGAATGTACCCGGACGCTGCATTATTGATGGCATTGAAATGCTGCGCCAAGCCCAGTATCACTTTGACAGTTTTGCACTGGATGCTGTGGCGGAAGAATTATTAGACCGTAATAAATTGATCTCTGGCGAAGCCAAAATCTATGAAGGTTATGACCATGAAATCGAGTATTTATTTGATCAAGATAAGCCTGCATTAGCCGCCTACAACCTAGAAGACTGTATTTTGGTGTGGGATATTTTTCAGCATACCGAATTAATGGATTTTGCTATTCAGCGCTCCAGCCTCACCGGATTATTATTAGACCGCATGGGTGGTTCGGTTGCCGGTTTTGAGAATTTATACCTGCCTCTATTACATCGTAATGGCTACGTGGCACCAAACTATGGTGAAGGGTATGCTGAGATAAAAAGCCCAGGTGGCTTTGTGATGGATTCACGCCCAGGTTTGTACGACAGCATCTTGGTTTTAGATTTTAAAAGCTTGTACCCATCGATCATGAGGACGTTTAAAATTGATCCAATGGGTTTGATTGAAGGCTTGAAAGAAGAATTAGAAGAAGATTCAAAACAAATCTCAAATACTATTATGGGTTTTAATGGCGGTCGCTTTGATCGCGAAAAACATTGCTTGCCCGATTTGATTACCATGTTAGGAGAGCAGCGTGATCAAGCTAAAAAAGAAAACAATCATCACCTAGCTCAAGCGATAAAAATCATCATGAGTTCGTTTTACGGAGTATTGGGCAGTGAGGGTTGTCGATTTTTCGATATACGATTATCAAGTTCTATTACCCAGCGCAGTCACGAGATTATACAACGCTCGGCGCAATGGATCGAAACCCAAGGTTATGATGTTATTTACGGCGATACTGATTCGGTATTTGTCTGGTTAAAAGAAAAAAACACACAGCAGCAGGCCGATACCATTGGTAAGCAATTGAGTGTTGATTTGAACCGTTGGTGGCAAAGAACTATTCAACAAGAACATCAGCTAGAAAGTCTGCTAGAAATAGAATATGAAATTCACTACCAACGTTTCTTTATGCCTTCAATTCGTGGTGCAGAAACAGGCAGTAAAAAACGTTATGCAGGTACTGTGCATAAACTATTGCCATCGGGTGAAGAAAAAATAGAAACTATTTTTAAAGGCCTTGAAGCCGTACGCAGTGATTGGACACCACTGGCCCGCGAATTTCAGCGCCAACTGTTTCAACGAATATTTTCTGAACAAGCCTTTCAGCAATGGATGAAAGATGAAATTGCGGACTTGATGCAAGGAAAAAAAGATCAGCAACTTATTTACCGCAAACGCTTGCGTCAGCCATTGGGTGAATACCTGCGTAATATCCCGCCCCATGCAAAAGCTGCTGCGGTATTAGAACTGTGGCGAAAGCAGCAAGGTTTGCCTCTGCTTTATCAGGATCGTGGCGGTTGGATACAGTACATAATGACTACGAGTGGCCCACAGCCAATCGACGTTTATGAAAGCGCTAAAGGCGCATTGAAAATTGATTATCAGCATTACTTAGAAAAACAGCTCGCACCGGTATGCGATGGTTTACTGGTATTATACGATACCAGCTTTGCCAAAATATGCGGTCAGCAGATGAGTTTGTTTTAACCCGATGAGTTAATATCGAAAACCTGATGTGGCGCAGTACGAGAGTAGTGCAATGCCGTACACTCGAATACTACGCCTTCAACATAAAAGAATTATTCTATGAAATGGTACGTCATATCCCTTGCTGTAATTATGTTATCAATACCTGTTTTCACGATCTTTTTTGCTTAGTAAAAAGTGATTAAGGTTAATCACCATCACTGAAGTTAATACCAAGGTTAATATTCAATGCATCTGGAATATCACGTTTAAAATTGCCGTCAATTGCTTTCGCCGCCGCGACGGTATCAACGGTATTCATTGTATCTAATGCCGTTCTAAGGGTTGAAATATTCTCATCGAGAATTGCTACTGTTTGCTCGAAGCGGTTATTAGCCATAATTTTATTAAGACTGATGGTCGTATTAGTTGTTCCGTTTAGAAGTTCTTCGATATTCGTGACTGAGCTGCCAATAGCTGCCCATACTGAGGAAGATATTTGGCTAACATCTAAAGTAATATCTCTTAGTCCTAAATAATCAAAATACTCTTGTACCGAAACAGTAATTTCTTTAATTGCAGACTCTACAGCTTCATCATCTAAAACTGAATCGAGTTGGTTATTAATGATGAGTTCACGGTAACTCTTATTTGTATTGCGGTAATTCGTTGTCCAGCCTTGTTGGATGATGTCAGCTCGTCGTAATAACTCATTAGCATATCCTGTTAACAACTGACATTTTCGAGGGTTAGATTGATATTCTGTAATAATGTCAGCTTTAGTCGTTGATTGATTAGCCGCATCTTCAAAAAGGGAGACTTCTAATGCTAAGAGACCCACAAATTGAAAAGTAGAAGAAGAAAAAGTGGCAGCATTAATAGTGCTTGTATCCGCTAATAGGCTATCAATTTTAGTGCGAACGCTGGCGGTATAATTTGTACCACGTAATCGATAGCCATCAATATAGGTATAAGTAGGTAATAATAAGCTGTTTACCATGGGGCCAAAACGATAAGGAAGTAGCTGGAACCAAGCAAGGTTGGTTTCAACCCATTGATTCTGTAATGCGGTTAAATTACTTTCTGTTAGGTTATTGGTGCTGCAAAAGTGAGCGCTATCGCTAACCAGAATTCCGGCTTGTTGTTGAAAGCTATTCGCTGCTGGAATAATTGTATTGTCGATGATCTGTGTTGCAGCAACATGGAGTTCACTATTTCCTGTACTTAACGTTGAGTCAGTACCGCCACAAGCCGATAGCAGGATGGCTGTCGCTAAGGCGGAGCATTTTTTTAAGTGGGTACTAATGCGAATAAATTTGAACATGTTATGAACCTAAAATTGTGTCGTTAAGCATGATTAGATAGCACTGAAATCATATGGTTGTCCCAGCTGTGCTGCGGAAAATTAAGACTTTTTTCTTTATCAATCTTCAAGGTAGCCGCATGTATCTGGCGGATTTTACCTGTTGAACTGGATAAAACGAAATATTTATTATCTTGGCTGATCGCTAAACCACAGACATCATTAAAGGCATGGTAACCCTGCAAGGATAAGTCATCTAAGTGCCAGAATAATACGAGGTCACCCTTAGGGCTAGTAAAGGCAGCGGTTCGACTTGGGCTATGAATTTTAACACTGCCCATGTAATCGTTTAATTTCACCGTCAGTGCTTCGGGGGCAGTAAGTACTTTAATTTCTTGCCCCGCTTGGTGGACAGCCGCTAATGACGTTAAATGATTGTCGCTCATTGCTTGACGCTGAACTTGCAGAGCAATCGCGACAGTACCATCTTCTGCAACGTCTAAGTGGCGAATGCTCGCTTTACTTTCAGCAACGAAATGCTCACTGATCAGCGCTCCTGTATTGCTATTAATGTAGCTTAAAGTAGAGCGCATGGTTTCATAGTTGAGTACTTTACGCCCAGAGTCGGGATGCGTTAACAAACCTCCATTGGCCACCACTAGTGTTATACCATCAGGCATCATGGCAATTTCATGAGGACCAATGCCATGGCTATCAAATTCGTTAATTAGCGCTAGGCTGTTGCCATCACGTACTGTAATTTTTCCTTGGCCTGTACTTATTTCTGATTCTACACAGTAGAGTTTTTTTCCATCTAAACTGTAACAGCCATGTCCATGCATATGACGGTTTTTTGCACTGGTGAAGGAGCCGTCTATTGTTCCTGTTGAGCTATTAAAGCGAATACCTTGAGTACCAGGGCGACGAGAAAACATAATTATTTGCTCGGTTAGTATCGGATTTTGGCATAAACCATGGCCTCGAAAACTACTCAGTAATTGATCGCTTGATGTGTGCTTAGGATCAACCCAGCCTAGGCCATATTGTTTTTCATGACGCCCCTGCGCTGATATAAACATCTCGCTATCTTGCGTATTGTTAGCACTAAACCAACTTAAATCAAAAGCGCTATGACTCAACATGGGAGCCGATGCGCCTAAGCTGATTAAGCTGCGAGAAAATGCACGACGTGATACTTGGAGCTTGGTCTTTAAAAATTTCATTTTATAGCGACTTCATTTTATAAAGAGTTCACAAATTTAATCAGAGCTTCTCGCTCAGTTTTAACGAGCTGAATAAAGCGAGCTTTTGTCAGGCTTGCTTCACCACCATGCCAGAGTATTGCTTCTTCTACCGTACGTGCTCGTCCATCATGTAATAAAGCATTACTACCATTTACTTGTTGCAATAACCCCACTCCCCATAAAGGTGCCGTACGCCATTCATGACCGGTAGCTAAAAAATCAGGTCGGCCATCGGCTAACTCTGAGCCCATATCATGCAATAGTAAATCGGTATAAGGCCAAATGATCTGGTTTGATAAATGTGGAGCTTCTTCGCTGCTTCGTGTTTTAAATCTAGGTTGGTGACATTGGTTACAACCTGATTGATAAAATAAATCGCGGCCTTTTTTCACGACGGCATCTAAACTATTACGACGTACTACGGGCGCTAAATCCCGATTAAAATTCGTGGTTAATATGAGTAGTTCTTCTGACAGCTCAACATCACCGTGCTCTTTCGTATTACCATTAATAATTGCATTACATCTGGACTGTTGAGCGCTGCAAGGTTGGTTCGGAAATACTGGATTACTAATTCCTATATCATTTTTAAAAGCCCCCGCAACAATCATTTTTAGTGTTGGCTTATTGGCTTTTAATCCAAAGCGGCCAATCACTGTTGCTTGCTTTTCTATATCCCATACTTTATTTAAACGCCCAGAAATGCCATCGTTATTAGCATCGTTCTCATCACTAAGAGCGTATAAATCTTTATCGTCTATTAGTTCTAGAAGACCCATGCCGTGAATGGCAGGAGCAACACGGATACTGTAGAGAGTATCCTCGCCAAAAGGGCCGTAGCCAAGGTCCGTCAATTTTAATCGAGGTTTGCGTAATTCAATTTGATGTTGATCAGGGTAGGTAAAAGTTTGAGTATCCCAATGGATATACACATAAGCTTCGGGTGCTACATCGTGTTTAAGCGTGCCTGGTTTTTGTGAGTGACGTAACTGATGTGCTAGGGAAACAGACTGCCCTTGAATTTGATCACCGTAAACAGGGTGAGGAATAACCCCTTCAATTTGCAATAACTTATAGTCGGAACCAGGCTTGCTTACGCGAATTAATGTGCTGCTTATAGGATTAGTATTGTTGTTCGGTATAAAGCCTTTACCGCCTTTTACATGGCAAGATAAGCATGTGCGTGCGTTATATATTGGGCCAAGACCATCACGAGCCGTTGTCACGGTGGGGGCTTTCACCCATGGCTGATTAGCTAAAGCTTTGCCCGCATGAAAAGCAGGTCTGAGTTGATCGTTTAAATTGGCAGCAGGTAATTGAAAGCTGGCGAACGGCTTATATGAAACAGTAGTATCACCACCGGGATTATTTTCTTCTACTGTTAATTTCGGAGCAATACGCGTTATATAATCTTTGTTTGATGCCTGCTCGCAGCCTAATAAAAACAGAAAACTGCTGGCTAACAATACATATGCTTTCATTTACTACCTACGGTTTTAACGTATGAACCACTTGAATATTCATTTCCTTAAAATAGCAGAAAGCCGAGCAGAGCTCGGCTTCATGAATCAATAAAATCCGTTTTATTGATAACGACTGAATATTAGCATTCAGTCGTTGGATCTTGCGTATCACAGTCAGAAGCTTTTGGATCTACCACTGTTCCCAATCCTAGCTGATTAGCTGCATCTTGAATTGCACGAGACTGAGCGTTCAAGGATATAATCGTTTTAGCCACTGGGTTGGTATCTGTTTTATTGGCATCCATAATTAATACATCAAAAGGCTTGCCGCCAGTACGGGCAGAAGTATCGATTGCGGTATAGTTAACTTCGGTTGTTGCCAGTGCAGCAGCAGCTGTCGTTGCAATACCTGATAGGCCAACCTCTGTTAGGTAGTCTTCGATGCCATAACCATCAACGGCTGTTAGGCCTGGGCTTACGATGTCAGCAGTCGTTGGATCTAGATCGTGATCGTAACCGGTATAAATCCCTGTGAAGCTGTTAGAAACACCTTCAGCATTTAACCAAATATCACGGTGTGTATTATCAGAGAAACAAGAATGCTCATCTTCTTGAGAGTTAGAAGAGAAAGCGATCTGCATACGTTCACCTGCTAGCTCACCTTCAGAAAGAGTGCCCATACCGGTAAGAATTTCAGTTAACTTTTTCTTTGCATCAGCGGCGTCAGCAATCGTAGTGAATGTTGCACGGTAGTTTATATCTGAACCCGTAGCCCATTCCGCTTGAACCGCTTCAAGGTCTGCAATTAACTTATCAACGACAACTTCAAGGTAAGCGTGACGACGAGCAGCAGTATCGCCAGCAGCATTAGAAACGAAATCAGCTAGCGGACGCTGGCCGCCTGTTGAACCGCTATTGATTGCTTCATCACGATCGCTACCATCGGTAGTGCGTGGATCAGGCGTCGACTCCGCCGCAATTGCTTGTTTAGCTGCAACCATCTGGTTAGCAGGGGCTTTTAAATCTTGACCCCATAATAAAAATTCGATGGCGTGGTAGCCTGTAATCACGTCATGCTCATCTTCTGCAGATAAAGTATTCTTTAGTAAATTTACATCAATGGTGACGTTCACATTACCAATAATGTTATTAGCTTGAGCGGCTTGTGCTTGAGCGGCTGTAATAGCCCCACCACCATTGATACCCGCATCGTTGCCGGTAATACCAACTTGGTCATCGCCAAAGTCAGTGGTATTGGTTTCAACATAATCGATTAACGCTTCACCTAGAGGCCAAGCGTTTAAGTCGCCTTCAACATCTAAAGAATCTACTGGGCTATTACGGAAGCGATACACTTCTGTTTGACCATATGGTTCACGAGAAATTAACCAAGCTTTTTTAGCCGCCGCTAATGTTTCGGTCGTTGGATCATCTTTTAATGCAGTTAACGCTACTTTAAGCGCTTTAGCCGTTACAACAGAATCTGTATAAGCAGCATAAGCAATTTCAGCATTTGTATCTAACACTAGCTGTGCTTTTTCTACATTAATTGCTGGAGCAGGAGTGTCGTTATTACTGTCATTGTCGCCACCACCACAGGCTATTAATAATGAAGCTGAAGTAATACAAGCAGCGAGCTTAAGAAATTTCATAGTGCTAGACCCTATATGATGGAAATTATTTTTAGTTGGCAAAGTATTACTGAGCAACATTTGAGCGACAAGGTAATACAAATGACAATGATTTGCAATAAGATTAACTTATGGTAAAGATGACATATGACAATAAGTCTCATTACTAATACGGAATAAATAGAGTAATATACGCACTAATTTTGAGTATTTTATTAAGGTATTAATGGCTATGAAAAAGGCAGTGGCTGGTCTAGTTTTATCAGGTTTTGTTTCAATACTAGTCGTTGGTTGTGGCGGGTCATCAAGTTCTTCACATGAAGAACAGCCTAAAGAGACCGTGATAGCAGCATGCAGGGACTTTATAGGCACTGATGCAGAGGCAATTACAAATATCAAAATGAAGGCGGTATTAGGTAAGCAGCTATTCCATGATAAAAACTTATCGCTTGAAATGAATCAATCTTGTGCCTCTTGTCATAGTCCTGGTCGAGGGTTTATTGATGATAGGGTGAATGATGCTAGCCGAGAGGGCATTGCCCCGGCAGGATCTTTAGGCGACAACCTTGTTTCAATTGGTGATCGTAATGCGCCAACGGCTGCCTATGCAGCATTTAGCCCTCACTTTAAATGTGGCACACGTTCTCGCGTCGCAAGCCAGAAAACAAGTGGGATTGCTGATTATGAAGGATTCTTAGGCGGACAATTTTGGGATGGACGAGAACCTAATTTAAAAGGTCAGGCGGGAGGTCCACCCATTAATCCAGGTGAAATGAACATGCCAAGCAAAGCGGCGGTTGTTGCACGTTTAAAAACCAATTATCAAGAAAAATTCCAAGAATTATACTCTGTCGATATCTTTGATAATGATGATGCGGTTTATGCTGCGATGTCAGAAAGTATTGCTGCTTTTGAAACATCGGATAAAGAAGAATTTTATCCTTTCGATTCTAAGTACGATCGCTCTTTAAGCGGTGATTACACATTTTCACCGTCGTCGAAAGCAAGTCTAGGCAAAGCGAGATTTTTCTCGTCGGATTTAACCTGTGCGGCGTGCCATCAATTACATGAAATTGGTGATAAAGGTGAAATCTTTACCAGCTTCGAATATCACAATATCGGCGTGCCCGTGAATACCTATTTACGCTCATTCAATGAAGTTACCAAGTTGGATGAAGGTTTGCTAAATAATCCGGCAGTAATAGCACAAACGGAAAAGGGGAAATTCAAGGTGCCTACATTACGCAATGTTGCAGTTACCGCTCCCTATATGCACAACGGCATTTTTAATGAACTTGAAACGGTGATTCATTTTTATCAGCACGCTAAAGAGAAGGCGCTGAATATAAAAAATGATACCTTGGTCGAAGCGATTAATAATCCAGAAACAGGGTTGGAGTGGGGAGAGGCCGAGATTGGTGATAATGTTGAACATGATTTACTCGGTGCAAATGACATCAACCTGAATGATAGGGAAGTAGAGGCGATGGTTTGCTTTTTAATGTCTTTAACCGATGCTCGTTATGAAACCTTGTTAGATCCTAATAAGGTTCAGAACTGCGGTTTATAGTCTCTCGATAGAGCAGCGTATTGACGATTATTAATACGTTGCTTTTTTTTATCACGGCTCTTATTAAAAATAAGTCTCATTTGTGTTTAAATGCTGACCTCAAAATTTTCTGCTGGAATTATTTATTTTGAATCATTTACCTGCTATTTCTGCGCTTTCTTTTGTTATGGCGATCATGGGTCAGTCGACGGTCTCTTTTGCTGAAGAAGACACTCTCGAACTAAATAATGTTTACATCACCGGTGGCAAGGATGAGGTATTACAACAGCCTGGTTCTGCGACGTTAATTGATGATGTCGCCTTAGAGGCGTTTGAATATACCGATATCCATCGCGTATTAAATGCCGTGCCTGGTGTGAACCTGCAAGAAGAAGACGGTTATGGCTTACGCCCTAATATTGGTTTACGTGGCACTTCTCCAGAGCGCAGTAAAAAAATTACGGTGATGGAAGATGGCATTCTATCCGGACCAGCACCTTATTCTGCACCAGCGGCGTATTACTTTCCCAATATTTCCCGCATGAGTGCGGTAGAAGTATTTAAAGGTCCATCGGCGATTCAATATGGTCCTGCAAGCGTGGGTGGTGCGATTAATTTGGTCAGCCGTGAAATTCCGTATGACTCCCAAGGTGAGTTAGATGTGCAATACGGCAGTGATAATTTTCAGCGCTATAACGTTTATCAAGGTCAGCAGATTGAAGAGTTTGGTTATTTAGTCGAAGCCCTGCGAGTCAGCGCTGACGGTTTTAAAGAGTTAGATGGAAGCAATGACAGCACGGGTTTTGTACGCAATGACTTTAATTTAAAAACCAGCTGGCAAAGTCGGGGTGAGCTGAACCAGTTGTTTGTTATAAAGCTGGGTTATGCTGATGAAGAATCGAATGAAACCTATTTGGGCTTAACTCGTGATGACTTTGAGAAAGATCCGTATCGTCGCTATTCGTCATCGCAGCTTGATAATATGGAATGGGACCACCAACAATATCAATTTACTCATGTCTTAGAGTTGCAAAACTCAACGCTTACGACAGACGTATATCGAAATGAGTTTGATCGTGACTGGTTTCGTTTAAGTGGCTTTAATAATAGTGATGGTAACTTTACCCTGGTTAATATTTTAGCGAATCATAAAGAACCGGCTTATCAGTCTTATTATGATGTTTTAACCGGAGCCGCGAGTAGTGGGACATCGCAACAATTACGCATTGGTAATAATGGGCGTCAGTTTTTTTCGCAGGGAATTCAAACCCGTCTTAATCAAGATTTAACGTTATTTGGCTTTGACCATGCATTGGAAGTGGGGGTGCGTATACATCAAGATCAGGTGAAACGTCATCATACTGAGCAAAATTATAATACCTTGGCGGGTGGCCAGTTGCAGGCTGTGAGCGGTAGCTTTAAAACAACGGCGCGCAATACCAATGATGCGTTAGCGTTGGCGGTCTATATTCAAGATGAAATACACATAGACGATACGGTTTTAAGTTTAGGCTTGCGTCATGAAAGCATTGAAGCATCGAAAACTATGTATGGAAATATAACGGGCATTAAAGAAAGTAAGAATACTTTAAGGCAATCGGTCTTTTTACCGGGCATTGGGGTTTACTCACAACTTACAGAAGAGCTGGGTATATTAGCGGGTATTTATAAAGGCTTTACAGCTGCCACGGCAAGCGCTGCCGGTGAAACTAAACCAGAAGAAAGCACTAACTTTGAATTAGGATCGCGTTTTTCAGGTTCATTAGCCTTCGGTGGCCGAGCTGAAATTATTGCCTTTTTAAATGATTACAGCGAATTCAGTGGCACTTGCAGTTTCTCTCAAGGTGCTTGTGATAGT
Source organism: Oleispira antarctica RB-8 (assembly GCA_000967895.1). Lineage (GTDB taxonomy): Bacteria > Pseudomonadota > Gammaproteobacteria > Pseudomonadales > Oceanobacteraceae > Oleispira > Oleispira antarctica. The sequence goes on from FO203512.1 coordinate 240,643, forward strand.
AGCCAAACGGGTGAGCAAGCGAATGCCGGCAGCGCTCATGTTTATGGTCTTGAAGCGAGTTGGAATAAAGAGCTTTTTGTCGCGGGTTTCACTTTGCCAGCCCTTATTAGCTATACCTACAGCTATGGTGAGTTCGGTGAGCGCTTTGTTGATAGCACCGGAGCATTTGGTGAGAAGGACCAAGTCATCGAATCAGGTTATCGTATTGGTTATTTACCTGAGCATCGTTTAAATGCGCAGCTAGGGTTTGGAAAAGATAATTGGCGTGTGAATGCTTCGGTTTTGTACCAAAGCGATATGCGTAATATTCCGGGTGATGGCAATATCCCATTGGCGGAACTTATAGAGGCTCATACGGTATTGGACGTGAGCGCTTCTTATGATGTTCTTATGAACCTCCAGCTTTATTCGACGATTGATAATCTTTTAGATGAGCAATACGTGGCCGGTGTTAAACCTTATGGCTTCCGCCCGGGTAAGCCAAGATCGGTGAATATTGGTGCTAAATATCAGTTTTAGACCGTACTGCTAGTGTATGAGTGCTGCAGGGCTTTGAGTTCAGTGCTAAAAGATATCTCCCATAAGGATGAATAAATAAGATACTCTTCTCTTATTCATCCTTCTCCTTTATCAATTTCTATCTGATTCTCCTATGAAAAAAATCGCTATCTTTGTCGACGTACAAAATATTTATTACACCACCCGTGATGTGTATGGCCGTTCTTTAAATTATCGAAAACTGTGGCAAAAAATTGTGCAACAGGGCGAGATAGTCTCGGCAACGGCGTATGCTATTAATAAGGGTGATGATCAGCAAATAAAATTTCAAGACGCCCTTAAACACATCGGTTTTGAGGTAAAGCTTAAGCCGTATATCCAGCGTAGTGACGGCAGCGCTAAAGGGGATTGGGACGTTGGAATCGCGATTGATGTAATGGAAGCTTCCGCATCGGGTGATGTGGATACTATTATCCTATTGTCGGGTGACGGTGATTTTGATCTGTTATTAAAAAAGGTGAGTCAGGCTTATGGTATGACGACAGAAGCCTACGGCGTGCCAAAGCTGACAGCGGGTTCTTTGATTGAAGCTGCGGACCTGTTTCATCCTATTCACCAAGACTTATTAATGTAATACCTATTAATGTAATACCTATGGATAAAACCGCTTACCGCGAGAGTAATCTCTATATCGAGTAAATTTTGTCACGTTACGTTATTAATATAGCAATCAGGCAGAATTAAAACGCCTAAGCGCTATACTGCTTTATATAGTCACCAAGAATATAGCAATATGCCCTTAACGAGCCCCTTTATTATCATTGTTATTTGCCTCTGTCTGGCAGGCTGTAACTTATATAAAGAACCTTATGACTTGCAAGGTAAAGCAGGGGGGATGGGGGATGCTATGGAGCATTGCCGCAGATTTATGAAGCATAAATTGCATGATGGTGCTTATATCTATATCGACTCAAGGTCTAGCCGCGAGAGAGATGAGTACTTTGATATATTTCTAGACTTACAAGATCAAGATCAGGAAGGCTATGCCCAGTGCCGCGTCAATAAACAGGGCTTAATTACCTATTATGCGATTCGTGAATTTCGTCAAAAGGCGCGCTCGTTTTCGATCGATTAGCTTTAGGCTGTAATGAAATTTGCTTATTAAGGAAGAGCCTTATCAATCGTTCGCTAAGTTTATGTTGATAGAGGAATGCAAAAAAACTATTCGTCAGCAAGGGTACATCCCAATACAGCACTTTTGATCACTGCTGTATTAGGACATGCACGGAAGCAATGCTGGCTTAGAGTACGGCTTTTAATGGCTCATGTTGCTCTGCCTCTAAGCGTGGACCAAACTGACTCACAACTTGAGACGATGCTGCACTGGCTAAACGACCTGCCGCCGCAAAATCATGGCCATGAGTAATTGCGTACATAAAAGCACCTGCAAACAGATCGCCCGCTCCGTTCGAATCAACGGCAGTGGTTTTATTCGCTTCGATTACGTGTGTTGTCTTACCATCAAAAGCGATGGCACCTTTGTTGCCCAGAGTAATCGCAAAGGTTTTTGCTTGGGTTTTCATAAAGTTAATGGCGTCTTCTAAGTTATTTGCATCAGCAAAGAGCATGGCTTCTTCTTCGTTGCAGAATAATAAATCAACGCCACCGCCGATCATTTCTTTTAGACCCTCTTTAAAGAACTGAACCATTGCAGGATCTGAAAAAGTTAAAGCGGTTTTTACGCCATTCTTTTCTGCCAACTTACGCACTTCAATCGCTGCTGCGCGCGAAAGATCAGAAGTTACTAAATAACCTTCGATATAAGCGTATTCGGAATCGGCTAAGGCCGCTTCATTTATATGTTTTTGTTCTAGGTTAGTCGTAATACCCAAATAGGTATTCATTGTACGCTCAGCATCAGGAGTAACCATGACCAAACACTTACCGGTTACGCCTTCATCACGATCGTTACCTAAATTAGTATCAACACCCGCGGCTTTCATGTCGTGCATGTAAAAGTCGCCCGCTTCATCGTTTGCTACATTGCAGCTATAAAAGGTCTTGGCACCGAAGTAGCTGGCTCCAATAATTGTATTGGCTGCGCTGCCACCACACGCACGTTTTCTTAAACCAAAGCGATCGTTCAGTACGGCTAGGCGTTCGGCTAGTTGATCTTCTTCGATCAAGGTCATAATGCCTTTTTCAATATTCAGATCAGCAAAAAAGCTATCTTCAACTTCAAATTCTTTATCAACTAATGCGTTGCCGATGCCATAAATGTGGTACTTAGCCATGTGTCATGTCTCTATAAATTTAAATAATGATTACTTGTTGGCATCAGTTTAACAGAACTGGAGCGTATGACTAAGTCAGTCTGTGTTAGCATACGCGGCATATGACGACTGCAAAAAAGCCAACTAGGGCTAATAAATCTAGTACTAAAAAGACGGCAACGACCAGAACGACTGCAACTAAAAAGAAGCAGCCTGTATCCGTTAAGCCAAAGAAAAACCCCCGTAACTGGAAACAGCGAGTCTGGTATTGGTTATGGCGTATATCCATTCTTGTGATTCTGGGCCTCGGGGTTTGGCTCGTATATCTGGATGCTCAAGTACGTTCACAATTTGACGGTAATAAATGGACGTTGCCAGCCAAAGTTTATGCGCGGCCATTATCGCTCTATCCTGGACTATTACTGTCCAGTGAGCAGTTAAAAGCAGAACTGAAATGGAACGACTATAAAGCCGTTAGTCATGTTGTTACGCCAGGAACTTATGGACGTGATGGACGTGATTGGATTATTTATCGCAGAGCATTCTCTTTTGCTGATCGTAATGAAGGTGCGGTAAAAATCCGAGTCTCTTTTTTAGCAGGGCGTATTAACCAATTATCGGTCGCGGGCGAGCCTGAAGGGCTTGTGCGCATAGAGCCGCAATATATTGGGGGAATTTTTCCTGCTCATAATGAAGATCGTGAATTAATAGCATTACAGGATGTGCCTCCTGCATTAGTTGCTGCATTGATTGCAGTAGAGGATAGGGCGTATTTTGATCATCATGGTATTTCTATTCGCGGTATTTTGCGGGCGATGAAAGCCAATATCGCGGCAGGAAGAACCGTGCAAGGTGGCTCAACCTTGACTCAGCAGTTGGTGAAAAATTTCTTTCTGACTAATGAAAGATCATTACAGCGTAAAGTAAAAGAAGCGTTTATGGCTTTGCTACTAGAACTGCATTACAGCAAAGAAGAAATCTTACAGGCCTATCTTAATGAAGTGTATCTCGGTCAAGCGGGCCGACGATCGATTCACGGTATTGCTTTAGCGAGTCGCTTTTATTTCGCTAAAAATGTTCAGCAACTCGATTTATCTGAAATAGCCTTGCTCGTAGGAATGATCAAAGGACCTTCTTATTACAATCCATTTCGTAAGGCGGATAATGCTCGTTCAAGACGTGATGTTGTTCTGAATGTTATGGAAGAGTTGAAAATTATTTCCACGGCTGAGCGTATTAATGCGCAAGGCCAAAATATTCTTGTCGCTAAGTCGGGACGAGCGGGACAACGAGAATATCCAGCGTTCATTCAATTGGTGAAACGACAATTGCAAACCGATTACCGTCTGGAAGATTTGCAAAATACAGGGTTAAGAATTTTTACAACGCTGGATCCTTGGTTGCAGCACGCAACAGAAAAATCGATACAGCAACATATTGCAAAATTAGAAAAACGAGCGGGGTTTGATAAGCCCACCTTAGAAGCTGCCGCTGTGGTAACGAGTGTTGATGGGGCAGAAGTACGAGCCATAGTGGGGTCTCGTCGGGTACAGTATTTTGGTTTTAATCGTGCCTTGGATGCTCAGCGTTCGATTGGTTCGTTGGCGAAGCCCGCTGTGTACTTAACGGCATTAGCATCCGGCCGATATGACTGGTCGAGCATAGTTGATGACAAAGCGGTGAGTGTGGCAGGCCAAGACGGCAGTTTATGGCAACCGAAGAATTACGATAAAAAAGATCATGGTAAAGTTTTCATGGTTGACGCGATGGCTCGCTCATTGAACCAAGCGACAGCGCGTTTGGGTATGAAACTGGGGATTGGTCAGGTTGTCGATACGTTTGAGCGTTTAGGCGTAGAGAAAAATATCCCCCCTTACCCGTCGATATTACTGGGCTCGTTGTCTATGTCACCGCTAGAGGTTACGCAAATGTTCCAGACTTATGCGTCTGGCGGTTTTGCTATGAAACCAAGAGTTATTGAGGCTTTAACCACCAGTGACAATAAAGTACTCACGTCTTATGCGGTAGAAGGGCGACAAGCTTTTTCTCCAGAATTGATAGAGCGTTTGCGTTATGGACTGCAACAAGTGGTGGTTCAAGGAACGGGCAAACGTTTAGCTCAGGTATTTAATACGACTAAAATCGCGGCAAAAACAGGTACGAGTGACGATCAACGTGATGCGTGGTTCGCCGGTTTTGATGATCGTCATTTAGGGGTTGTATGGTTAGGCCGTGATGATAATGAGTCGATGCCTTTTACGGGAGCAAGTGGTGCCTTACCTATTTGGCAAAGTATATTTGAGCAGTCGGGGGTTGAACCATTAACACCGTTAGCCGATTTAGATTGGGCATGGGTTAATGCTTATGGCCATCCTGTTGCGCAAGATTGCGGTGGTATTAGAAGGATGCCATTTAAATCTGGGTCTTTAATCGGGCGTGAGATATCCTGTGGTGCAAATAAGGCCACTTCTGGCCCACGTACAGATTCTGTAGAAAAAGAAAAGCAAGGGGGTGGTTCGTGGTTCGATTGGTTGTTCTAGTTTTTTTTATTGGATTTTTAACGGCGTGTAGTGGTGTGCCTAATCGTGTGAATAATGATCCGCGCAACCAGCAAAGCCATGAAGTTAAAGATATTGAGGGCAGTGAATACGTTCAGCAAGATGACATTCTTCGATTAGATGAAGGCGTGCACCATCCGGCAGTGCAGATATTATTAACTCAGGCGGAGGATGCTCGCCAGCAAGGTCGGTATCAGCAAGCGTTATCGTATCTTGATCGAGCTCGCCAAATACAGCCGCGTAATTCGGCTATTTTTTATCGTCAGGCTTGGATGAATTATCAGGTAGGGGAATTACAACAAGCACAGCAATTATTGCAACGTGCGCAAGTCTTTCTACGAAAGTCTAATGCCAGCTATGATATTTTACAGCGCCGCATTAAAACGCTGCAAAATAAAATAGATGCTAAAGACGGATATTAATCACTCGCCTAACGGCTGGTATTGAAGTGAGTTAAAAGGCCTCTGAGATCCGATGACATCGTGATGAGTTTCTCGCCATCTCGGGCAGCATCTTCAGCACGCTCATTGGTCTCTTGGCTAACATCCCGAATACTCGTGATGTTGTTATTTATTTCTCCCACAACTTGATGTTGCTCAGATACAGCCTGTGCTATTTGTTGGTTCATCGTATGAATCGTGCCTACCGCGGCTTTCATTATTAATAATCTTTCTTTTGTCTCTTCTGTTTGCTGAACGCTGGATTCAGCACTTTGCTTACTCGTGTCCATTGCACTCACCGCATCTTGGCTGCCTTTCTGTAGCTTCTCTATCATCTTCTGAATTTCTTCTGTACTTTGCTGAGTACGTGAAGCCAATGTTCTTACTTCATCTGCAACAACAGCAAATCCTCGGCCTTGCTCTCCCGCGCGGGCTGCTTCAATGGCGGCGTTTAAGGCGAGTAGATTGGTTTGCTCAGCAATGCCTCGAATCACGGTGAGTACCGAGCCGATATTATTACTTTCTTCATCGAGATGTTTAATAACGCTGTAAGCGCGGTCAATATGTTGAGCGAGGTCTTTAATGGTTGTTTGTGCGCGCTCGATTCTTTCTTCACTATCTTTCGCGGCGATATCTGCTTCGCCCGCCGCATTTGCAGCATCGTTGGCATGCTGATTCACATCTTGCATGGCGGCGGTCATTTCATTGGTAGCAGTGGCAATCATATCGGTTTCTTGTTGCTGTCGCTGAGCACCACTGGCCATGGCGTGTGTACTTTTACTGAAAGAATCCCCGGTAGAGTTTAACTGTACCGCTAGTACTCCGACTTTACTGACTAGTTCATCTAACTCACCAAAAAAGTTATTAAAGCCGCGACTAAATTCCCCTTTGGCATTGGTGACTCGATAACGTAAATCGATCTCACCTTCTTGACTAATATGGCTGCCAATCTCATTGAGTTCTTCTGTTTGTGCAAACTCAAGCTCCGCTTTTCGACAAAGATAAATAATCAGGCCCGCTTCGACGACTACGTAGGCTGCATGAATCATAACGATGCTGAAGTTATTAACGCTTTCGAAAATGTATACGTTGTTATTGAATTGTTGTAGATAGCTGAATAATACATGGTGGACAGCAATGGTCAGTGCTGCCGCTACGACAGGTCGCCAATCGCGAAAATACAACAACATCGCAAGGCCTACAAAGATACCGAAGTGAACTTCTATCATGCCGTGAGCTTGCTGAATATTCAGGGCTGAAAAGATCATTAAGGATATACCGAACGCGATGCGGGTTGCAGCGCTGGTGGCTTGTGTTTTAGCGAGAAGAGTAGGAATAAGTGCTGCGGGTAAGCCAACTACTAGGGCTTCTATCCAAGTGTCATACCAGCTGGCAAGAATTAAAGAAAATACAAACAACCCCCACACTACGAAGGTAAAAAAACGATTGGCTTGCTGATAAAAAATAATGCGAGAATGACTCATAAAGAGCTCCTAAGATAATAATCAACAACCGTTTTAATTAAAAAATAGTTTAAAACTAGTTTAAAAAAGTTGTCAGTTCTTATCTTAGGTTAGCCTAATCAGGCGATTTTCGTTATTAAACTTGGCGTATTTTTTTAAGAAATAAACCACGATTGATTGCGACCAGCAATAATCCTAATGCCAGCTCTATAGGCCATTTTTCTGCTAACTCGGCGGCGACTGGGTTACTTGCTAGGCTGTGCAGAATAATAATTAAGCTGGCTAAGCTCGCAATTGATAGCGCAAGGTTGGCTTGCTTTGAGCAAATGCCGGCAGCTTTACTAAGTAATAGCTTGCCGATAGCAAGACTGCTGATTACAGCACTAACAACCAGTAGGTAGCTTAAGTTTTGCGTCTGCTGGCAAACCCAATAAATACCACACACACCCAGTAATATTCTTCCCCAAGCTTCTTTAGGCCAATCGATTTTAAAAGATAAGGCCAGCAATACAAAACTCAGTAATGGGAATGCGGCATAGAAAGCCAGTTGCTCAAACCAATACATAGGCGTGAGGTCTATTATATAAGTCAGTAAGCTGGAGGCGGCGAAAGAGAAAATCAATAAGCCACTGCAAAATGCCGCCGCAAACCAACCCGGATTTTCATCTTTCGGCGGCCAATTTTTCAGCATCCAAATAGAGGTGAGCAGCATAAGCAGCTGCCCAACAATCGTTAGTATGAACGACATATTATTTAGACGCCGCTTTTGCAGAAGACATATGTGCAAACACCGCATCGGCTGCAGCAATCGTCTCGTTGATATCGTTTTCGCTATGAGCCGCTGACATGAAGCCTGCTTCAAACGCAGAAGGCGCTAAATAAACCCCATGCTCTAACATGCCATGGAAAAAAGCCTTAAATGCTTCTTGGTCACATTCACATACTTGTGCGAAGTTGCTGACTTTTTTCGCTTCGGTAAAGAAGAAACCAAACATCGAGCCTGCGCTATTCGTGGTGAACGGAATACAGTGTTTGTCGGCTGCCGCTTGCATACCTGTGCATAACTGTTCTACACGTGTCGTCAGCTGTTCGTATAAGCCAGGCTGCTGTACCGATTTCATCATGGCTAAACCTGCGGCCATCGCCAGTGGGTTACCTGACAAGGTTCCTGCTTGGTAAACCGGGCCAATTGGCGCTAGATATTCCATGATCTCACGTTTGCCACCAAATGCACCCACGGGTAAACCACCACCGATTACCTTGCCTAAAGTTGTTAGGTCAGGCTGCACATCGTAATAACCTTGAGCACCGGTAAGCGATACACGGAATCCCGTCATTACTTCATCAAAGATTAAGACAGCGCCGTATTGATCACACACATCACGCAGACCTTGTAAAAATTCTTTGCTGGGTGGAATGCAGTTCATGTTACCCGCAACCGCTTCAACGATGATGCAGGCAATTTTATCGCCTTGTTCAGCGAAGCAGGCCTTCACATCGTCAATGTCGTTATAGTCTAGGGTAATCGTATCGTTGGCTGCACCAGCGGGAACACCTGGAGAGGAAGGAACACCTAGAGTTAATGCACCAGAACCGGCTTTTACTAATAGCGAGTCAGCATGGCCGTGGTAGCAGCCTTCAAATTTCACTAGCTTGTCACGACCGGTAAAACCACGGGCTAAACGAATCGCACTCATTGTCGCTTCTGTACCCGAGTTCACCATGCGCACCATATCCATACCCGGCATAATGCCGCATACGGTTTGTGCCATATCGATTTCGATTTCAGTCGGCGCGCCGAAGCTTAAGCCTTGATCTAAACGAGCTTTAACCGCTTCAATGACATCACCTCGAGCGTGACCCATAATCATTGGGCCCCAAGAACCAACGTAATCAATGTAGCGATTACCATCGGCATCAAACAGGCAAGAACCTTCACCACGTTCGAAGAAGATAGGCGTACCACCCACTCCTTTGAAGGCACGTACAGGGGAGTTAACCCCACCTGGAATGAATTCTTGTGCGCGATCAAAAAGGTTTTGTGATTTGTCGATTTTATAAGTCATTGTTAAAACTCGTATTCGTTATGTGAAAATTGAAATATTTAAAAAGGGCGTACGACGACCAGAATAATAATGGCGATTAAAAATAAAACCGGCACTTCGTTAAACCAGCGATAAAACACATGGCCTTTGTCGTTAATATCTTGCGCAAACTTTCTCAGTAGTGAGCCACACATAAAATGATAACCCACCAAAAATGTCACTAAAGCCAGCTTTGCATGCATCCAGCCTTGGCTTAAATAATATTCTGAATTTAGAGTGACCATCCAAGTGCCGAGGGCAATGACTACAATCATAGAAGGGGTCATGATACCGCGATACAGTTTACGTTCCATGATCTTAAAGCGGTCTTTACTGACCTGGTCTTCTGCCATAGCATGGTAGACAAATAACCGCGGTAAATAAAATAAAGCTGCAAACCAAGTAATAACAGCAATGATGTGGAAGGCTTTTAGCCAAAGCATAAACGTCTCTCTATTCTCTTTTAATTATGTATTTCACAGCTTTTATATCGCAGCTCTATTTGGCTGCTTCTATGGCTTGTGGCTGATAGCGATAATATTGCTCGACCATTTCACGGCTAATGATACCGACCACTTGATTGAATTGCTTGTCGCGATGAACGACTAACCATTCTATGTGATGCTGCTGCATCAGGTCTAAAGCATTTTGCAGATTGGCCATTAAAGAAATCGATTTTACCATTTTTCGATCCCCTGGCAGCAGCAAACAATCTATTTCAAGATGATCTGGGTCAGCCTGATCCAATTTATCCGGATTCTCATTGTCTGCGTGATTCTCAATAAAACGCACCAGATCGGTTGATAATAAAAGCTGTTGTTCGCTTTCAATATAAATCCACGCGGGCTGGTGGCTTAATATGAGTTGAGCACTGGCGAGATTAATCAGGCGTGAACTGGTATTAAAATTTTGCGTCATTACTTGGCCAACCCAGGTATTACGCAATAATTGTCGAACAGGGTCATTGTTAACGGCTAGGTTGGTTTGTATGCGGAAAATAGAGGGCAGATGAAAAACTTCACTCACGGTTAAGCTCGCAATCACAATGGCCATCATGCCTGGTAAAATGATATTTGGATTGGCAGTAAGCTCCAATAAGGCCATTAACGCCGCTAATGGGGCCCGCAAAACCGCCGCCATCATTGCTCCCATTCCGAGCATGGCATAGAAACCAATGTTAATTGGATAATTAGGCATTAAATAAGACGATAACTGACCCATGGCGGCGCCAATCGCAGCCCCCATGAATAAACTGGGGCCAATCAAGCCGCCGGGAAAACCCATTGCAGAAGCCCAGCCAGAGAGTAAAAGTTTGGCAAACAACAAAGCAATCGCGGCCCCCAAAATGATCTCACCTTGTAACCAAGCATTCACACTGTCATAACCAATGCCCATGACTTCAGGTAAATAGATGCTGGTGATTGCTGCGCAAATACCCAGCAATCCCCATGTTTGCCAAATAGGGCGCGTATTCCAGCGCTGCATAAACTTCACCGAGGCAATAAATAAGCTACCGAGTACGCCGCAAATTAAGGCTAATAATAAAATGTAGGGGATTTCTAATAACGAGCCCATCTCAAGAGAAGGGACGATGAAAGCGGTTTCATTACCAAAGACGGCACGACTCACAATGGCCCCAATAACCGACGCGAGAATAATAGGAATAAAGCCTTTGATGCTGTATTCCAGTAATACGACTTCCATCGCAAAGATTACCCCGGCCATTGGAGTATTGAATGATGCCGAAATAGCGCTGGCAACACCGCAAGCGGCCAAAATTCTTAATCTATGGTGAGGGGTTTTTAGTAATTGTCCCAGTTGGCTGGCACTGCCAGCACCTAAATGAACCGCGGGCCCTTCTCGGCCGACACTGTGGCCGCCAATTAATGCGATGACAGCACCAAAAAACTGCGCGATAAGATTGGTCTTAGATAAATAGCCTTGGTGCTGCTCAATACGTTGCAATACATGAGCAACTCCTACTTTTCGCTGCTGGGGTTGTAAGCGGCTAAAGATAAATATGAGTAATGCGGTGGAACTTAGTAGCAGGAGAATTCGTGCTTCGGTCGATAAAGATTCAAATCCGTCATAGCTGCCATTAGGTATCCAATGCTCCAGCGGCAGTTCATACGCGAGGCGGAATACAGTAATAAGACCTGCGCTGACCAGGCCGACAGCCGTTGCGAGTAATGCGAGAGATATTTGGCTTTCTTTTACCTTCATACAGGAACCCTAATGCCTCCTCATTACTCTTTTATTTAGGATAGGTTTTGTCGACTGCGACAAATTATACGAACTTTTTATCCGACTGAACTAACAATTCTTTCTATAAAGCTTATTATAAGCATCTTTATATGTCCTGTATCTTAGATTAGAGGAACACCAGTGATTAAAGTAGGTATTGTTGGCGGCACGGGTTATACCGGTGTTGAATTATTAAGACTGTTAAGTCAGCATCCAGAAGTTGAATTAACGGTTATTACTTCCCGTAGCGAGAAGGGAATTCCTGTTGCGCAGATGTTTCCGAATTTACGCGGACATGTTGATTTGTGTTTTTCTGAGCCAAGTGCAGAAAATTTGGCTCCGTGTGATGTCGTTTTTTTTGCTACCCCTCATGGTGTGGCGCATGCATTAGCTCAGCAAGTATTAGATCAAGGTATTAAAGTGATTGATCTAAGTGCTGATTTCCGCTTAGAAGATGCGGATGAGTGGGAGCAATGGTACAACCAGCCTCACGGTGCTAAGTCATTATTACCTGAGGCGGTATACGGTTTACCTGAAGTAAATCGTGAACAAATAAAGCAAGCGCGCTTAATTGCCGTGCCAGGCTGTTACCCTACGTCGGTTCAGTTGGCTTTACTGCCTTTGCTGGAGCAAGGGCTGATTGAAACTTCGGGTATTATTGCCGACTGTAAATCCGGTGTTAGTGGTGCGGGTCGTCAGGCAAAGATGGGGGCTCTATTTTGCGAAGCAGGCGAGTCTATGATGGCCTATGCTGTATCTGGGCATCGTCATTTACCAGAAATTCGTCAAGGCTTAACGAGAGCAGCGGGAAGTCAGGTGAATCTCACGTTTGTACCTCACTTAACCCCAATGATTCGGGGTATTCACTCTACCATTTATGCGCCTGGTAAAACCGCTAAAATTGAAGCATTGGGTGTTGATGGATTACAGGCGTTATTTGAACAACGTTATGCCGATGAGCCATTTGTTGACGTGATGCCAGCAGGCAGTCATCCTGAAACGCGTTCTGTAAAAGGCAGTAATATGTGTCGAATCGCGATTCATCAACATAAAGATACCGGTTTGATCGTAATTCTGTCCGTGATTGATAACTTGGTGAAAGGCGCATCAGGGCAAGCCGTGCAGAACATGAATATCGTATTTGATTTGCCAGAGCAGATGGGTTTACAGGTTGTAGGTCTACTTCCTTAACAGGCAGGTTAAAGATAAGAAACAGCAAAGGATTATTGAATGGCCGTAGTAAAAGGCAGCAAGCAAGATCGTTTAAGTCTAATACGTTATGACCCATGGCATCGCTTTTGGCGTAATGTGTACTTTTTGCTGTTCACCGTGCTGGTGGCAGCAGGTTGTTTCTTCGGCGGTCAATATGCGAGCTTGGAGAAGGTGAATGCTCTAAGCGGAGAAAGTGATCAGTTGCAGGCAGAAATTATTGCCGCTGACCAAGAAATTCGTGGTTTCCGCCAGCGAGTCGGTGTTTTGGAAAAAGGCGGTGAGGTTGATCGTCAAGCGGCTGAGGGTATTCGACAAACGGTCAAAGAACTTAAAGTTCAAATTGCGACGTTAGAAGAAGAAGTTTCATTTTATAAAGGCATTATGGCCCCAGGCGGACAAGATAAAGGGTTACGTATTAGTAAAATAGATATTCAGCCGCTCGATCAGCCGAATACATTTCGCTATAGCATAATGATGACTCAGGTTGCTGACAATACGAGTTATATTAAGGGCTTAGCTGCCATCAACTTTGTTGTGTTGGAAGGCAGTAAGCGCAAGATTATTCCGTTACGCGAATTAGATGACAAGATTGATGAATTAGGGCTCAAATTTAGCTTTCGTTATTTCCAAGAAGTTGTCGGGGAAATTTCTGTTCCCGCCAATCTCAACGTTGAACAGGTGCAAGTGGTTTTACAATCAACTGGTAGTAAAGCCCAACGCGTAGAAGAAACCATTGAATGGTTACAAAAGGACGCATAATGTTTAGTAGTAAAGATAAAGCAACGGCCAGCCATTACGATACGCTAATTTCACCAAAAACTGAGATCGTGGGCGATGTGAGGTTTAAAGGTGGACTGCAAGTAGAAGGTACCATTAAGGGAAATCTTATTGCCGAGCCAGGCAGTGGTGCGGTTGTGCGTATTTCGGATAGTGGCCGTGTGGAAGGTCAGATTAATGTACCTAATGTTGTCGTTAATGGTGCGGTTGTAGGCAATATATACGCATACGAATATATTGAATTGGCTAAAAAAGCCCGTATCCAAGGTGATGTGTATTACCACATGATGGAAATGGTTTTAGGTGCTGAGGTGAATGGTAAATTGATTCATCAAGGCAAAGACCAATTAAAGAAAACGAATAAGTCGATGTTAGAAACTAAAGCAGCCCCTGAAATTAAAGGTGACCAAACTGGCGATAAAGTTGACTAAATTGGTTGGTTAATTCGATAATGGTCACGTTAGTCTTTGTGAGATAAAAAATGAACGCAGTAGTATCAGCCGAGCCGATTGGGTTAACCCCTGCGGCCGAAGAGAAAATCAGAACATTATTGGTGGAAGAAGCTGATGATGAGTTATGCTTACGCGTCTTTGTGACGGGAGGCGGCTGCTCTGGTTTCCAGTATGGCTTTACCTTCGATGACGAGCGTAATGAAGATGACAGTACCATCTTCAAAGGTGGTGCTCGCGTGCTGGTGGATTCATTGAGTTACCAATATCTAGTGGGTTCCAACGTTGACTATAAAGAAGGCCTTGAAGGCTCTCGCTTTGTTGTTAATAACCCTGGTGCAAGTTCAACTTGCGGTTGTGGATCTTCTTTCGCTATTTAACTCAATGACGAGCCTAATTTAGGAGTATTGCATGCTGGGTAAGCAGGGTTTTATATACGTATTTGTGTCGAGTTTATTGTTTGTTGATACCGTCTCAGCCCAAGATACGACTATTCAGCCCGCTGTTCAAACGCAAAAAATTGCCAGCATCTCAGCTGAACAACCGATTATTAAAAATCAGGCAGTCGCGTTGCAAAAACTGCAAGCAAATGTTGCGCTACATACTCTGGCAGAATTAAAACAGCTACTAGAGCAGGCAGAAAAAATAGCCAATGATGATAGTGAATATCATACTGACGAGCCTATCTCGATCGTTTTACACGGCGAAGAAATCAATGCTTTTATTCGCAGTAATTATCGCAGCAATAAAGCTCTCGTTGATTTAGCCGCTAGGTTAGATGCGTTTAATGTGATCGACGTTAAGGTCTGTAAGCGTTGGATGGGGGCGAATGGAATTATGGAAAGTCAGTTGCCTCCCTTTGTTGAACCTGTTCCTTTTGGTGCTGGTGAGCGAGCACGCTTAGAGAAGGCCGGCTACGCTTATTTTTAACAAGATGTTAAGCGATAAGCTTAAGCAGGATAAATAGCGCCCAAAACTCTTGGGCCTTTTGCTCCTGTGGCATTGGGTAAGTTTCCATTCAAGCCATTCATCGTTCGGTACGCTAGCCAAGCAAATGCGCAAGCTTCTACCATATCAGCAGGAATACCTAAATCATCGGTGAGGCCTATGCGGATATTGAGTAAGTGATGCTGAATGCGTTCAACCAGATAGATATTGCGAGCACCACCCCCGCAAAGAAATAATTCACCCTCGGTATAGCCCCATTGTTCGATTCCTCGACTAATCGAAATAGCCGTTAATTCAATCAAACTGGCCAATACATCTTCTTTCTTTAGGCTATTCACCTCAGGGGTATGCAGTTCGAATTGAGCCAGATTAAATAATTCTCGACCAGTGCTTTTCGGTGGTGGTTTGTTGAAATACTCTATAGCTATCCACCGCTTTATTAAATCAGGCTGAAATGTGCCAGAGCGTGCAATTGCACCCCCTTCATCAAAATTCAGTTGCCAATGTTTTTCAACCCATTCATTCGAAAGAGCATTCGCGGGACCTAGATCAAAGCCGAAGGTATGCTCTGGGTCTTGAGAAAGAATCGTAATATTAGCAATGCCGCCCAGATTAAGAATCTGTCGTGGGTTGTGATCATTGAGGAATGCATACTGGTGAAAGGCGGGAACCAAAGGTGCACCTTCACCACCTGCGGCGATATCTCGTCGACGAAAATCAGCCACGGTCGTAATACCAGTAAGTTCAGCCACGATATTGGCATCACCAATTTGCATGCTGAAAGCATTAGGCCTTGGCTTATGGCGAATGGTTTGTCCATGGCAGCCAATGGCTTGGATGTCACAGGCTTGATAGTTGTGTTTTTTTAAGAGCGTTAAGCAGCAGTGTGCATATAGCCGTCCCAACTGATGGTCGAAAGCCGCTAAATCTTCGAGTTTAACCTCGACTGCTTGACTGAGGTTGAATAATTTAGCTTGTAGCGCTCTATCATAAGATTGATAGTGACTGGCTAATAAATGAGGCATGCCTTGCTGGTCGATCTCTACTAACGCAGCATCGATACCATCTAAGCTCGTGCCAGACATGAGGCCGATGTAAAGCACAACCGCTCCTTATTATGTTAATGGTTTATGCAGTGAGTGGTAGGTGTTACCTATTCACTGCTCTGAAATTTTGGCTAAACTTAAAGAGTCATCACTTGCTAGTTGAGTATCTCTCTGACTTTTAAGCCATTCAATCATACGTTCTGATTTTGCTTTATAAAGTTCTTTTTGATCTTTGCCGATGGAACGAGATTTAGGCAATTTAATTCGTAGTGAGTCTCTGTGAACACCATCAACTCTAAACTCAAAGTGCAGGTGAGGCCCTGTTGCCAAACCGGTACTACCAACATACCCGATCACTTGACCTTGTTTCACGCGGCGGCCTTTGCGAGCACTGCGGTTAAACTTACTCATGTGAGCGTATAGCGTTTGATAACGACTGCCGTGTTGCACAATAACGCAGTTTCCAAAACCGCCTTTACGCCCAGCAAAGATTACCTTTCCATCGCCAGTGGATTTGATCGGAGTGCCTGTTCTTGCAGCGTAATCCGTTCCCCTGTGGGCTCTAAACTTGTTTAGCACTGGGTGTTTACGCTTTAAATTAAAACGAGAGCTGATACGTGCGAAATCGATTGGATTACGTAGGAATTCTTTGCGCATACTGTGACCAGAAGGATCGTAGTACTGAGCATCTCCTTTACCATCTTCATAGCGAATAGCGGTTATTTCACGGCCACGGTTGACGAAGTTGGCGATGAGTATGTTACCAAAACCAATGCGCTCGCCATCGAGATATAACTCTTCATAAATCAAACTGAATTCATCACCTGGACGAATATCCAAAGCAAAGTCGATATCCCAGCCAAACAGCCCTGCCAATTCGATTAAGGTTGATTGCGGTATGTCTTGCTTAGCCCCATCCAAAAATAACGATGAATTGATCATTGCGTGAGCAAATTTAGGTCGTCTATCGGCAACTTTCTCATCAAGCTTGTATTCATAGTCGCCATCGATTGCACGTTCAAAGACATGAGCAATTAAAGGCGATGTCTCTATGCGCATGCGAGTGACATTATTGCTCTCGCTGCTTTGCCACTTAATAATCTGCCCAGGCTGTAAGTTCAGTACCCGCTTAGGAGCGCTCGACGCGATTGCCAAAGCATCGGCTGCGCTGAGTGAATAACGAGTAAATACGCGTGACAAATTATCACCCGCTTTCAGTTCTGTTTGTTCCCACACCTCAATCTCTTCGAGCTGGGTGTCGAGGGTTGCGCTATTGACAATTAAAGTCTGTACCTCACGCTTTTGCGGTACATTTGTATTTTTTCCAATTGCAAAAATAACAAAAATTGTTAATAAACTGATTGCTGCAATGTGGGTTTTGGGGAAATACCGCCACTGGCCAAGAACTGCCATACTTATTATTATTCCTAAAATGAATCTTTTCTATGGCGCACAGTGTACAACAAAGTTCCCTAAAAAGTTCTTTAAATTAGTTATCATTCATTGCATCTCTATTGCTTTTATTAACTGATTCGGTATTGTGACGACCGCTTATTTTCTTACCTTAGACTGACAAGAGAGCGTCATGACGGCAGCATTGATCGAAGATTTAAAGGCTCGAGGCCTTATTAGCCAGACAACGGCAGACGAAGAATTTATTGAATATTTACAAGGTGGCTGTCGAACACTTTATTGTGGGTTTGATCCAACCGCTGATAGTTTGCATATTGGTAGCCTTGTACCGTTATTGGCGCTGAAGCGTTTTCAAGACGCCGGTCATAAGCCGATGGCACTAGTGGGTGGTGCGACAGGTTTGATTGGAGATCCGAGTTTTAAGGCTCAAGAAAGAAAATTGAATACACCTGAAGTCGTGGGTGATTGGGTTAATAAATTAAAAACTCAGGTTAGTCGATTTATTGATTTTGATGCAGGTGAGAAAAGTGCCGTTGTCGTTAATAACCTAGACTGGGTTGGGCAGTTGAGCATACTCGACTTCTTGCGAGACGTAGGGAAGCATTTCTCAGTCAATAATATGATTCAGAAAGAATCCGTTAAGCAGCGTATTGATCGTGAAGGCGAAGGTATCTCTTTTACTGAGTTTACCTACATGCTGCTACAGTCGTATGATTTTGCTGAATTGGCCGAGCGAGAAAATTGTACTATCCAGATTGGTGGCTCTGATCAATGGGGTAATATTGTAGGGGGTGTTGATCTAGCCCGACGTATGTATGGCAAGCAAACCTTTGGTTTAACGCTTCCTTTAGTAACTAAATCTGATGGCACTAAATTTGGTAAAACCGAGAGTGGCACTATTTGGTTGGAATCTTCTAAAACATCTCCGTATGCCTTTTATCAATTCTGGTTAAATACCGCGGATGCGGACGCATATAAATTTATGCGCTATTTCACCTTCTTATCGGTAGAGCGTATTGCGGAGATTGAAAAGCACGATGCTGAAATTCAAGGACGTAAAACGGCTCAGGCTATTTTAGCGGATGAAGTAACGCGCCTAGTTCATGGTGAAGAAGCATTGCAATCAGCTAAACGTATAACAGAAGCACTGTTCTCTGGCGACCTGGCCACATTATCAGAGCAGGAGCTTGAACAAATTAAGCTGGATGGTTTGCCATCAAGTGATTTGGTAATCGCCGATATCGCCGAAACACCGCTAACAACTCTATTTGCCGAATGTGGCATGGTGAAAACAGGCCGCGAAGTTAAAGATGCTTTGGGTCGTAATGCAGTATTGATTAATGGAGAAGCAAAAGGCGCAGCTGATAATATGAGTACGGCTGAAAGCTTTATGATTGATAAAGCACTCTATGGCCGATTCTTTCTAGTGAAACTGGGCAAGAAGAAGCACCATTTGTTTGAAATTAAAGAAAGCTAAAGAAAACAGTTGACGGCGATTGTAAAGTCCCTATAATTCGCCGCTCACTTGTTGAGACAGTGGTTCGAAAGAACAACTTAAAAACGAGTTGAAATAAAGGGTTGACTATTTAAAACGTTTGTTTAGAATACGCCCTCCTTTGAAGAGAAGCTGCTAAGGCTTTGAAAACAAAGGAAAAAAGAGGTTGACATTGTCATTAAGCACTATATACTGCGCCTCATCTTTTACAGCAACTTAAGTTGGCTGAAAAAGAAAGTTTTAAAAGCTGTTGACTTAATGATTTAAATCATTAGAATACGCAGCCCGCTTAAGGTGAAAGCCTAAGCAATGTTCTTTAACAATATATTTAGATAATTCGTGTGGGTGCTTACCTTGATTGAGTGGAGACAGTCACTTAACAGTTCGCTGTTAGGATGACATCAAAGCATAAAACAAAGTAAGAACTTACGAACTCTACATTAATTTGGTGAGTATAAAAGTTAGTTTTTATTTTGAGTAAGATTTAAAACTGAAGAGTTTGATCATGGCTCAGATTGAACGCTGGCGGCAGGCTTAACACATGCAAGTCGAGCGGAAACGAAGGTAGCTTGCTACCAGGCGTCGAGCGGCGGACGGGTGAGTAATGCTTAGGAATCTACCGAGTAGTGGGGGATAGCCATTGGAAACGATGATTAATACCGCATATATCCTACGGGGGAAAGCAGGGGACCTTCGGGCCTTGCGCTATTCGATGAGCCTGAGTGAGATTAGCTAGTTGGTGGGGTAAAGGCCTACCAAGGCGACGATCTCTAGCTGGTCTGAGAGGATGATCAGCCACACTGGGACTGAGACACGGCCCAGACTCCTACGGGAGGCAGCAGTGGGGAATATTGCACAATGGACGAAAGTCTGATGCAGCCATGCCGCGTGTGTGAAGAAGGCCTTCGGGTTGTAAAGCACTTTCAGCGAGGAGGAAAGGTCAGTAAGTAATATTTGCTGGCTGTGACGTTACTCGCAGAAGAAGCACCGGCTAATTTAGTGCCAGCAGCCGCGGTAATACTAAAGGTGCAAGCGTTAATCGGAATTACTGGGCGTAAAGCGCGCGTAGGTGGTTTGTTAAGTTGGATGTGAAAGCCCAGGGCTCAACCTTGGAACTGCATTCAAAACTGACTCACTAGAGTACGAGAGAGGTTAGTGGAATTTCCTGTGTAGCGGTGAAATGCGTAGAGATGGGAAGGAACACCAGTGGCGAAGGCGACTGACTGGCTCGATACTGACACTGAGGTGCGAAAGCGTGGGGAGCAAACGGGATTAGATACCCCGGTAGTCCACGCCGTAAACGATGTCTACTAGCCGTTGGAGGACTTGATCCTTTAGTGGCGCAGCTAACGCGATAAGTAGACCGCCTGGGGAGTACGGTCGCAAGATTAAAACTCAAATGAATTGACGGGGGCCCGCACAAGCGGTGGAGCATGTGGTTTAATTCGAAGCAACGCGAAGAACCTTACCTACTCTTGACATCCAGTGAACTTTTGAGAGATCAATTGGTGCCTTCGGGAACACTGAGACAGGTGCTGCATGGCTGTCGTCAGCTCGTGTTGTGAAATGTTGGGTTAAGTCCCGTAACGAGCGCAACCCTTGTCCTTAGTTACCATCATTAAGTTGGGGACTCTAAGGAGACTGCCGGTGACAAACCGGAGGAAGGCGGGGACGACGTCAAGTCATCATGGCCCTTACGAGTAGGGCTACACACGTGCTACAATGGCATGTACAAAGGGTTGCCAAGCCGCGAGGTGGAGCTAATCCCATAAAGCATGTCGTAGTCCGGATTGGAGTCTGCAACTCGACTCCATGAAGTCGGAATCGCTAGTAATCGTGAATCAGAATGTCACGGTGAATACGTTCCCGGGCCTTGTACACACCGCCCGTCACACCATGGGAGTGGGTTGCTCCAGAAGTAGATAGCTTAACCTTCGGGAGGGCGTTTACCACGGAGTGATTCATGACTGGGGTGAAGTCGTAACAAGGTAGCCCTAGGGGAACCTGGGGCTGGATCACCTCCTTAAACGATATTCTTCACCAATCTTGGTTAAGTGCTCACACGAATTATCTAAATATTTGTGACCTAAATAGGTCTGTAGCTCAGTTGGTTAGAGCGCACCCCTGATAAGGGTGAGGTCGGCAGTTCAAATCTGCCCAGACCTACCAATTTAGATCACACGTTAACGAATGCATTTCTGTAGATGGGGCCTTAGCTCAGCTGGGAGAGCGCCTGCCTTGCACGCAGGAGGTCAACGGTTCGATCCCGTTAGGCTCCACCATTTTCAGAAACAGAAATCAGACTTAAAATATCTTTTTTAAGATTTTTTAACTCTGGTTTTTTTATGCCAGACGTTCTTTAAAAATTAGGATACATGATATGAGTTATTGATTAACTCGTAAAGTTTGATTGAGGTTGGGTTTACCCAAGTTTGATTGTACTAAGCGAATTGATTATTTATCTCAGTGCTAATTCTCTATTTATACGTATTGAATTTTGAATTGTTGGTTTCGATCAACAGTCTAAGGTTTGATGCTTGTGTAAAAGAAAAAAATATTAAAGTGATAAGCAAACTCAGTTAGTTGATCAAATAATATCACCCTTAACGTTAATACTTCCACAGTCTCTTGTGATTGTCGAGGTGGTTTTGGGTTATATGGTCAAGTGACTAAGCGTGCACGGTGGATGCCTTGGCATCTGGAGGCGATGAAAGACGTAGTAGCTTGCGATAAGTTGCGGTGAGGTAGCAAACAACCTTTGACCCGCAAATTTCTGAATGGGGAAACCCACCTGCTGTAAGGCAGGTATCTTATAGTGAATACATAGCTATAAGAGGCGAACCCGGGGAACTGAAACATCTAAGTACCCGGAGGAAAAGAAATCAATTGAGATTCCCCTAGTAGCGGCGAGCGAACGGGGATTAGCCCTTAAGCTGTTTTGTAGTTAGTAGAAGGCTCTGGAAAGTGCCGCCATAGTGGGTGATAGCCCCGTATACGAAAACTTATAAGCAGTGAAGTCGAGTAGGTCGGAACACGTGGTATTCTGACTGAACATGGGGGGACCATCCTCCAAGGCTAAATACTCCCAGATGACCGATAGTGAACCCGTACCGTGAGGGAAAGGCGAAAAGAACCCCTGTGAGGGGAGTGAAATAGATCCTGAATCCGTGTACGTACAAGCAGTGGGAGCGGACTTGTTCCGTGACTGCGTACCTTTTGTATAATGGGTCAGCGACTTACTGTCAGTGGCAAGGTTAAGTGTTAACGGAGCCGTAGAGAAATCGAGTCTTAACTGGGCGTTGAGTCTCTGGCAGTAGACCCGAAACCGGGCGATCTATCCATGTGCAGGTTGAAGGTTGAGTAACATCAACTGGAGGACCGAACCCACTATCGTTGAAAAGCTAGGGGATGACGTGTGGATAGGAGTGAAAGGCTAATCAAGCCCGGAGATAGCTGGTTCTCCTCGAAAACTATTTAGGTAGTGCCTCTCGTATCACCATTGGGGGTAGAGCACTGTTAAGGCTAGGGGATCATCCCGATTTACCAACCCTTTGCAAACTCCGAATACCAATGAGTGCAATCGAGGGAGACACACGGCGGGTGCTAACGTCCGTCGTGGAAAGGGAAACAACCCAGACCGTCAGCTAAGGTCCCAAAGTTACAGTTAAGTGGGAAACGATGTGGGAAGGCTAAAACAGCTAGGAGGTTGGCTTAGAAGCAGCCATCCTTTAAAGAAAGCGTAATAGCTCACTAGTCGAGTCGGCCTGCGCGGAAGATATAACGGGGCTCAAACTGTACACCGAAGCTACGGATGCGTGTTTACACGCATGGTAGAGGAGCGTTCTGTAAGCCGTCGAAGGTCAAGGTGTGAACCAGGCTGGAGGTATCAGAAGTGCGAATGCTGACATGAGTAACGATAAGGGGAGTGAAAAACTCCCCCGCCGGAAATCCAAGGTTTCCTGTCCCATGCTAATCAGGGCAGGGTGAGTCGGCCCCTAAGGCGAGGCAGAAATGCGTAGTCGATGGAAAACAGGTTAATATTCCTGTACTTGTTTATATTGCGATGGAGGGACGGAGAAGGCTAATCGGGCCAGGCGTTGGTTGTCCTGGTTTAAGGTAGTAGACTGGGGTCTTAGGCAAATCCGGGACCCTAAAGTCGAGAACTGATGACGGTGAGATTACGATCTCCGAAGTCGATGATGCCATGCTTCCAAGAAAATCTTCTAAGCTTCAGATATAAAGAAACCGTACCCCAAACCGACACAGGTGGATAGGTAGAGAATACCAAGGCGCTTGAGAGAACTCGGGTGAAGGAACTAGGCAAAATGGTACCGTAACTTCGGGAGAAGGTACGCCGGTGATTGTGACGAGACTTGCTCTCTAAGCGATCGTCGGTCGAAGATACTAGGTGGCTGCGACTGTTTATTAAAAACACAGCACTCTGCAAACTCGTAAGAGGACGTATAGGGTGTGACGCCTGCCCGGTGCTGGAAGGTTAATTGATGCGGTTAGCTTCGGCGAAGCTGTTGATCGAAGCCCCAGTAAACGGCGGCCGTAACTATAACGGTCCTAAGGTAGCGAAATTCCTTGTCGGGTAAGTTCCGACCTGCACGAATGGCGTAACGATGGCCACACTGTCTCCACCCGAGACTCAGTGAAATTGAATTTGCGGTTAAGATGCCGTATACCCGCGGCTAGACGGAAAGACCCCGTGAACCTTTACTACAGCTTCACAGTGAACTTTGAATTGGCTTGTGTAGGATAGCTGGGAGGCTTTGAAGCGATGACGCCAGTTGTCGTGGAGCCAAGCTTGAAATACCAGCCTGGTCAATTTGGGGTTCTAACTCAGGTCCATTATCTGGATCGAGGACACTGTGTGGTGGGTAGTTTGACTGGGGCGGTCTCCTCCCAAAGAGTAACGGAGGAGCACGAAGGTTAGCTAAGCATGGTCGGACATCATGCGGTTAGTGCAATGGCATAAGCTAGCTTGACTGCGAGACAGACACGTCGAGCAGGTACGAAAGTAGGTCATAGTGATCCGGTGGTTCTGTATGGAAGGGCCATCGCTCAACGGATAAAAGGTACTCCGGGGATAACAGGCTGATACCGCCCAAGAGTTCACATCGACGGCGGTGTTTGGCACCTCGATGTCGGCTCATCACATCCTGGGGCTGAAGCCGGTCCCAAGGGTATGGCTGTTCGCCATTTAAAGTGGTACGCGAGCTGGGTTTAGAACGTCGTGAGACAGTTCGGTCCCTATCTGCCGTGGGCGTTAGATATTTGAGAAGAGCTGCTCCTAGTACGAGAGGACCGGAGTGGACGAACCGCTGGTGTTCGGGTTGTCATGCCAATGGCATTGCCCGGTAGCTACGTTCGGACAGGATAACCGCTGAAAGCATCTAAGCGGGAAGCCCCCTTCAAGATGAGATATCTCTGAGACTTCGAGTCTCCTAAAGGGCCCAGGAAGACTACCTGGTTGATAGGCAAGGTGTGTAAGCGTTGTGAGGCGTTGAGCTAACTTGTACTAATTGCCCGTGAGGCTTGACCATATAACACCAAAACTGCGCGTCTATACCAAGGTAAAGACAAGCGGTGGTGTTGTAAGATCAGAACAACTGATAAGCACACACTCTAATATTAAGCTGAAGACGCAAGTCAAAGCAGAGAATTAACACTAAGATAAAACCACATCATGTATCCGACCCGATTTGCTGAACGATTGCTGCCACTCGCAAGAGAAGTGCAATAAGACAATCACTAAGCATCAAGGTTTGCTTGACGACAATAGCGCTGTGGAACCACCTGAACCCATCCCGAACTCAGAAGTGAAACGCAGTAGCGCCGATGGTAGTGTGGGGTTTCCCCATGTGAGAGTAGGTCATCGTCAAGCTCTTATTCTAAAAACCCTAACAGGTCTGCCTGTTAGGGTTTTTTTTCGCCTGGAGAAAAGTTAAACGGCATGCCTGTGTCTTTTACCTCTTATTCCTTATCTTTTCCTCATTACACCTCCTTCACATTAACAACCAACCCCATACCCACCCAAAAAACATGAAAGCAATACCAAGCTGTATTACCATAGAGCCACTATTCACATCAGGCACTCTTATGCTTCGTAATTTATTAGCTATTCTCGCGGACGGTAACTTCCATTCTGGCGAAGAGCTAGGCGCTCAGTTAGGCGTTACTCGTGCAGCCGTTTGGAAGCAGCTTAAAAAACTAGAGTCCTTAAACATCCCCTTATCTTCCGTAAAAGGAAAAGGCTACCGCTTAAGCGACGCCATAGAGTTATTAGATCAGTCTGTGATTTTAGAAAAAATTGAAGGCCGTTTAGATTGCTTAGAGGTTTTGCTAAATACTGAATCGACTAATAGCTATTTATTGGAAAAGTCATCCGATCACATGGGTAAGCGCTATGCGGTTCTAGCGGAAAAGCAAGAAAGCGGACGTGGGCGACGTGGCCGTACTTGGGTTAGTCCTTTCGGTAAAAATATCTATCTATCTATGCTTTGGTCTTTTAGTGGTGGTATTGGCAGTTTAGAGGGATTGAGCCTTGTGATCGCTATTGCTGTTGAGCGAGCGTTGGCAGAGCTTGGGGTTAATGACGCTAAGCTCAAGTGGCCAAATGATGTTTATCTCGATCATAAGAAGCTGGCCGGTATTCTGTTAGAGGTCAGTGGAGAATACAGTGGCCATTGTCAGGTAGTGATTGGTATTGGCTTAAATATTAAGCTGTCAGCTCATGATGCTGAAAGTATCGACCAGCCTTGGGCGCAGCTGTCTGAGTATCTTGGTGGTGTCGATCGTAATACCATAGCGGCAACCATGATTAATCATTTAATTAAGGCCATAGAGCAATTTGATAAGCAGGGCTTTGAATCGTTTAAAGGTTATTGGACAGAGCGCGATGCTTTTTTTAATAAAGAGGTTGATTTGATTTTACCTCATCTGACACGTTCTGGAATTGCCAAGGGTGTAAATGGGAAGGGCGAACTCTTGCTGCAAACTGAGAAGGGGCTTGAGTCAATAAATGCTGGCGAATTGAGCTTACGGTTGAAAAATGCACCTATTGATTGATGTAGGTAATACACGTATTAAGTGGCGCCTAGTGGGTTCTGATTATAATACGGGTGACGTGACCCATTATGGTGAGCTAAAAGATTTGGCTAGCTACATTAAGACCCTTGTGACGGAAGAGGTGAGGGTTTTATTAGCGGCTGTGAATCAGACTGCTGAGCTAACGCACCTGCTAGCGGACGGTAATTTTCACAGCGTTACGGTTACCCGCAGTGAGTTATCACAAGCAGGGTTGCGCAATAGTTACCTTCATCCAGAACGAATGGGTGTTGATCGTTGGTTGGCTATGGTTGCGGCTTTTACACAGATTAAAGAAAGCGATCAGTGTAAAGGTATCATTGTAGTCGATGCTGGTAGTGCGCTTACCATTGATATCGTAGACTCCGCAGGAGAGCACTTGGGTGGATATATTGTGCCTGGGCTGTTGATGGCTCAGAAGGCATTATTTGCGAACACTGAACGTGTTATACAATACAATGAAGTCACAGCGGATAGTCAGCGGTATGATAAGTACAAGAAGCTAGGTAATAATACGATACAGTGTGTAGAGTATGGCGTTATTAATCAAATGCTGGCATTAGTGAAGCAGGTGAAGGCAGAATATTTGGATTATGAAATATTCTTCACCGGTGGAGATGGTGAATTGTTAGCAGGATTTATTAAGACTGGAAAGGTTGATAAAGATCTTGTTTTGAAAGGGCTTTGGCAGGTGAGAAATTAAATGCGTTGGGTATTCTTAAGTTTAGTCAGTTTGAATTTATTGGTCATGGTGTGGTTTTGGCGTGATCAGGTCGGTACGAGTGTAGAGCGTGTAAGTGAGCCTGAGCAGAAGGGCGAATCTTTAGTTTTATTATCAGAACTGGATAGTAGTGATATTAGTTATAAGGAAGTGATCTCGAAAACCAATCAAGCAACGAGTCGCCGCTGCTATAGTGTAGGTCCTTTGGCTGATAGCATAGATGCAAAGCATTTAAAGGTTAGGGCTGAAGCGCTGGGTTTTAGCTCTGAGTTAAGGGGCTTAGCAACAGGTACCAGTATTGAGCATTGGGTTCATATTCCGCCACAGCCTAATCGCCAACAATCATTGCGCTTATTAAGAGAACTTCAGGGTCGCGGTATCGACAGTTATATAATTACTCAAGGCGACTTAGCTGAGGGGATTTCACTGGGATTGTTTCGTAATGCAGACTCGGCACGAAACTTGACGAATAAAATGCGAGGCCTTGATTACAATGTGGTGATTAAAGAAGTTTCCAGGGGAGAGAAAGAGCTTTGGTTAGAATTCCCACAAGTCACACAATTAACTGAGGCAATGCGCAAAAGGGTTGTCGGTGAAGGGCAGACGTTACAGTGGATGTTAACCGACTGCTCGCATTCCAAATAAAACGCTAAGTTTTTAATAAATAACGGAAAAAGTATTGACAGAGACTCAGATCCTGACATAATGCGCCTCATTCCTGGTGGGGTTCCCGAGTGGCCAAAGGGATCAGACTGTAAATCTGACGCGCAAGCTTCGAAGGTTCGAATCCTTCCCCCACCACCACCATTCAGACTACGCGACTATGTTGAGTAGTTGATACAGCGTTAGTTCGCTGTATCCAAAAGCTGAGTTGCGGGTGTGGTACAATGGTAGAACCTCAGCCTTCCAAGCTGATGATGAGGGTTCGATTCCCTCCACCCGCTCCAATTTAGAAAGATTTGTTGCTGATATAGCTCAGTTGGTAGAGTGCATCCTTGGTAAGGATGAGGTCGGCAGTTCGAATCTGCCTATCAGCACCAGTATTCAACAGAATAGGTAGGCTTTTGCCTGCCTTTTTGTTGTGTGTTCGAAAAATATATTCATACCTCAACGAGAGATAATAAGGTCATGGCAAAAGCGCAATTTGAACGTAATAAAACCCACGTAAACGTTGGCACCATTGGCCACGTTGACCACGGTAAAACAACTCTAACAGCTGCACTTACTCGTGTTGCTGCAGAAGTTTTCGGTGGCGAAATGGTTGATTTCGCAAACATCGATAACGCACCAGAAGAGCGCGAGCGTGGTATCACAATCGCAACTTCTCACGTTGAGTATGAAACAACTGATCGTCACTACGCACACGTAGATTGTCCTGGTCACGCCGATTATGTTAAAAACATGATTACAGGTGCTGCACAAATGGATGGCGCTATCTTGGTATGTGGCGCAACTGATGGCCCGATGCCTCAGACTCGTGAGCACATCTTGCTTTCTCGTCAGGTTGGTGTTCCATACATCGTTGTATTCTTGAACAAAGCTGACCTTCTTGCAGAAGATTGCGGCGGCGCTGATTCTGAAGAATACGAAGAAATGATCGAGCTAGTAGAAATGGAGCTTCGTGAGCTTCTTACTGAATACGATTTCCCAGGTGACGATACTCCAATCGTTGCAGGTTCTGCATTGATGGCCCTAAACGGCGAAGATGAGAACGAAATGGGTACTACGGCTGTTAAGAAGCTTCTAGAAACTCTAGATTCTTACATCCCAGAGCCACAGCGTGCTATCGATGGCGATTTCATTATGCCAATCGAAGACGTTTTCTCTATTCAGGGTCGTGGTACTGTTGTTACTGGTCGTATTGAGCGTGGCATTATCAATACAGGTAACGATGTTGAAATTATTGGTCTTAAAGAGACAACTAAATCAACGTGTACGGGTGTTGAGATGTTCCGTAAGATCCTTGATGAGGGTCGTGCTGGTGAAAACTGCGGTATCCTTCTTCGTGGTACTAAGCGTGAAGATGTTCAGCGTGGACAAGTATTGGCTAAGCCTGGTTCAATTACTCCTCACACAACTTTCTCTGCAGAAATCTATGTGTTGGGTAAAGAAGAAGGCGGACGTCATACTCCTTTCTTCAAAGGATATCGTCCACAGTTCTACTTCCGTACAACAGACGTGACAGGTGCTTGTGAGCTACCTGAAGGCGTTGAGATGGTAATGCCTGGTGATAACGTAAACTTGACTGTAACTCTAATCGCACCAATCGCGATGGATGAAGGTCTACGTTTCGCTATTCGTGAAGGCGGCCGTACTGTAGGCGCTGGTGTTGTTGGTAAAGTAATCGCTTAATCGATTCTTGCTGCGCATAAAAAAAGGCCGCTTCTAGCGGCCTTTTTTGTGCCTGTAAGAAAGTGACTAAAAGATAAGAGCGATTGGCTGCAGAGATGCTTCGTTATACAGGGTGGGAATGAAGGTGGAAATAAAGTGATTTAGATTAACTGCATTTATTTATTTTATTCTTTCAGTCTTTCTTTTCCTTTGTGTGGTGTAGTGATTCATTGTCCTTGTGGTTAAGATTCTTTTCTTTCAGGCAATAAAAAACCCCGCTAGTGCAAACTAGCGGGGTTTTTTAACACTTCAGAAGGTAATCAAATTACTTCTTAGCGTTACGCTCTTTTTCTTCAGCAATAACTTTTTCAGATACTGAGTTAGGGCAAGGCGCGTAATGTGCGAATTCCATCGAGAACTGACCACGACCAGAAGTCATAGTACGTAGAGATCCGATGTAACCGAACATTTCAGACAATGGAACATCTGCTTTGATTCGAACGCCAGAAGCACCTGCTTCTTGGCCACCGATAATGCCACGACGACGGTTAAGGTCACCAATAACATCACCAACGTGATCGTCAGGAGTAAACACATCAACTTTCATGATTGGCTCAAGAAGCTGTGGTTTAGCCTTAGGAATCGACTGACGGAAAGCGCCTTTAGCAGCGATTTCGAAAGCAACAGCAGAGGAGTCAACAGCGTGGTAGCCACCGTCGAATACTTCAACTTCAACATCAAGAACAGGGAAGCCGGCAAGAACACCTGTATCCATCATGCCTTTGAAGCCCTTCTCAATTGCGGGTAGGAATTCCTTAGGAACGTTACCACCAACAACATTAGAAGTGAAAGTGAAGCCAGAACCCTGTTCGCCAGGCTTGATGCGGTAATCGATCTTACCGTATTGACCAGAACCACCAGACTGCTTCTTGTGAGTGTAAGAATCTTCAACCGCTTGGTTGATCGTCTCACGGTAAGCAACTTGAGGCTCGCCTACTTCAAGGTCAACACCATAAGTACGCATCAAGATGTCTACTTTAATATCTAGGTGAAGCTCACCCATGCCGCGAAGAATGGTTTGACCTGTTTCTTCATCAGTATGTACTAGGAATGTTGGATCTTCCGCAACCATCTTACCGATAGCGATACCCATCTTCTCAGCACCACCTTTATCTTTAGGTGTTACAGAAATTGAGATTACTGGCTCTGGGAATACCATGGCTTCAAGAGTACATTCGTGCTTAGGATCACAAAGAGTATGACCTGTCTGAACGTTCTTCATGCCAACGATAGCGATAATGTCGCCAGCTTGAGCAGCATCTAATTCTTTACGCTCATCCGCTTCCATTTCACACATGCGACCGATACGTTCAGTCTTGCCAGTGAAAGAGTTAAGGATGGTATCGCCTTTCTTCAGCTTACCTGAGTAAATGCGAATAAAGGTTAGGGCGCCGAAACGGTCATCCATGATCTTAAACGCAAGTGCGCGGAAAGGTTCGTCAACAGAAACTGTTGCAACTTCACCTGTAGGCTCACCGAATTCATCTGTAAGCGGCTGAGGAATAACATCAGTCGGGCTTGGTAGGTAATCTACAACAGCATCAAGAATTAACTGCATGCCCTTGTTTTTAAACGCAGAACCACAGAAGGTCGGGAAGAAGGCTAGATCACGAGTACCAGAACGAATACAAGCTTTGATTTGGTCAATAGTTGGCTCTTCGCCATCCATGTAAGCCATCATCAAGTCATCGTCTTGCTCAACAGCAGTTTCGATTAACTGTTCGCGATACATTTCAACGTCGTCAGCCATGTCGGCTGGAACGTCTTCAATTACATAGTTTTCTGGCTCGCCAGAATCATCCCAGATGTAAGCTTTACGAGTTAGAAGATCAACAACACCTGTGAAGTTGTCTTCGATGCCGATAGGCAAAACCATGATAAGAGGTGTAGCGCCTAATACTTTTTGTACTTGCTCAGTTACTTTCAAGAAGTCTGCGCCGATACGGTCTAGCTTGTTTACGAAGATGATACGAGATACGCCCGACTCATCAGCATAGCGCCAGTTAGTTTCTGACTGAGGTTCAACACCGCCAGAACCGCAGAAAACACCGATGCCGCCATCAAGTACTTTCAAAGAACGATAAACTTCAACTGTGAAGTCAACGTGTCCAGGAGTATCGATTACGTTGAAGCGGTGATCTTTCCAGAAACATGTGATTGCAGCAGACTGAATGGTAATACCGCGCTCAGCTTCCTGTTCCATAAAATCGGTAGTTGATTCGCCGTCGTGTACTTCACCAGTTTTATGGATTTTACCGGTTAGTTTTAGGATGCGCTCGGTAGTTGTGGTCTTGCCCGCGTCAACGTGGGCGAAGATACCGATATTTCTGTATTTCGATAAGTCAGTCATAGCATTACTCAATAGCTAAGTGTATAAAAATTCGTGCGCCATTCTACAGGCTTTAAGCCTGCAGTTGGCATAAAATTTAATCAATATGAAAAAATTTGTTATTATAGGCGCCGTATTTTGAGTGAATATAGGGCTGATGGCCAGAAAAACTTCAATATATGGCATATAAAGTAGGCATTGCTATAGATAGTCGCTGGGTTTAATAAAATTGTGATAGCGCGGATGCTAATTAAAGTCCCTTTGGATGTTTGAAAGCGGCAGATTGGCTCTCTGGTGCGGTAGCAGCGGAAAAGTACGATAAAAACAGACGATGACTCTGTTTTTATCGGGTAATCACTGAATTTAGAGTGATAAACCAGTTGCTTAAGTAATAGATAGTGGCATAATTGCTCTCCCTTAAATGGGCCGTAGTTAAAAACGGTAATTAAGCAAATAAATGCTTGATTAAGAATTTGGGGTGCTGTATATTTCTGCGCCCTAAACCAAATAAAGGCCACTAGTTCAACTGGTAGAGCGTCGGTCTCCAAAACCGAATGTTGGGGGTTCGAGTCCCTCGTGGCCTGCCAAATTCTTAAGATGGTAGCTTCGGCTGCCATTTTTGGCTTTAGGGAAAGCATAATGAGTGCAGATAGTAATATACAAAAATCACCATTAGATGTTGTTAAGTGGATTTTGGCAGTCGCCTTTCTGGCTGCAGCGGTTGTTGGTAATTATGTTTATGCCAATGAGCCTCTTCTATATCGTGTATTGGGTGTAGTTGTTCTTATGTTGGTTAGTGCAGGTTTTGCACTGACATCTAGCCAGGGTCGAGTTTTCTTGCAGTTTCTGAAAGCTGCAAACCTTGAGCGTCGTAAAGTTGTTTGGCCGACTCGCCAAGAAACTACGCAGACAACATTGATTGTCGTAGTAGTTGTCGTTCTTATGTCGCTGGTATTGTGGGGTGTTGATTCACTACTCAGCTGGTTAATCTCTTTTCTACTAGGCTAGTCTGAGGAAGCGTAATGTCAAAACGTTGGTATGTGGTTCACGCCTATTCAGGCTACGAAAAGCGTGTTTTAAGTGGTTTGAACGAAAGAATCGAATTGCATGATATGCAAGATCAGTTTGGTGAGATTTTAGTGCCAACTGAGGAGGTCATCGAAATGCGCGATGGCAAAAAACGTAGAAGTGAGCGCAAATTCTATCCAGGCTATGTGCTGGTAGAAATGGAAATGAATGATGATACGTGGCATCTGGTTAAACAGACTCCGCGTGTTTTGGGTTTTATTGGCGGTACAGCTGATAAACCTGCGCCGATTACTCCTCGCGAAGCAGATGCTATTTTGCAGCGTGTGCAGGATGGTGCTGATGCTCCAACACAGAAAACAGTTTATGAGCCAGGCGAGATCATTCGTGTTATCGATGGTCCGTTTGCTGACTTTAATGGTGTTGTTGAGACGGTGGACTATGCAAAGTCTCGCTTAAAGGTAGCAGTAACGATCTTTGGTCGTAATACCCCTGTAGAGCTTGAATTTATTCAGGTTGAGAAAAGCGTATAATTTTTTAGCCTCGATTAATCGGGGCTGTTTAACCGGGAAGCTAGTTCTCTAGCGTTATACCCAATTGGAGTAGAAAATGGCTAAGAAAGTTGAAGCTTATATTAAGTTGCAAGTTGCAGCTGGTAAAGCAAATCCAAGTCCACCTGTTGGTCCTGCACTAGGTCAACACGGTCTAAACATTATGGAATTCTGTAAGGCGTTCAATGCTCAAACTCAGAGCATGGAAGCTGGATCACCAGTTCCTGTAGTTATCTCGGTATACAGCGACCGTAGCTTCACATTTGAAGTTAAGACTCCTCCAGCCGCTTTCTTATTAAGAAAAGCAGCCGGTGTTACGTCTGGTTCTGGCCGTCCAAATACTGAGAAGGTGGGTTCTGTTACTCGCGCTCAGTTGGAAGAGATTGCTAATATTAAAGAAGCAGATTTGACTGCTGCGGATCTAAATGCAGCTGTTCGCACTATCGCGGGTTCTGCTCGTTCCATGGGTATCAATGTGGAAGGTGTTGAATAATGGCTAAGTTATCTAAGCGTCAAAAGCAAATCGCTGAAAAAGTTGTAGCGGGCAAAGTATATTCTGTAGAAGAAGCTGTTGCATTGCTAAGCGAAGTATCAAAAGTTAAGTTTACAGAAGCATTAGATGTTGCTGTAAACCTAGGTATCGATGCACGTAAATCTGACCAAAACGTTCGTAGCTCTACTGTGCTACCACACGGTACTGGTAAAACTGTACGTGTTGCAGTTTTCACTCAAGGCGCAAATGCTGAAGCAGCACTTGCAGCCGGTGCAGACGTTGTAGGTATGGACGATCTTGCGGCTCAAATGAAAGGCGGCGACCTTAACTTTGACGTTGTAATCGCATCTCCAGACGCAATGCGTGTTGTTGGTCAGCTTGGTCAGGTTCTAGGTCCTCGTGGTCTAATGCCTAACCCTAAAGTTGGTACGGTAACTCCTGATGTTGCTACTGCTGTGAATAACGCAAAAGCAGGTCAGATTCGTTACAGAAACGACAAAAATGGTATTATCCACAGCACAATCGGCAAGGCTGATTTCACTGCAGATAAGATCAAAGAAAATTTAGAAGCTCTATTGGTTGATTTGAAGAAAGCTAAGCCTTCTTCTGCCAAGGGTGCTTATTTGAAAAAAGTGACTCTGTCTACGACTATGGGTCCTGGTTTAACCGTCGATTTCGGCGCGTTGGCTATCTAATTCTTTGGGGTTCGAACAGGTTTACTTGTTCGAGTCATTAAAGACCGTAGGTGCAAATGACTAACAGGCTCTGCTAACGAGTCATTTGCTTAATTACCGCCTACGCAAATGGTGCGGCCCCTGTTGATATTAAGCTAGCTTATTATCAACAACCCACCGAATTAAAAGAACCCCTTGGGGTTCATTGAAAGTTAGGAGTTCATTGTGGCTTTAGGACTTGTAGAAAAACAAGCGATCGTTGCTGAAGTCCAGACTGCTGCTAAAGAAGCTTTATCTGGTGTTGTTGCGGATTCTCGCGGCGTAACCGTTGAAGCTATGACTGCTCTGCGTAAAGAAGCCCGTGATGCAGGCGTATGGATTAAAGTCGTACGTAACACATTGGCTCGTCGCGCAGTAGAAGGCACAGACTTTGAGTGTTTAACAGACACCTTTGTTGGCCCAACTTTAATTGCATTTTCTAACGAACATCCAGGTGCGGCTGCCCGCATCCTGAGTAAGTTCGCTAAAGCTAATGCAAGTTTTGAGTTGAAAGCCGCTGCCTTCGAAGGCCAAGTGACTGACATCGCTAAGTTGGCAACATTGCCTACTTATGACGAAGCAATCTCTATGCTTATGGGCACGATTAAAGAAGCAGCTGCTGGCAAATTGGTTCGCACTATTGCAGCCATTCGCGATCAGAAAGAAGAGCAAGCCGCTTAATTTTGTTTTTTGCTTAGCAAGAAACATATTAAGCCGTTTATAAAAGATTATCGGGCAATTGCCCAACATTGATAGGAATAGACTCATGTCTGTATCTCACGAAGATATCCTTAATGCCATCGCTGAAATGTCTGTATCAGACGTTGTTGTATTGATTGAAGCAATGGAAGAAAAATTCGGCGTAACTGCAGCTGTTGCTGCGGCTGGTCCTGCTGCTGGCGGCGACGCTGGCGGTGCTGAAGCTCAAACTGAGTTTGACGTTATCTTGACTGGCGCTGGCGATAAGAAAGTTGCTGTAATCAAGGCTGTACGTGGCATCACAGGTTTAGGCCTGAAAGAAGCTAAAGGTCTTGTTGAAGGTACTCCTGCTGCAGTTAAAGAAGGCGTATCTAAAGAAGAAGCTGAAGAAACTAAAGCTGCGCTTGAAGAAGCCGGCGCACTTGTTGAAATTAAGTAATTTCAGCATGTTGCAATGTTATTGGCCTCTCTATAGAGTCTGGTAACAGAGATTGGCTGGCGGGAATTTCCTGTCGGCCTTTTTCGCGTTTTGGAAGAAAGTTAATGGCCTGCGGGCTGCTGTGATACTAATCACATGGATATATCCTTGATCATGGGCATAAAACCCATTGAGCGGACAGTCTGGGGATAACTGATGGCTTACTCATATACTGAGAAGAAACGAATCCGTAAGGATTTCGGAAAATTACCAACCGTGATGGATGTGCCTTTTTTATTGGCAATTCAGATCGATTCATATCGCAAGTTCTTGTCGTTAGTTCAGCAAGACGGCTCTGACGATATTGGTCTTAATGCAGCATTTAGATCTGTATTCCCGATCGTAAGTTATTCGGGCAATGCGGCATTAGAATATGTGAGCTACCGCTTAGGCACGCCGACATTCGATGAAAAAGAATGTATGTCGCGTGGCGTTACTTTTGCAGCGCCTTTGCGCGTTAAAGTACGCTTGATCATTTATGATAAAGACTCTTCAACAAAAGCGATTAAAGATATTAAGGAACAGGAAGTCTACATGGGCGAAATGCCTCTGATGACTGACAATGGTACCTTTATCATTAATGGTACTGAGCGCGTAATCGTATCTCAGTTACACCGTTCCCCTGGCGTGTTCTATGATCACGACAAAGGTAAGACGCATTCCTCTGGGAAGTTGTTATACAACGCCCGTGTAATTCCTTACCGTGGTTCTTGGTTGGACTTTGAGTTCGATCCGAAAGACCTTGTCTATGTACGTATTGACCGTCGTCGTAAGCTTCCTGCAACTATCTTATTGCGTGCGCTAGATTACAGCACTCAAGAAGTATTGGAGATGTTCTTCGATAACGATACTTACACTTTGTCTACTGATCAGGCTAAGTTGAAATTGATACCTTCGCGTTTACGTGGTGAAACTGCGGCGTTTGATATCAAAGATGACAAAGACAACGTTATTGTAGAAAGTGGCCGTCGTATTACTGCGCGTCACATTCGTCAATTAGAGAAAGCTGGCGTAGAGGAACTTCCTGTACCGTCTGAATACTTATATGGCAAAGCACTTGCAAAAGACATCATTGATGCAGCAACTGGCGAAGTCATTGCAGAATGTAATGCAGAGTTAACAGAAGAAGTATTAGACGCTCTACGTGCGGCCGGTATCGAAACTTTCGAAACTATCTATACCAACGAACTAGATTGTGGATCATTTGTATCCGATACCTTGCGTATCGATCCTACTCGAAATCGTTTAGAAGCCCTTGTTGAAATCTATCGTATGATGCGCCCAGGTGAGCCACCAACGAAAGAATCAGCAGAAGCCTTGTTTGAGAACTTGTTCTTCTCTGAAGAGCGTTATGACTTATCCGCTGTAGGTCGTATGAAGTTCAACCGTCGCATTGGTCGTGAAGAAACGACAGGCGCGGGCACATTAGGCAAAGATGACATCATTGCGGTACTTAAAACTCTGATCAATATTCGTAATGGTCAAGGTGAAGTGGACGATATTGACCACTTGGGTAACCGTCGTATTCGTTCTGTAGGTGAAATGGCAGAGAACCAATTCCGTGTTGGTCTTGTACGTGTTGAGCGTGCCGTTCGTGAACGTTTATCAATGGCAGAATCTGAAGGCTTGATGCCACAAGATTTGATTAACGCAAAACCTGTTGCAGCAGCGATGAAAGAGTTCTTTGGCTCTTCACAGTTGTCTCAGTTTATGGATCAAAACAACCCGCTATCAGAAGTGACGCACAAACGTCGTATTTCTGCATTAGGACCTGGTGGTTTGACTCGTGAGCGTGCTGGTTTTGAGGTGCGAGATGTACATGCGACTCACTATGGTCGAGTATGTCCGATTGAAACACCTGAAGGGCCAAACATTGGTCTGATTAACTCATTGGCAACTTATGCGCGTACTAACAATTACGGTTTCTTGGAAACACCATTCCGTATTGTTAAAGATGGCCTAATTAGTGATGAAGTGATTTATGTTTCTGCAATTGAAGAAGCTGATCACGTTATTGCACAGGCATCTGTACCAGTTGATGAGAATAACAATTTATTAGGCGACTTGATTCCTGTTCGTCATAAGAACGATTCCACCATGATGTCACCGGCTTCGGTAACATTAATGGATGTCTCGGCTCAGCAGATGGTTTCCATTGCTGCTTCCTTGATTCCGTTCTTAGAGCACGATGATGCTAACCGAGCATTGATGGGATCGAACATGCAACGTCAGGCTGTGCCGACGTTAATTGCTCAAAAGCCTCTTGTAGGTACTGGTATTGAGAGCGCTGTTGCTCGTGATTCTGGTGTATGTGCGGTTGCCCTTCGTGGTGGTGTGATTGAGTCTGTAGACGCAAGCCGCATCGTTGTGAAAGCAAACGACGACGAAACTCCTGCAGGTGATGCAGGTGTGGATATCTACAATCTAACCAAATACACACGTTCTAACCAGAACACCTGTATTAACCAGAAGCCGCTTGTAAAAGCAGGTGACATGGTTGTACGTGGTGACATCATGGCAGACGGTCCATCTATCGATTTAGGTGAGCTAGCCCTTGGTCAGAACTTCCGCATCGCATTTATGCCGTGGAATGGTTACAACTTCGAAGATTCGATCTTACTTTCAGAGCGTGTTGCTCAGGAAGATCGTCTAACGACGATTCACATCCAGGAATTAACCTGTGTTGCTCGTGATACTAAGTTAGGTGCTGAAGAAGTTACTTCAGATATTCCAAACGTAGGTGAGTCTGCATTAGGTAAGTTGGATGAGTCTGGTATTGTTTACATCGGTGCTGAAGTTAAAGCCGGTGATATTCTAGTTGGTAAAGTGACACCTAAAGGTGAAACACAGCTTACGCCAGAAGAAAAACTATTACGTGCCATCTTTGGTGAAAAGGCTTCTGACGTTAAAGATACTTCTTTACGTGTTAAGACCGGCACCACAGGTACGATTATTGACGTACAAGTCTTCACCCGTGACGGTGTTGAAAAAGACCAGCGAGCTCGTGAAATTGAGCAAATGCAGCTGGACGAAGTACGCAAAGATTTGAATGAAGAATTACGCATTGTTCAAGGTGCAACCTTTGAGCGTTTACAGCGTGCCCTAGTTGGCGCAAAAGTTAACGCAGCAACAGGTTTGGCTAAAGGCGATACGTTAACAGCTGAATACTTAGAAACTCTCGTTGCAGATGATTGGTTCCGCATTCGTCCACAAGACGAAGCATTAGCAGAGCTTATTGAGCAAGCAGAGCAGCAGCTAGCAGACCGCGCTAAAGAATTGGACGATAAGTTCGAAGACAAAAAGCGTAAGTTGCAAAGCGGTGATGATCTAGCACCAGGCGTTCTTAAGATTGTTAAGGTTTACTTAGCGATTAAACGGAAAATCCAGCCAGGTGATAAGATGGCTGGACGTCACGGTAACAAGGGTGTTATCTCAGCGGTTATGCCGGTTGAAGATATGCCATACGATGCACAGGGTACCCCTGTTGATATCGTCTTGAACCCGCTGGGTGTACCTTCGCGAATGAACGTTGGTCAGGTGATGGAAATTCACTTGGGTCTAGCGGCTAAAGGCTTAGGCGAGAAGATCGACGCAATGTTGAAGCAACAGCGTGCTGTTGCCGACATTCGTGCACTGCTTGAAGAAATTTATAACGGTGACGATACGTATACGAAGGAAAACCTAGAAAGCTTCAGTGATGAAGAGATTCTAGAGCTTTCTCATAACCTACGTGGCGGTGTACCTATGGGTACGCAGGCATTCGATGGTGCAAAAGAAGTTGAAATCAAGCGTATGTTACGCTTGGCCGATCAGCCTGAATCAGGTCAAATGACCTTGTTTGATGGCCGTACTGGTAACTCTTTCGATCGTCCAGTGACCGTAGGTTATATGTACATGCTTAAGTTGAACCACTTGGTTGACGATAAAATGCATGCTCGTTCTACTGGTTCGTACAGCCTAGTAACTCAGCAACCACTTGGTGGTAAAGCTCAGTTTGGTGGCCAGCGTTTCGGGGAGATGGAAGTATGGGCACTAGAAGCTTATGGTGCTGCTTACACTCTACAAGAGATGTTGACTGTGAAGTCGGATGACGTTGCTGGTCGTACTAAGATGTATAAAAACATCGTAGACGGCGATCACCGTATGGAGCCTGGCATGCCAGAATCCTTTAACGTATTAGTTAAAGAGATTCGTTCGCTGGGTATCGACATCGAGTTAATTAACGAGTAATCGTATCAGTGCAGGCGGCTAGGAGACTAGCCGCTTAACTGCAAACGGAGCAAAAATAGAACATGAAAGACTTAGTTAATTTTCTTCGAAATCAGTCGAATGCTGACGAGTTTGATGCGATCCGTATTGGCTTGGCATCGCCAGATATGATCCGTTCTTGGTCTTATGGTGAAGTTAAGAAGCCAGAGACCATCAACTATCGTACCTTCAAACCTGAGCGTGACGGTTTGTTTTGTGCGCGTATTTTCGGCCCAATTAAAGACTTTGAATGTTTGTGCGGTAAGTACAAGCGTTTGAAGCACCGTGGCGTAATTTGTGAGAAGTGTGGCGTAGAAGTTACACAATCTAAAGTTCGTCGTGATCGCATGGGTCACATTGACCTAGCGAGCCCAGTAGCCCACATCTGGTTCCTTAAATCATTA
Organism: Oleispira antarctica RB-8; assembly: GCA_000967895.1. GTDB lineage: Bacteria > Pseudomonadota > Gammaproteobacteria > Pseudomonadales > Oceanobacteraceae > Oleispira > Oleispira antarctica. Next base: position 280,688 of record FO203512.1, read on the forward strand.
CCATCGCGTATTGGTTTGATGCTGGATATGACGTTACGTGACATCGAACGCATTCTTTATTATGAATCTTTCGTTGTTACCGAGCCAGGTATGACCACTCTTGAAGTCGGTCAGCTATTGAATGACGAACAGTACTACGAAGCGATTGAAGAATTCGGCGACGAATTTGAAGCTAAAATGGGTGCTGAAGCGATTCAAGGCTTATTATCTCACATCATTTTAGATGAAGAGATTCAGCGTTTGCGTGAAGAAATTCCAGCGACAAACTCTGAAACAAAAATTAAGAAATTATCCAAGCGTCTTAAGTTGTTGGAAGCATTCTACAACTCAGGTAATAACCCGCAGTGGATGATTATGACGGTTCTACCAGTTCTTCCGCCGGATCTTCGTCCGTTGGTACCGCTGGATGGTGGCCGTTTTGCGACTTCTGACTTGAACGATTTATATCGTCGAGTGATTAACCGTAACAACCGTTTGAAACGTCTTCTAGAGCTAAGTGCTCCAGACATCATCGTGCGCAACGAAAAGCGTATGTTGCAAGAGTCTGTTGATGCGTTGCTAGATAACGGTCGTCGCGGTCGTGCTATTACGGGTTCTAACAAACGTCCGCTTAAATCTCTTGCCGATATGATCAAGGGTAAACAGGGTCGTTTCCGTCAGAACTTATTGGGTAAGCGAGTAGATTACTCGGGTCGTTCGGTAATTACCGTTGGTCCTAAATTACGCTTACATCAGTGTGGTCTTCCTAAGAAGATGGCATTGGAATTATTTAAGCCATTCATCTTCAGTAAGCTTGAACACCGTGGTCTAGCGACAACGATTAAAGCCGCTAAGAAGATGGTTGAGCGCGAAACTGCTGAAGTTTGGGATATCCTTGCTGAAGTAATTCGTGAACACCCAATCATGTTAAACCGTGCACCAACATTGCACAGATTGGGTATTCAAGCGTTCGAGCCTACCTTGATTGAAGGTAAAGCGATTCAATTGCACCCATTGGTTTGTGCGGCATACAACGCCGATTTCGATGGTGACCAAATGGCGGTACACGTACCGTTAACAATTGAAGCTCAGCTAGAAGCTCGTGCCTTGATGATGGCAACGAACAACGTACTATCGCCAGCCAACGGTGAGCCAATTATCGTACCTTCGCAGGACGTTGTATTGGGTCTTTACTGGATGACTCGTGAGCGTGTAGCCGCCAAAGGCGAAGGCATGTTCTTGGCGAACCTTGATGAAGTGACGCGTGCTTATGGCAGCGGCATGGCTGATTTACAAGCCAAAGTTAAGGTGCGTATTAGCGAAGTTGTTAACGATCACGAAGGTAATAGTGTTGCGACAACTAAGGTTGTTGATACGACGATCGGTCGTGCATTGTTATTCCGCATCGTACCAGAAGGTTTGTCTTACGACTTGGTTAACCAACCAATGAAGAAGAAGGCGATTTCTAACTTACTGAACACGGCTTATCGTCGCGTTGGTTTGAAAGATACGGTTATCTTCGCTGACCAGATCATGTATACAGGTTTCGAGTATGCAACGATTTCTGGTGTATCGATTGGTGTTAACGATTTCGTTATTCCTGATGCTAAAGCGGTTATTGTTGCTGAAGCTGATGCTGAAGTTAAAGAAATTGAAAGCCAGTTTGCTTCTGGTCTTGTTACTCAAGGCGAAAAGTACAACAAGGTTGTTGATATTTGGTCTCGCGCTAACGAAGTAGTTGCGAAGGCGATGATGGACAACTTGAGTACTGAACCGGTTCTTGACCGTGACGGTAACCCAACGGACATCGAGCAAGAGTCTTTTAACTCTGTTTATATGATGGCTGACTCTGGCGCTCGTGGTAGCCCAGCTCAGATTCGTCAGTTAGCAGGTATGCGTGGTTTGATGGCCAAGCCGGATGGTTCGATTATTGAAACGCCGATTGTTGCTAACTTCCGTGAAGGTTTGAACGTACAGCAGTACTTCACCTCGACTCACGGTGCTCGTAAAGGTCTAGCCGATACAGCATTGAAGACAGCAAACTCGGGTTATTTGACTCGTCGTCTAGTAGATGTGGCACAAGACTTGGTTGTTACCGAGAGCGATTGTGGTACTGAGCACGGCGTAGAAATGACTCCGTTAATTGAAGGCGGTGACGTAGTAGTACCTCTAGGTACTCGTATCTTGGGTCGTACTGTTGCTAAAGACGTATTCAAGCCTGGTTCTGAAGATGAAATTGCTGTTGAACGCGGTACTTTGATTGATGAGCAGTGGGTAGAAAAAATTGAAGCAATGGGGATCGACGAAGTATACGTTCGTTCTGCCATTACGTGTGAAACCCGTCAGGGTATCTGTGCTAGCTGTTATGGTCGTGACCTAGGTCGTGGCCATTTGGTTAATGCCGGTGAAGCTGTTGGCGTTATCGCTGCACAGTCGATCGGTGAGCCGGGTACACAGTTGACAATGCGTACATTCCACATTGGTGGTGCTGCATCTCGTCAGTCTGCTGCGGATAGCGTACAAGTTAAAAACAAGGGTAAAGTTCGTCTTCATAATATGAAGACTGTAACTAAGGAAACAGGCGAGCTAGTTGCTGTATCTCGTTCTGGTTCGATCACTCTTGCCGATGAGCACGGTCGTGAGCGTGAGCTGTATAAGCTTCCTTACGGTGCAGTGATTTCATTGAAAGATGGTGATTCGGTTGAAGCTGGTCAGAAAGTGGCAAGCTGGGATCCGCACACCCACCCAATTATTACTGAAGTGAAAGGTCGCATTCAGTTCGTTGGTATGGAAGAAGGTATTACTATTAACCGTCAGGTTGATGAATTAACTGGCCTTTCAAACATCGAAGTAATCGATCCAGCGGTTCGACCAGCAGCGGGTAAAGATATTCGCCCGATGGTTAAATTGGTTGATGACGCAGGTGAAGACGTTATGTTGCCAGGTGCTAATACGCCTGCTCAATATTTGTTACCACCTAACGCCTTGGTAAACCATGAAGATGGCGCTGAAGTGAATATTGGTGATGCAATTGCCCGTATTCCTCAAGAGTCTTCTGGTAACAAAGATATTACGGGTGGTCTACCACGAGTTGCTGACTTGTTCGAGGCGCGTAAGCCGAAAGAACCTGCAATTCTTGCTGAGATCTCTGGTGCGGTAAGTTTTGGTAAGGAGACTAAAGGCAAGAAGCGTTTAGTGATTACCCCAACTGACGGCGCTGATGTTTATGAAGAACTGATTCCTAAGTGGCGTCACCTGAACATTTTCGAAGGTGAAAAAGTTGAAAAGGGTGAGGTTATCTCTGATGGCCCGATGAACCCACATGACATCTTGCGTCTATTGGGCGTTGGTGAGCTAGCTGTTTATATTACAAACGAAGTGCAGGAAGTATATCGTCTGCAGGGCGTTGGTATTAACGATAAGCACATCGAAGTTATTGTGCGTCAGATGTTACGTAAGGTTGTGATTGATCAGCCAGGTGATTCAACCTTCATTCCGGGTGAGCAGGTAGAATTTAATGCCTTCCTTGAACAGAATGATGCATTGAAGACTGAAGAGAAAATTGTCGCTAAGGGTCAACGTGCGCTATTGGGTATCACCAAAGCCTCTTTGGCAACTGAGTCTTTCATCTCGGCAGCCTCGTTCCAAGAAACAACTCGCGTACTAACCGAAGGTTCGGTAACGGGTAAAGTTGATAGTTTGCGTGGTCTGAAAGAGAACGTAGTTGTAGGTCGTTTGATTCCTGCAGGTACGGGCTTGGCTTACCACAAAGAACGTAAGCGTAAGCGCGATGAGCGTGAAGCTGACAAACTGAAAGCAGCCGGCGGTATGTCTGCCAGTGCTGATGAAGTTGAAGCGCGTTTAACTGAAGCCTTTAGTGATAAATAAGCTTAAGTTAACAGCGTGATTTAAAAGGGGAGATTGGGTAACCAGTCTCCCCTTTTTTGATAAACGTGGTTAGGAGCTTGCTTAGAAACGGCCGAATCGGTTGCTTTCTAATCAATAACTCTTGACCTTATAAGGCTAGGGCATTATGCTCTCGGCCCCTTTTATGTGCCAGGATTGTCTTGGTGCATATATAAACTAGTGGAGTTTACAAATGGCTACTATTAACCAATTGGTTCGTAAGCCTCGTAAGCGTCAAGTGGCGAAGAGTGACGTACGTGCATTGCAAGCATGTCCTCAACGTCGTGGTGTTTGTACTCGTGTATACACCACCACACCTAAGAAGCCTAACTCAGCGCTTCGTAAAGTGTGTCGTGTACGTTTGACCAATGGCTTTGAAGTATCTTCCTACATCGGTGGTGAAGGTCACAACTTGCAAGAGCACAGCGTGGTTTTAATCCGCGGTGGTCGTGTTAAAGATTTACCGGGTGTTCGTTACCACACAGTTCGTGGTGCATTGGATACGTCTGGTGTTTCTGATCGTCGCCAAGGCCGTTCTAAGTACGGTGCTAAGCGTCCTAAGTAAGTTTCTATTAGTCTTTTTGACTAATGTGAGAAGTATTTTAGATAAGAGTAAGGCTGAGTCATTTTAATCTATTGTTAAGATCTCAGACTGACCTGAAGACCTAATTAAATGAGGGCTTATCATGCCTAGAAGACGCGTCGCCGCAAAACGCGACATATTGCCAGATCCAAAATTTGGTAATGTAACGCTAGCTAAATTCATTAACATCGTAATGGTTAGTGGAAAAAAATCTATCGCCGAAGGCGTAGTATATGGTGCACTTGATGGCATTACTGCAAAAGGTAATGACAACGCACTAGAAATTTTTGACAAGGCATTGGAAAGCATCCAGCCTTCAGTCGAAGTTAAAAGCCGCCGTGTAGGTGGTGCTACTTATCAAGTACCTGTTGAAGTTCGTCCTTCACGTCGTATGGCTCTTGCTATGCGTTGGTTGGTTGATGCTGCTCGTGCCCGTGGTGAAAAATCCATGGCTCAGCGCTTGGCTAACGAAATGATTGACGCAGCAGAAGGTAAAGGTTCAGCTGTTAAGAAACGTGAAGATGTTCACCGTATGGCAGAAGCTAACAAAGCTTTCTCTCATTACCGTTTCTAATTAGCTTAAGGACAACCCTGTGGCCCGTACTACTGAACTTGCTCTCTATCGTAACATTGGTATTGTTGCGCATGTTGATGCTGGTAAGACAACAACGACTGAGCGTGTATTGTTCTACACTGGTGTATCTCACAAATTAGGTGAGGTGCATGATGGTGCAGCAACGATGGACTGGATGGAGCAGGAGCAGGAGCGTGGTATTACCATTACTTCTGCGGCTACTACATGCTTTTGGTCGGGGATGTCGAAGCAGTTTGATCAGCATCGTATTAATATTATCGATACACCAGGGCACGTCGACTTCACTATTGAAGTAGAGCGTTCGTTGAGAGTGCTTGATGGTGCAGTGGTTGTTCTTTGTGGATCTTCCGGTGTGCAGCCTCAAACTGAGACTGTATGGCGGCAGGCTAATAAGTACGAAGTACCGCGTATGGTATTCGTAAATAAAATGGATCGCACGGGCGCGGACTTCTTTATGGTTGTTAAGCAACTAAAAGAGCGTCTTGGTGCTAATGCGGTTCCGATGCAGATTAATATTGGCGCTGAAGATGATTTCAAAGGTGTGGTTGATCTGGTCAAAATGAAAGCCATTATGTGGAGTGAAGCAGATCAGGGTATGACCTTCAATTATGAAGAGATTCCTGCTGATCTAGTGGATGAAGCAAATGTATGGCGTGAAAACTTATTGGATGCGGCCGCTGAAGCCTCTGATGAGTTGATGGAAAAATACCTCGAAGAGGGTGATCTGTCAGAAGAAGAATTAAAGAGCGCATTACGCAAGCAAACCCTTGCGGGTGAAATCGTTCTTGTTACTTGTGGTTCTGCCTTTAAAAATAAAGGTGTGCAGGCGGTATTGGATGCGGTCGTCGAATACTTGCCATCGCCACAAGATGTAAAGCCTATTGAGGGTGTGTTAAACGACAAGGACGAGACTATTGGTACTCGTGCTGCTAGTGATGACGCACCTTTCGCTGCTTTAGCATTTAAAGTTGCAACCGATCCGTTTGTGGGGACTTTAACCTTTATGCGTGTTTATTCTGGTGTTGTTTGTCAGGGTGATGGTGTATATAACCCGGTTAAAGGTCGTCGCGAACGTATTGGGCGTATGGTTCAGATGCATGCTAATGACCGTGAGGAGATCAAAGAGATCCGCGCGGGTGATATTGCTGCAGCTATCGGTATGAAGGACGTCACTACAGGTGATACTTTGTGCGATATGAAAGAGATTATTACGCTTGAGCGTATGGAATTCCCTGAACCAGTTATCTCGATCGCAGTAGAGCCAAAGTCTCAGCCTGATCAAGAAAAAATGGGTGTTGCGCTGGGTAAGCTAGCCGCAGAAGATCCTTCTTTCCGTGTGGAAACAGACGAAGAGACGGGTCAGACTATTATTTCAGGTATGGGTGAGCTTCACCTCGATATTATTATCGATCGAATGCGTCGCGAGTTTAATGTTGATTGCAATGTGGGTAAGCCACAAGTTGCCTATCGCGAGAAGATTTCATCTATGGTCGTTATTGATCATAAATTCGCTAAGCAATCAGGTGGTCGCGGACAATATGGTCACGTTGTTATTCGCTTTGAGCCTGCTCAAGGTGAAGATGATGGCCTAGAGTTTGTGAATGAAATTGCGGGTGGTTCTATCCCTCGTGAATTCATACCTGCAATTGAAAAAGGTATTGCTGAGCAGATGCAGAACGGTATTCTTGCTGGATATCCTTTGCTGGGTCTAAAGGCAACCTTGTTTGATGGTTCGTTCCACGATGTTGACTCCAATGAAATGGCATTTAAAATTGCTGCATCTCAAGCAACAAGGCTGCTAGGTAAGGAGGGTGACCCTCTTCTTATGGAGCCAATGATGAAGGTTGAGATTGTCACTCCTGAAGATTATATGGGTGACGTTATTGGAGATCTGAATCGTCGACGTGGCATTATTCAGGGAATGGAAGACATTCCAGCGGGTAAGGTTATCAATGCATCTGTGCCATTGGCTGAGATGTTTGGTTACGCAACTGATTTGCGCTCTGCATCTCAAGGCCGTGCGACTTACAGTATGGAATTTGAAAGTTATGCAGCAGCACCCGCAAGTGTGACTGAAGCAATAATCAATATTAACTAATTTAAAAATATAGGGGCCGCTACCATGGCAAAAGCGCAATTTGAACGTAATAAAACCCACGTAAACGTTGGCACCATTGGCCACGTTGACCACGGTAAAACAACTCTAACAGCTGCACTTACTCGTGTTGCTGCAGAAGTTTTCGGTGGCGAAATGGTTGATTTCGCAAACATCGATAACGCACCAGAAGAGCGCGAGCGTGGTATCACAATCGCAACTTCTCACGTTGAGTATGAAACAACTGATCGTCACTACGCACACGTAGATTGTCCTGGTCACGCCGATTATGTTAAAAACATGATTACAGGTGCTGCACAAATGGATGGCGCTATCTTGGTATGTGGCGCAACTGATGGCCCGATGCCTCAGACTCGTGAGCACATCTTGCTTTCTCGTCAGGTTGGTGTTCCATACATCGTTGTATTCTTGAACAAAGCTGACCTTCTTGCAGAAGATTGCGGCGGCGCTGATTCTGAAGAATACGAAGAAATGATCGAGCTAGTAGAAATGGAGCTTCGTGAGCTTCTTACTGAATACGATTTCCCAGGTGACGATACTCCAATCGTTGCAGGTTCTGCATTGATGGCCCTAAACGGCGAAGATGAGAACGAAATGGGTACTACGGCTGTTAAGAAGCTTCTAGAAACTCTAGATTCTTACATCCCAGAGCCACAGCGTGCTATCGATGGCGATTTCATTATGCCAATCGAAGACGTTTTCTCTATTCAGGGTCGTGGTACTGTTGTTACTGGTCGTATTGAGCGTGGCATTATCAATACAGGTAACGATGTTGAAATTATTGGTCTTAAAGAGACAACTAAATCAACGTGTACGGGTGTTGAGATGTTCCGTAAGATCCTTGATGAGGGTCGTGCTGGTGAAAACTGCGGTATCCTTCTTCGTGGTACTAAGCGTGAAGATGTTCAGCGTGGACAAGTATTGGCTAAGCCTGGTTCAACTACTCCTCACACAACTTTCTCTGCAGAAATCTATGTGTTGGGTAAAGAAGAAGGCGGACGTCATACTCCTTTCTTCAAAGGATATCGTCCACAGTTCTACTTCCGTACAACAGACGTGACAGGTGCTTGTGAGCTACCTGAAGGCGTTGAGATGGTAATGCCTGGTGATAACGTAAACTTGACTGTAACTCTAATCGCACCAATCGCGATGGATGAAGGTCTACGTTTCGCTATTCGTGAAGGCGGCCGTACTGTAGGCGCTGGTGTTGTTGGTAAAGTAATCGCTTAATCGCGGCTTTAACTGCATTACTGGTAATGCCGGGTTTTGGAATCATTATCCGGTATCAGTCAAAAATAATTAAAAAACGTAAGTTGTTGATTATTTAAGACTTTATAGCAAGAAAGGCCCTCTTCTCTGTTTGGGAAGAGGGCCTTTCTTTTTGTGCGCTTGACACTTTTTGAACAGAGGCATACAATTCGCCTCCCTTTTCGAAGGGTGTTCGGCTGCATATAAACATTAATTGGAGACTGGAACGAATGCAAAATCAAAGTATCCGTATCCGTTTGAAAGCTTTTGACCATCGTCTGATCGATTCGTCGACTCAGGAAATTGTTGAAACTGCTAAACGTACAGGCGCTCAGGTTCGTGGTCCTATTCCACTGCCTACTCGTAAAGAGCGTTTTACTGTATTGGTTTCACCACACGTCAACAAAGACGCTCGTGATCAGTATGAAATCCGTACACATAAGCGCATGCTTGACATTGTTGAGCCAACTGAAAAGACAGTTGACGCGTTAATGAAGCTTGATTTGGCTGCCGGTGTGGAAGTTCAAATTAGCTTAGGTTAATAATTAAACAATTCCGTTTAATTAATAACCAGACACAGGTCTTGTGTAACGCTCACTGAAGTCGATAAGACGGATTTGGAGCGGCCATAGCGGGTATCAGCCCCGTACACTAGAGGAAAGTATTATGACTATAGGTTTAGTCGGCAAGAAAGCTGGCATGACCCGAGTTTTTTCTGAGGATGGTCAAGCTATCCCAGTAACAGTTATTGAGGTTCCTACTCAATTAGTTGCTCAGATTAAAACTCAAGAAACTGATGGCTACCAAGCTATTCAGGTTACTTATGGTGAGAAGAAAGCTTCTCGCGTTTCAAAGCCAGCAGCTGGTCACTTCGCTAAAGCGGGTGTTCAAGCAGGTCGTGGTCTTTTGGAATTCCGTACTGAAGAAGAGTTTGCTGTAGGCGCTGAGCTTACCGTTTCTCGCTTTGAAGACGGCCAAAAAGTAGATGTAACCGGTACCTCTAAAGGTAAAGGTTTTCAAGGTGGTGTTAAGCGTTGGAATTTCCAAATGCAAGATGCTACACACGGTAACTCATTGTCTCACCGTGCACCTGGTTCAATCGGTCAGTGTCAAACTCCTGGTCGTGTTTGGAAAGGTAAGAAAATGGCAGGTCACATGGGTTCTGAGCAGGTAACTACTCAAAATCTAGAGATTATTCGTGTCGATGTTGAACGCGGCTTGTTGTTGGTTAAAGGTGCAGTACCCGGCGCTACCGGCGGTGATCTGATCGTTAAACCAGCTGTTAAAGTTAAGCGCTAGGAGAACAACTATGGAACTGACAACAAACAGTGGTGCCACTGTATCTGTTTCCGAAGTTGCTTTCGGTCGCGAATACAATGAATCATTAGTACATCAGGTTGTTACTGCATACCTGTCTACTGCTCGTCAAGGTACTAAAGCTCAGAAAAACCGCGCAGCTGTAAGCGGCGGTGGTGCTAAGCCTTGGCGTCAAAAAGGTACTGGCCGAGCTCGTGCTGGTACATCTCGTGGTCCTATCTGGCGCAAAGGTGGTGTTACATTCGCCGCTAGCCCACGTAGCTTCGAGCAAAAAGTTAACAAAAAGATGTATCGCGCAGCGATGCAGAGCATTCTTTCGGAATTAGTTCGTCAAGAGCGTTTAGTTATTGCTGAAGAATTCACTATGGATTCTCACAAGACTAAAGACTTCGTAGCGAAGATGGCTGAGTTGCAATTGAGCAACGTGCTAATCATTGCTGAAGATCTTGATGAAAAACTTTACTTAGCTTCTCGTAACGTTCCACACGTTGCTGTTACTGAAGCGGGTGCGGTTGATCCGGTAAGCCTAGTTGCCTTTGATAAAGTATTGGTAACAGTCTCTGCTCTTAAGAAATTAGAGGAGAAATTAGGATGAACCAGGAACGTATCTATCAAGTATTAATGGGCCCACGTATCTCTGAGAAAGCGACAGTTATCGCAGAGCAAGGTCAATATACCTTCGTGGTAGCACCAGATGCTACAAAGCCTGAGATCAAGAAAGCTGTAGAAGCATTATTCAATGTTAAAGTTGAAAATGTTCAGGTCTTGAATCAGAAAGGCAAAACTAAGCGTACTGCACGCGGCATGGGTAAGCGTAACGATGTGCGTAAAGCATACGTTTCACTTGCTGCCGGTCAGGACATTGACTTTGCTGACGCAGAATAGGAGCTAAGGTAATGGCATTAGTAAAAACTAAACCGACTTCAGCTGGCCGTCGTCATCTGGTTAAGGTTGTAAACGCTGAACTTCACAAAGGTAAGCCATTCGCTGGTTTGCTAGAGAAGAAAAGTAAGAGTGGCGGTCGTAACAACAACGGTCGAATTACTACTCGTCACATCGGTGGTGGTCATAAGCAACACTATCGTTTAGTCGATTTTAGACGTAACAAAGACGGCATTCCAGCTGTTGTTGAACGTTTAGAATACGATCCAAATCGCAGTGCTAACATTGCATTGTTGAAGTACCTTGATGGTGAGCGCCGCTACATTATCGCCCCTAAAGGTCTTTCAGCAGGTGATGAAGTACGTTCTGGTGAAGATGCTCCTATTAAAATAGGTAGTTCTATGCCACTGCGTAACGTTCCAGTAGGTAGTGTAATACACTGCGTCGAATTGAAGCCTGGTAAAGGTGCTCAAATCGCTCGTTCTGCTGGTACATCTGCTCAGCTTGTTGCTCGTGAAGGTACTTACTGCACCTTGCGTCTACGTTCTGGAGAAATGCGTAAAGTATTATCCGAATGTCGCGCTACTTTAGGTGAAGTAGGGAATAGCGAACACAGCTTGCGCCAGCTTGGTAAAGCAGGTGCTTCACGCTGGAGAGGCGTACGTCCAACGGTTCGTGGTGTTGTTATGAACCCAGTTGATCACCCACATGGTGGTGGTGAAGGTCGTACATCGGGTGGTCGTCACCCAGTATCTCCGTGGGGCATGCCTACCAAGGGTTATAAGACTCGTTCGAACAAACGTACTGATAAACTTATCGTACGTCGTCGTTCCGCGAAGTAAATTTAAAAGAGGATTGAGCTGTGCCACGTTCATTAAAAAAAGGTCCTTTTATAGACCACCACTTGATGACAAAGGTAGAGACAGCGTTAGAGTCGGGCGAAAAACGTCCGATTAAAACCTGGTCTCGACGCTCTACGATCTTTCCGGAGTTCGTAGGACTGACCATTGCCGTTCATAACGGCCGTCAACATGTGCCTGTTTTCGTAACTGAAGACATGGTTGGACATAAACTAGGCGAATTTTCTGTGACACGTACCTATAAAGGTCACGTTGCAGATAAGAAAGCTAAACGTTAATAAAGGGGTTAATTGTATGTCTGAAGTAGCCGCTATATTACGTGGAGCTCAACTGTCTGCCCAAAAGGCACGTCTAGTTGCGGATCAGATCCGCGGAAAAAATGTTTCTGAAGCGTTAACTATTCTTGAGTTCAGCCCTAAAAAGGGTGCTGACTTAATGAAGAAGGTATTAGAATCTGCCATCGCTAACGCTGAGCATAATGAAGGCGCTGACGTAGACGAGTTGAATGTTTCAACTGTCTTTGTTGACGAAGGTACTACCATGAAGCGCATACGTCCGCGTGCTAAGGGTCGTGCTGATCGTATCTTGAAGCGTTCTTGCCATATCACTATTAAAGTGTCTGAGAAATAGGGAGTCGAAGATGGGTCAGAAAGTACATCCTACTGGTATTCGTCTCGGTATTACCAAAGACCATAATAGTGTTTGGTATGCCGGAAGCGACAAATATGCAGATAATTTGTTAACTGATATCCAAGTACGTACTCTTATTGAGAAACGTCTTGTTAAAGCTTCAGTAAGCAAAGTAGTTATCGAACGTCCTTCGCAGAATGCGAAAGTTACTATTCACACTGCCCGTCCAGGTATTGTGATTGGTAAGAAAGGCGAAGACGTCGAGAAGCTACGCAAAGAAATCACTGATATGATGGGTATTCCGGTACACATCAATATTGAAGAGATCCGCAAGCCAGATCTTGATGCTAAATTAGTAGCGCAAAGCGTTGCTAGCCAGCTAGAGCGTCGTATTATGTTCCGTCGTGCTATGAAGCGCGCAGTTCAAAATGCCATGCGTGGCGGTGCTGAAGGCATTAAGATTCAAGTTGGTGGTCGTCTAGGTGGTGCTGAAATCGCTCGTTCAGAGTGGTATCGTGAAGGACGCGTTCCTTTGCACACACTTCGTGCGGACATCGATTATGGTACTTGCGAAGCACATACTACTTACGGCGTTATCGGCGTAAAAGTATGGATCTTCAAAGGTGAAGTCTTGGGTGGTATCGAAGAAGTTCGAAACCGTGCTAAAAACCAAGGCAAAAAGAAAGGCGGCCGTTCATAGGGGTTTTTAACCATGTTGATGCCAAAACGTACAAAGTTCCGCAAAATGATGAAGGGCCGCAATCGTGGCCTGGCTCGCGGAAGTAAAGTGAGCTTCGGTGAGTATGGCCTTAAGGCTACTGGCCGAGGTCGCATTACAGCTCGTCAAATTGAAGCTGCGCGTCGTACAATGACTCGTAAAATCAAACGTGGCGGGAAAATCTGGATTCGTATTTTTCCTGATAAGCCGATTACCAGCAAGCCTCTTGAGGTTCGTCAGGGTAAAGGTAAGGGTAACGTAGAATACTGGGTATGCCAGATCCAACCAGGTCGTGTTTTATACGAAATGGAAGGTGTTAGTGAAGAATTAGCTCGTGAAGCGTTCGAACTTGCGGCGGCTAAGTTGCCTATTGCTACAACATTCGTTAAACGGACGGTGATGTGATGACGGCGATCGAACTAAAAGATAAGTCAGTAGCTGAGTTGCAAACTCAGTTAGAAGAGCTATTGAGCGATCAATTTAAGTTGCGCATGCAGAAGTCTACTGGTCAGTTGGGTCAATCCCATCTAATCAAGCAGACTCGTCGCAACATAGCTCGCGTAAAAACCGTGCTGGCTCAGAAGGCAGGTGAATAAAATGAGTGAACAAACTACTGCACGCACCCTTACTGGTAAGGTTGTAAGCGATAAGATGGATCAAACCATCACTGTTCTTGTGGAGCGACGTGTTCAGCACCCGATCTACAGGAAATTCGTGAAGCGTTCTACGAAAGTACACGCACACGACGCGAACAACGAATGCCAAATTGGTGACGTGGTTACTGTTAAGGAATCTCGTCCATTGTCGAAAACAAAGACATGGACGCTGGTTACCGTTGATGAGCGCGCCGTTAAGGTTTAGCGCAGTTACTAGGAGCAAATGGCATGATCCAAACACAATCAATGCTGGATGTTGCTGATAACAGCGGCGCCAAACGTGTAATGTGTATTAAGGTTTTAGGCGGTTCACACCGTCGCTATGCCCGTATCGGCGACCTTATTAAGGTATCCGTTAAGGAAGCAATTCCACGCGGTAAAGTTAAGAAGGGTCAAGTACTTACAGCGGTTGTTGTTCGTACACGTAAAGGTGTTCGTCGTCCGGATGGTTCTATCATCCGTTTCGATACGAATTCTGCAGTATTGTTAAATGCTTCAGAAGCACCTATCGGTACCCGTATTTTTGGGCCAGTGACTCGTGAGCTTCGTTCTGAGAAGTTTATGAAGATCATTTCCCTAGCACCAGAAGTGTTATAGGGGTAGAGATAGCATGTTAAAAATTCGTAGAGATGACGAAGTAATAGTTATTGCCGGCAAAGATAATGGTAAACGAGGCAAAGTAGTTAAAGTACTTGCCGACAATCGTGTTATCATTAGCGGCATTAACATGGTGAAAAAACACCAAAAGCCTAACCCGCAGCAGCAGCAGCCAGGCGGCATCGTTGAAAAAGAAGCTGGAATTCAAGTTTCTAACGTTGCAATCTGGAATCCTAAGACTGAAAAAGCCGACCGTGTTGGCTTTAAAGTTGAAGGCGAGCAGAAAGTGCGTGTTTTCAAATCAACCGGCGAAGTAATCGCTTAAAGCAACTAGGAGAAACAGATATGTCACGTTTGAAAGAACTGTACAAATCAGATGTTGTAGCCAAGTTGACTGAAGAGTTTGGTTACAAAAACGTTATGGAAGTGCCACGCGTTACTAAAATCACCCTGAATATGGGTGTTGGTGAAGCGTTAGGCGATAAGAAACTTCTTGATAATGCCGTTACTGATATGGAAGCAATGTCAGGACAAAAAGCAATTGTTACCGTGGCTCGTAAGTCCGTAGCAAGCTTTAAAGTACGTGACGGCTACCCGATTGGTTGTAAAGTAACTATGCGTGCAGATCGTATGTGGGAGTTTTTAGATCGTCTAATCGACATCTCTCTACCTCGCGTACGTGATTTCCGTGGCTTGAATGGTAAATCATTCGACGGTCGTGGTAACTACAGCATGGGTGTGAAAGAGCAGATTATCTTTCCAGAAATCGAATACGACAAAGTCGATAAGATTCGCGGTATGGATATCACTATCACTACTACAGCTAATACGAACGAAGAAGGTCATGCTTTATTGAAAGCATTGAACTTCCCGTTCCGTAACTAGGGGAAGTCTCATGGCTAAGATCAGTATGAAACAGCGTGAAGCTAAGCGTGAGCAACTTGTTGCTAAATACGCTGAAAAACGCGCTGCACTGAAGGCGATTATCTTAAATGTTAACTCTTCTGACGAAGATCGTTGGAGCGCGCAAATTCAATTGCAAAAGCTTCCTCGTGACTCTTCTAAGAGCCGTTTACGTAACCGCTGCCAAATCACAGGTCGTCCACATGGCGTCTACCGTAAATTCAAGCTTTCCCGTATTAAGTTACGTGAAGAAGGCATGAAAGGTAACGTTCCTGGCCTGAAAAAAGCTAGTTGGTAAGCAATTCCGGCTAGTGAGAAAAGAGTGCTGTAATGGCGCTCTTTCTTTCACTATCTAGGGCGCTGTACAACAGAGGAAAGACAAATGAGTATGCAAGATCCCTTAGCGGACATGCTTACTCGTATTCGTAACGGCCAATTGGCTGGTCATGCGAATGTGAGTATGCCGTCTTCTAAGTTAAAAGTGTCTGTAGCCCAGTTGCTACAAGACGAAGGTTATATCGCTGCGTTTGCAGTGGAAGGCGACGTTAAACCAAGCCTGAATATAGACCTTAAATACTACGAAGGTAAGCCAGTAATTGAGACGATCAAGCGCGTTAGTCGTCCTGGTTTACGTCAATACAAAGGCACAGTTAAGCTACCTAAGGTAGAATCTGGTCTTGGTGTTGCCATTGTATCCACTTCGAAAGGTGTAATGACTGATCGTGCGGCTCGTGCTCAAGGCATTGGCGGCGAAGTTATTGCTACCGTCTTCTAAGGAGATTTACAATGTCACGTATTGCAAAAGCTCCTGTAGCTATTCCAGCTGGTGTTGAAGTAACACTTGCTGAGTCCACTATCGCGATTAAAGGCGGTAAGGGCACTCTAGAGTTGAATATCCATTCATCTGTAGAAATTAAACAAGAAGAAAACAATATTGTTTTCGCTCCAAAGAACGGTGATAAAGCGGCCATGGCTATGGCTGGTACTTTCCGTTCTTTAGTGAACAATATGGTTGTTGGCGTAACTCAAGGCTACCAGAAGAAATTAATTCTTCAGGGCGTTGGTTATCGTGCCAAAACTTCTGGAAAAGTCGTCAACCTAAGTTTGGGTTTCTCACATCCAGTGGATTATGAGTTACCTGAAGGCGTTACAGCTGAAGTACCTTCTCAAACAGAGATCGTAATTTCAGGTGTTGATAAGCAACAGGTTGGTCAAGTAGCCGCAGAAATTCGTGGATACCGTCCACCAGAGCCTTATAAAGGTAAAGGTGTTCGTTATGCTGACGAAAATGTGCGTCGCAAAGAAGCTAAGAAGAAATAAGGTCTAGGCTCATGAATGAGAAGAAAACAGCTCGTTTACGCCGTGCCCGTAAAACTCGTATGCGTATTCGCGAGAAGGGTACAGTACGTCTGTGTGTAAATCGTACACCCAGACACATTTATGCTCAGATTCTTTCTTCCAGTGGTGCTGAAGTTTTAGCTACAGCCTCTACTGTTGAAGCGGATCTGCGTACAACTGCTACTGGTAACGTTGAAGCAGCAACTAAAGTCGGTCAGCTTATCGCTGAGCGCGCTAAAGCTGCTGGTGTCACTAAGGTTGCTTTTGACCGTTCTGGTTTCCAATACCATGGTCGCGTTAAGGCCCTGGCTGATGCAGCCCGTGAAGGCGGCTTGGAATTCTAAAGGGTAGAGACAATGGCGAATAATGAACGCGTAGAGCGTAACGAAAGCGATCTGCAGGAAAAACTGGTTCAAGTGAACCGAGTTGCAAAAGTAGTAAAAGGGGGTCGTATATTCGGCTTCACTGCTTTGACTGTAGTTGGCGACGGAAATGGTAAGGTTGGTTTTGGTCGTGGTAAAGCACGCGAAGTACCAACTGCTATCCAGAAAGCAATGGATTCAGCTAAGCGTAATATCATCCAGGTAGAATTGGACGGTACGACTTTGCAGTATCCTATAAAAGCACGCCACGGCGGTTCTAAGGTTTACATGCAACCAGCATCAGAAGGTACTGGTATTATTGCCGGTGGTGCAATGCGTGCAGTTTTAGAAATGTGTGGTGTTAAAAACGTATTGGCAAAATGTTACGGGTCTACAAACCCAGTTAACGTTGTTCGTGCAACTTTCAATGGCTTGAATCAAATGAAGTCACCTGAACAGATTGCAGCCAAGCGTGGTAAATCCGTAGAAGATATTCTGGGGTAAGGCATCATGGCTAAGAAAACCGTTAAGGTAACACAATTGCGTAGCTCAATCGGCAAATTGCCGAAGCATCGCGCGACCATTAAAGGTCTAGGCCTTCGTAAGATCGGTCACACTGTAGAGTTGGAAGATACTCCGTCAGTACGTGGCATGATCAACAAGGTTCAATACATGCTTAAGGTAGAGGGATAATAAGATGCGTCTTAATGAACTCAGCCCTGCTAAAGGTGCTAAAACTGCACGTAAGCGTGTAGGACGTGGCATTGGCTCAGGTATCGGTAAGACCTGTGGCCGTGGTCACAAAGGTCAAAAATCGCGTTCAGGTGGTAAAGTTGCCCCTGGTTTCGAAGGTGGTCAAATGCCTTTGCAACGTCGTCTACCAAAATTTGGTTTTACTTCACGTAAAGCTCAATATACTGCAGAGGTTCGCTTAAACGAACTTACTAAAGTAGATGGTGACATCGTAGATTTAGCAGCTCTTAAAGCTGCGGATATCATCGGTGATAAGATTAAGCGTGCTCGCGTAATCCTATCTGGTGAGATCAAACAAGCTGTTACTATCAAAGGTTTGAAAGTAACTAAAGGTGCTCAGGCTGCTATTGAAGCGGCCGGTGGGAAGATCGAGGACTAAATGGCTAAAGGCTCACTACCGCAAGGCATGCAAAGTGGATTAACCGAGCTCTGGACTCGGATCCGTTTTGTATTCTTAGCGATTATCGTATATCGGATTGGGGCACATATTCCTGTACCAGGAATTAACCCCGATCAATTAGCGCAGATGTTTGAACAGAATCAAGGCACGATCTTGAGTATGTTTAATATGTTTTCGGGTGGTGCATTAGAGCGCATGAGTATTCTTGCGCTTGGCATCATGCCTTACATTTCTGCTTCTATTATTATGCAATTGCTAACGGCAGTGAGCCCCCAGCTAGAACAGCTGAAGAAAGAAGGTGAAGCTGGTCGCCGTAAGATCACGCAATATACGCGCTACGGCACGGTATTGTTGGCTACTATCCAGGCAACTGGTGTGTCAGTCGGTCTTGCGGGTCAAGGTATTACCTTTAGCTCTGGCATGGACTTCTATCTGGGAGCTATTCCGTCTTTTGTATGTGGTGCAGTATTCTTAATGTGGCTAGGTGAACAAATCACTGAACGCGGCATTGGTAACGGCATCTCTATACTGATCTTCGCGGGTATCGTTGCAGGCTTGCCTGGTGCGATTGGTCAAAGTTTCGAATCAGCACGTCAAGGGGACTTAAATATCCTTGTGTTGTTAGGGGTTGCGATTGTAGCGATTATGGTTGTTGCGTTTGTTGTTTTCGTTGAACGAGGACAGCGCCGCATCACCATTAATTACGCTAAGCGCCAGCAAGGTCGCAAAGTGTTTGCAGCACAGACAAGTCATTTACCATTGAAATTGAATATGGCTGGTGTTATTCCTGCTATTTTCGCATCAAGTCTGTTATTATTCCCCGCTTCGATTGGCCAGTGGTTTGGACAAGGCGAAGGGATGGAGTGGTTGCAGAATGTATCTTTAGCGTTAGGACCTAGTCAACCGCTATATATCGTTCTGTTTGCAGCGGGTATAATCTTCTTCTGCTACTTCTATACGGCGTTAATGTTTAACCCGAAAGATGTGGCTGAAAACTTGAAGAAGTCTGGTGCTTTTATTCCAGGGATTCGTCCCGGAATACAAACTGCTAACTATATTGATGGTGTATTAGGTAAGTTGACATTGTTCGGCTCCTTATATATCGCAGCAGTGTGCTTGATGCCACAGATGCTAGTTGTCTTGGCTGATGTACCCTTCTATTTCGGTGGTACTTCGCTATTGATTGTTGTAGTGGTGGTGATGGACTTTATGTCCCAAGTGCAATCGCATTTGATGTCTCATCAATACGAATCAGTGATGAAGAAATCAAATTTAAAGAATTTCGGTTCTGGTAGCGTTCCGCGCTAACAGACTGAATTGATAGGAGATCGTCATGAAAGTACGTGCTTCTGTAAAAAAAATCTGCCGTAATTGTAAGACGATTCGTCGTAACGGTAGTGTGCGAGTGATCTGTACTTCAGATCCTAAGCATAAACAACGTCAAGGCTAATAATAGTCTTGACCTTTGGTGGCGTTTAAGAATATGTTGCTTGCATTTTATGCGAGTGGCATATATTATCTTGCGCCCTTTATAAGCAAAAACTGATTGGAGTTAGACATGGCCCGAATCGCCGGTGTCAACATTCCTGATAACAAGCACGCGGTTATCTCTCTGACTTACGTATTTGGCGTAGGTCGTTCTACCGCGAAGCAGTTATGTGCTAGTACTGGAATTGCTGAAACGATTAAAATTGCTGATCTATCTGAAGCCCAACTTGATGAACTTCGTAACGAAGTAGGTCAATTGACGGTTGAAGGTGATCTTCGTCGTGAAAAACAAATGAACATCAAGCGATTGATGGACATGGGTTGCTTCCGTGGTATACGCCACCGTCGCGGTCTTCCAGTTCGTGGCCAACGCACTAAAACAAATGCGCGTACTCGTAAGGGTCCTCGTAAACCAATCCGTAAGTAATTACGGATTGGCTTTTAGTGTAGCTGCATTGTCATTGTTTAGGTTGCAGTGTTGATATTAAAAGTAGGAATGTAGAATATGGCTAAGCCAGGAAATTCTCGTACTAAGAAGAAAGTTAAAAAGCAGGTCGCGGACGGTATCGCCCACATCCATGCTTCTTTTAACAATACGATTGTAACGTTAACCGATCGCCAAGGTAATGCTCTTTCATGGGCAACTGCCGGTGGTTCTGGTTTCCGTGGTTCACGTAAGAGCACACCGTTCGCTGCGCAGGTTGCTGCAGAACGAGCTGGTGAAGCTGCAAAGGAATATGGTCTTAAAAATCTTGATGTTGAAGTCAAGGGTCCTGGTCCTGGTCGTGAATCTGCGGTACGTGCATTAAATGCATGTGGTTACAAGATTAACAACATCACAGACGTGACGCCGATCCCTCATAATGGTTGTCGTCCGCCTAAGAAACGTCGTGTATAAGGAGACAGAATAGTGGCACGTTATATTGGTCCTAAATGTAAACTGTCTCGTCGCGAAGGCACTGACTTATTCTTGAAGAGCGGCGTTCGCGCATTAGACTCCAAGTGTAAGCTAGAAACTAAGCCTGGCGTACACGGCGCAGGACGTGGTCGTTTATCCGACTACGGTCTACAATTGCGTGAAAAGCAGAAAGTTCGTCGTTTATACGGTGTTCTTGAAAAGCAATTCCGCGGATATTACAAAGAAGCTGCACGTCGTAAAGGCGCTACAGGTGAAAACCTGCTTCAGTTGCTTGAATCTCGTCTAGATAACGTTGTTTATCGTATGGGCTTTGGTTCGACTCGTGCAGAATCTCGTCAGTTGGTATCACATAAAGCGATTACGGTTAACGGCACTGTCGTTAATGTTGCTTCTTTCATGGTTAAAAGCGGTGACGTTGTCGCTGTTCGTGAAAAAGCAAAGAACCAAGATCGCATTAAAAGTGCACTTGCTCTTGCTGGCAATCGTGGAGATTCTTCTTGGATCGACGCGAACGCTACTAAGATGGAAGGAACATTTAAATCTGTTCCTGAGCGCGCTGATTTACCAGCAGAGATCAACGAAAACCTAATTGTGGAACTTTACTCTAAATAATTAGAGCATTGTAAGGGGCAGCTATGCAGCGCGCAGTAAACGAATTTTTGACACCGCGTCATATTCAAGTTGAAGAAATGAGCAAGACTCATGCAAAGGTGACTCTAGAGCCACTGGAGCGCGGTTTCGGTCATACACTTGGCAACGCTTTGCGTCGAATATTGCTGTCCTCCATGCCAGGAGCTGCAATTGTAGAGGTAGAGATCGACGGTGTACTTCATGAGTACAGCACGATCGAAGGCGTACAAGAAGACGTAATTGAAATCTTGTTAAACCTTAAGGGTGTTGCAGTCAAACTTCACGAACGTGATGAAGCGACTCTGACTCTAGTTAAATCTGGAGCAGGAGCAGTTACCGCTGCCGATATTCAACTGGATCACGGTGTTGAAATCGCTAACCCTGAGCATGTAATTGCTCATTTAGCGGCCGGCACTGAACTGAAGATGACGTTAAAAATCACTTCAGGTCGTGGTTATGAGACTGTTGAGTCTCGCAACCAGAACGACGAAGAAACGAAGGCAATTGGTAAATTGCAAATTGATGCGACTTATAGTCCTGTTCAGCGTATTTCATACAGTGTAGATAATGCACGTGTTGAACAACGTACTGATCTAGACAAGTTGGTTATCGAGTTGGAAACCAATGGCACGATCGATCCAGAGGAAGCGATTCGTCGCTCTGCTACAATTTTGCAGCAACAACTAGCAATATTTGTTGACCTGGAAAATGAGGAAGTAGTTGAGCAGCAGAAAGAAGAAGAGGAAATTGATCCTATCCTTCTACGTCCAGTTGACGATTTAGAGTTAACGGTCCGTTCTGCTAACTGCCTAAAGGCCGAGAATATTTACTACATTGGTGATTTGATACAGCGCACTGAAGTTGAGCTGTTGAAGACTCCTAATTTGGGTAAGAAATCTCTGACTGAAATTAAAGATGTTCTTGCATCACGTGGTCTTTCACTAGGTATGCACCTAGAAAATTGGCCGCCAGCAAGTCTTCGAAACGACGACAAAGTGCTGGCTTAGTCCTCCGGGACTAAACCTCGCAGAGCGTTCAGTTAGTAAAGGAAAATAATCATGCGTCATCGTAAAAGTGGTCGCCACTTTAATCGCACCAGTTCACACCGCCAAGCAATGTTTAAAAACATGGCTGTGTCTTTGTTCGAGCATGAAATCATTAAGACGACTTTGCCAAAAGCAAAAGAGTTACGTGGTGTTGCTGAGCCGTTGATTACATTGGCTAAAGTAGACTCCGTTGCAAATCGCCGTTTGGCTTTTGCACGTACTCGCAGTAAAGAAGCTGTTGGTAAATTGTTTAATGAGTTGGGTCCTCGTTATGAAGCACGTCCGGGTGGCTACATTCGCATTATGAAATGTGGTTTCCGTTCAGGTGATAATGCACCTATGGCTTACGTTGAGTTAATAGACCGTCCTGCTGTTGAAGCAGAAGACGTTGTTGAAGCAACAGAAGCTGGCGAAGAGTAAAATCTTCGTCATAAAAAAGCCCAGCTTATGCTGGGCTTTTTTTTGTCTAAAATTTGTCTTTCACCCTGCGGTACTTATTATCGATGGGGTTTCTGCAACTTTAAATAAAGGTCTGTGATGTTAAAGCGTGATAATGCCTATGTAATTAAGCAGCAGTTGGCGAGTTACTTAGCGGATTTCAAATCTCATAAGCTATCGGTTGGCAGTGATGACTTTAGGTTTATAGAAGGTGGTCAATCCAATGGACACTGCATTGTATTTCTACATGGCGCGGTAGGTAATAAGAGTCAGTGGAGGGGTTTAATGCAGCTTCTTAGTAGCAAGTATCGTGTTATCGCCATTGATATTCCTGGCTTGGCTGTTGGTTGCAGAACAGAGAGCAACCAATATTCATTAACGGCATTGTCCAATTATCTTAATCGCTTTCTTATTAGTCAGAATATATCTTCAACCTGTCTTGTTGCTCACTCAATTGGGGCGAATGTGGCTTGTCGGTATTCTGCGATATATCCTGAGAAGGTCAGTTCATTAGTAATATCATCGCTGACAGGTTGGGAGCAGTTGTTTGGTCAATCTTACTGGAATAAATTTAGTGAGTTCAAACAGTTGTTAGTTTTCAATTCTTTAGAGGAATTTAAGGAATTATTCTCCTCATTATTTCACGAACCCCCTTATATGCCTAAGGCTCTGCTAGAGTTCAGAATGCGCGATCTTCAGAAACATCAAACACAGCTCTTTAAGGCACTTGGAGATATTCAGCAGGAATTTCACTTGCTGGCGGAAGATCTAAAATCTTTATCGTGTCCCATACTCGCGATTAATGGCATGAATGATGTTTTCATCGACATGGGAATTATTAAACGTGTTGAGAATTTATTGCCAGAAATAAAAATGTTCAACTTTGCTGAGTGTGGGCATGTGCCTTTCTTAGAATATCCAAAAAAGACACACTCACTGATAAAGGATTTTATTTTATCAAACCGTAAAGATCTGGCATTGCTTTAAGCGTTAATACCCTCTTTCTAATAACGGCTTCAAGAAAGTAGCTGTATGAGAGACGGTCGACTCTGCCAAGTGCTTAGGGGTGCCTTCAGCGATGATGTAGCCACCTTTAGAGCCGCCTTCTGGGCCTAGGTCAATAATCCAATCTGCTGTTTTAATTACGTCTAAGTTATGTTCAATAACCACGACCGTATTGCCATGATCACGTAAGCGATGCAGTACGGTTAAAAGTTGCTGTATATCAGCAAAGTGCAGGCCGGTGGTTGGTTCGTCCAAAATATACAGCGTATTACCGGTATCTCTTTTAGACAGTTCTTTTGCCAGTTTAACCCGCTGCGCTTCACCACCCGATAAGGTCGTGGCTGCTTGCCCAAGAGTTATGTAGGAGAGGCCTACATCCATTAGTGTTTGCAGTTTGCGTGAAATAGCAGGGATAGCATCAAAGAATTCACGGGCATCCTCAACCGTAAGGGATAAACATTCATGAATGTTTTTGCCCTTATAGCGAATGTCTAACGTTTCGCGGTTATAGCGGTGGCCTTTGCAGACATCGCAAGGTACGTACACATCAGCTAAGAAATGCATTTCCACCTTGATAACGCCATCACCCTGACAGGCTTCACAGCGACCGCCTTTTACGTTAAATGAGAAGCGGCCCACTTTATAACCGCGGCTACGCGATTCTTGTGTCCCCGCAAACAGTTCACGAATTGGTGTGAATATGCCGGTATAGGTTGCAGGGTTGGACCTTGGAGTGCGGCCAATTGGGCTTTGATCGATATCGACCACTTTATCCAATTGATCCATGCCAGTAATCGACTCATACGGGGCCGCTTTTAAGGTTGTGGCACCGTTTAACGCGGTTGCGGCTAATGGATACAAGGTGCGATTAATCAGTGTTGATTTACCGGAACCAGAAACCCCTGTAACGCAGGTTAATAAGCCCAGAGGGATATTAAGTTCTACATTATCGAGATTATTACCGGTAGCACCGGTCAGTGTTAGGAGGCGCTCAGGGTTGTAAATACTGCGTTCTTTAGGAATCTCAATTCTTCTTACGCCGGTTAAGAACTGGCCAGTAATCGAATTCTTATTGTTGAAAACTTCTTCCGGCGTACCTTGAGCGACAATCTCACCACCGTGAACACCTGCGCCAGGACCTATGTCGATCAGGTAGTCAGCACTGCGAATAGCGTCTTCATCGTGTTCAACAACGATTACGGTATTACCAATATCACGTAAGTGAACCAGTGTTTGCAATAAGCGATCGTTGTCTCGCTGGTGTAAGCCAATTGAAGGCTCATCTAAAATGTACATCACGCCGACTAAACCAGCACCAATTTGCGAGGCGAGACGGATGCGTTGTGCCTCACCGCCCGATAGCGTATCAGAGCTGCGGTTCAGGCTTAAATACTCTAAACCTACATTCACTAAAAACTGCAGGCGATCACGAATCTCTTTTAAGATCTTGTCGGCAATTTTGGCTTTTTGCCCCGTGAACTCAAGTTGAGTGAAATACTGCTGAGCTTCATCAATGGGCATGGCTGTACACTGATGAATGGTTTTATCACCAATAAATACGTGACGCGCTTCGGTTCTTAAACGAGAACCTTTACAGGTAGGGCAAGACTGGACACTGAGATATTTAGTGAGTTCTTCGCGCACCATTTGTGAGTCAGTATCATGGAAGCGGCGATCAAGGTTAGGTAGAACACCTTCAAATATATGGGTTTTTAAAACCGTATCGCCTCGACTATTAACGTAATTAAAGCTTATTTCGTCTTCACCGCTGCCTTGTAAAATAAGATGCTGTTGCTTAGTGGTTAGTTGATCAAAAGGTTTGTCTATATCAAAACCATAATGCTCGGCCACGGAATTCAGCATTTGAAAATAATAAATACTGCGCCTGTCCCAGCCTCGAATGGCTCCTTCAGAAATTGACAAACTAGGCTCTGCAACGACTAAGCTTTGGTCAAAATACTGCTTAACGCCCAAACCATCGCAGGTACCACAAGCACCTGCTGGGTTGTTGAAAGAGAATAAGCGTGGTTCCAACTCTGATAAGCTGTAACCACAATGGGGACAAGAAAATTGTGATGAAAACAATAAACCATCACTATTATCGTCATCCATTGGCATCACAAGTACAAGGCCGCCACTTAGGCCGACACAGGTTTCTAATGATTCCGCTAGACGTTGTGCTATTTCTGCACGAATTTTGAAACGGTCAACCACAACTTCAATGGTGTGCTTCTTTTTCTTATCCAGTTCAGGGGTATCATCTAAATCGCAGACTAGGCCATCAATACGCACACGGATAAAACCTTGTGCGCGCAAGTTATCCAATACGTGAAGATGCTCGCCTTTACGGTCGCGGATAACCGGTGCCAGAATCATTTGCTTGCTTTCTTCTGGCAGCGCGATGATTTGATCAACCATTTGACTAATAGTTTGAGCTTCTAAGGCAACATCATGCTCAGGGCATTTAGGCGTACCGACACGAGCAAATAATAATCTTAAATAATCATAAATCTCAGTAACCGTGCCGACAGTGGATCGTGGGTTGTGAGAGGTTGATTTTTGTTCAATGGAAATAGCGGGAGATAAGCCTTCAATATGATCAACATCCGGCTTTTCCATCATTGATAAAAATTGACGGGCGTAAGTTGAGAGGGATTCAACGTAGCGACGCTGTCCCTCGGCATACAGAGTATCAAACGCTAAAGATGATTTTCCTGAGCCACTCAAGCCAGTGATGACGATGAGTTTGTCGCGGGGAATCTCAATATCAATATTCTTGAGATTATGGGTGCGTGCGCCCTGAACTATAATTTTATCCATTAAACAATTCTGACTTTATTACTCGATAAGCCAGAATTGTAAAGCAACTGAGCAAGGGGTAAAGGAATTAAACGACGCTTTCTAGAACTATGTCTTCCAAGTTATCTTTAGCCCAGTTCACTGCTTGGATTCGATTGGATACATCAATCTTTTTAAACAGGTTGTAAATGTGAGTTTTTACGGTATGCATGCTGACGTTCAGGTGTCCGGCAATTTCAGTATTCGTTGCCCCTGTTGCGGTTAAACTTAAAATTTGCTTTTCGCGTCGAGTTAGCAAATTAGCATTTTGAGTTACTTTGCGTGGTTTGCTACGGGTGCGTCCTAGGTATTGAGTAATTAAGCTTCGAGATAGCCAGAACTCACCTTCAAATATACCGGCAATTCCCTTCACAAGTTGCTGTTGTGAGGTTTCTTTGTAGAAAATGCCATTAACCATTGGCCAGGCTATTAAGCGCTCTACCGGGCTGGTGCTTTGAGTGTTGAAAAAAGCAACTTGAATATCGGTGTTTTGGTCGAATATTTGCTCTAATAAATCTTGTAGGCGTTCTGTGCGCGCGCAGTCAGCATCAATTAATGCGAGTGTTTGCCCTTCAAACGTATTCCATTCTGGGTGCCATTCAGCGGTACTGATCAATTGACAATCGATATTAGTACGTTGGTGAATAAAACCAATTAAAATAGAATTTTGCAGATTTTGCTGGCCAAAGAGAATGATTCGTCGTGACGTTGAAGCTATGCTATCCATATTACTTTCCTTGTATGTGCGGTTGGCGTCCTGTCCCAATGAAATAAGTTTACGCCATTTGGCTTAAATTGCCATATCTATACCGTGAGGAAACGCACATTTCCCATCAAAATAATATCTTTTTGCGACACGACAGTACCGTTTACATAGGTTCTTTTTCTGAATTCAAACATGTTTCTACTCAATATGTTTCTACTCAATACGGCGTAGGGCATAGTTCAAATTATAGTGCCGACCGATGAGTATAATCTGCTAGAATATCCTTCTCATTTTTTTGCAATTACTCCTAATGTCTACAGCGTCTAATATATCAGGCACAGAAAAGCGTGCCATTGCCTCTCTAGCTTCCTTGTATGCGTTACGTATGCTGGGTTTGTTTATGGTTTTGCCAGTGATGGCCATTGCTGGCGCTGAGTTTGACGGTGCGACTCCCGAATTACTGGGTTTGGCGATTGGCGCCTATGGTTTAAGCCAAGCCTTATTACAAATTCCCGCTGGGGCACTGTCGGATTATTTTGGTCGTAAGCCCATCATTGTTATTGGCTTATTGATTTTCGCACTGGGTAGTTTTGTTGCCGCCAATGCCGATACTATTTATGGCATTATTTTTGGAAGGTTTTTACAAGGCTGCGGCGCTATTGCCAGTGCTGTGATGGCTCTTGTCTCGGATCTAACTCGAGAAGAACACAGAATGAAAGCCATGGCTTCTATTGGAGCATCTATTGGTCTTTCATTTTCAGTCGCCTTAGTGCTCGGGCCGGTACTGGTTCATTTTGGCGGCTTGCAGCTGATTTTTATTGTAACGGGTATCTTATCGCTAGCGGGCATCGCATTAATGTTGTCTCTTGTGCCAACCCCCGCGCGCAAAAAGCACCGCGACGGAAGTGCCATCGTTAGTGAAGTATTTAAGCAGTTGGGTAATGGTCAGTTGTGGCCACTCAATATCGGTATTTTTATACTGCATGCCTTAATGGTCGCTATGTTCGTGTCTATTCCACCGCAACTAGTGCAAGCAGGCTTAACCCTTGATCAGCATGCTTGGTTGTATTTACCTGTATTATTAATCGCTTTTGTCTTAATGGTTCCATTTGTCATTATCGCCGAGAAGAAAAAGCAGATGAAAGGCATTGTGATTGTAGCGTTAGGGATTATGATACTCGCCCTTATTTTGATGTCTCAAGCGATGGGTGTTTGGGCTTGGGCAATCGCCTTAGGTGTGTTCTTTTGGGCTTTCAATATCATGGAGGCTACTTTACCCTCTTGGTTGAGTAAGGTCGCTCCCGCAGGTGCCAAAGGCAGTGCAATGGGAATCTACTCAACGTTGCAGTTCTTAGGGGCTTTTGCCGGTGGATTAGTTGGTGGCTGGTTAAATAACCACTTCGGTATTGAAGGACTATTCCTTATACTGGCGGCGGCTGTTTTTGCATGGGCATTATTGGTTATTGTGACACCAAAACCGGCACACCTTAATAGTGTGCGCGTAGACATTCTAAATCAGGGTGGCAATGAAGATCAGAGTTCGCTCTATTTGGATGCCTTGATTAATCTTAAAGGGGTAGCCGATGCTATTTTAATAGCAGAAGAGCACGCCATATATTTAAAAGTAGACGCCAGCGTTTTTGATTATCAACAAGCGATGGCAACCGTCAACTCATTGGGAGAATAAAATGGGCCGCAGTGTAAACAAAGTACAAATTATTGGCACGCTTGGGCGTGATCCAGAGATGAAATCTTTACCAAATGGTAATGCGGTCGTTACCGTTAGCGTAGCAACAGACGAAAGCTATAACGATAAGAACTCGGGTCAAAAAGTTGAAAGAACTGAATGGCACCGCATGACTGCTTTTGGCAAATTAGCTGAAATTATTGGCCAGTATTTGAAGAAAGGCTCAAAAGCTTACTTCGAAGGTAAGCTGCGTACTAATGAATATGAAAAAGACGGTATTAAACGCTATTCAACCGAGATTGTTGTTAATGACATGATGATGCTTGATGGTCGTCCTGATAACGGCATGAATGCGGGCCAAAACTTTGCCAACAATCAGCCGATGGCGCAATCGCCTTCCGCTGCAATGGGGCAGCCGCAAGGTAACTTCTCTCAAGGTGGCCAGCAGCCGCAACAACCACCACAAGGTTATGGTCAGCCTCAAGGACAGCCAGCACAGCGTCCTACTCAGCAGCCCCCACAAGGTGGTTTTTCTCCTCAAAACCAGCCTGCACAGCGTCCAGCGCAACAACCTCAGCAAGGTAGTTATGCTCCTCAGCAAGCACCACAACCACCGCAGGGTTATGGCCAGCCGCAGCCACAAACAGCACCGCAGCCTGCTAATAACTTTGATAGCTTTGATGACGATATTCCGTTCTAGGAAACGTATCTTTTGATACTCTAAGAACAGCGATAAAGCCCCTATCACTTAACTGTGATCTAGGGGCTTTTTTGTA
This sequence comes from Oleispira antarctica RB-8, assembly GCA_000967895.1. Lineage (GTDB taxonomy): Bacteria > Pseudomonadota > Gammaproteobacteria > Pseudomonadales > Oceanobacteraceae > Oleispira > Oleispira antarctica. Next base: position 310,064 of record FO203512.1, read on the forward strand.
TCCGTATGATTAGCACTATTCTTATTGTTTTATATTGGAAAAATTAGGCAAAGCCACCTATTCTAAGTGTTAGCAACACGCAGCATAGGACGCGAGATGTGTTTTGTCGAGGTCAGAAATCGGTCAGCTAAGGCTGCTTTAATCTGCTCTTCTGACGTCTTTGCTAGTATGTACTTCTAATATGGAATGCGTGTACGGCTCTTTATTTATGTTTCTCAGAAATAAAGAGCCCAGTGAAGCGTTAGGTGATAGCTAAAAATGAAAATACTGTTAGTCGACGATGATCAACTTGATCGCGCGTTGGTGATACGAGCACTGCAAAAGAGTGATTTAAGTACTCAGATTAGTGAAGCCGTTACGGTCGATCAAGGACTTGAAATGTACGCGGCCAATGCCTACGATATCGTATTGCTCGATTATCAAATGCCGCAGCGCAACGGTATTGAAATGATTGTAGAGCTGAGGAATGAATCAAAAGATAACAGTATCGCAATTGTAATGATGAGCTCGTCAGAAGATGAGGAGTTATCATTAGCATGTATCAGAGCGGGTGCGCAGGACTTTTTGCTGAAATCTGAAATATCTTCTGCTCGATTAAAAAGAGCGCTACTGCATGCTTCAACCCGGTTCGAGCTCGAACAAAAACTCTTTCAAACCTATCAAAAAGTTAAACTGTTAGCAGAAACAGATTCTCTAACAGGTTTATCTAACCGGTATTACTTCGATGAATCTTTAAAGCAAGTACTCACCATTAACTGTCGTTGCGAACAGCAAACAGCCCTGCTCTTATTTGATTTAGACAATTTTAAATTGGTTAACGATACCTTCGGTCATGATGTTGGTGATCTATTACTGAAGAAGGTCGTGTTAAGAATAAAAAGCTGCTTGCGAGGGAGTGAAACCTTTGCGCGTTTGGGCGGTGATGAATTTGCCATCATGCTTAATAATCTAAGCAGTAGCGATCAAGCCGGGCAGGTCGCTAGGCGAGTCGTTACTGTTTTGCATAAGCCTTTCGAAATTGCGTCTGCTTTTATTAAAACAACCGTCAGTGTCGGCATTTCTATATTTCCAGAAAACGGTCGTACCAGCGAAGTATTGTTTAAACATGCTGATATTGCGATGTATCGTGCGAAGAAAAATGGCCGCAACCAGATTTGTTTTTTCGAAACGGAAATGCAAAAGAAATTTTATCTTCGAGTTAAAACTGAAGCAGAGTTAAGAGTTGCCATTGATGAGAAACAGTTAAAATTATACTACCAGCCAGTCATAAATCCTGAAACTAATCAAATATTAGGCCTTGAAGCATTGGTTCGCTGGCAGGTCGGAGATGAGCTTCGAATGCCTGACCAGTTTATAAGTGTTGCGGAAGACACACGCCAGATAATTCCAATAGGTGATTGGGTTATGGAAGAAGCTATTTCCACCCTGGCGCAATGGAATAAAAAATATAATCGTTCATTGACGATGGCCGTTAATGTATCAGCGCATCAACTGTCTGATACTCATTTGGTTCAACATTGGAAAGACTGCTTAGAGCGGCATAATGTTCCCGCAGAATTAATTGATATCGAAATAACTGAAACCGCACTGTTAAAAGATACCATCGAAACACATAATACCTTGATCGGCCTGAGTGACTTAAAATGTCGTCTATCGTTAGACGATTTTGGTACTGGATATTCATCAATTTCACACCTTAGAAATTATCCAATTTCAGTGGTTAAAATTGATAAAAGTTTAATTCCTCTTAATGATCGCGATATAAGAAAGATTGCTCTAATGAAAGGGCTGGTATCAATGGCCTCTATTTTAGGGCTGGAAGTGATTGCAGAAGGTGTAGAAACTAAATACCAGGTATCCTTATGCAAAGCATTCAGTATTTTACATGTACAAGGTTATTATTATGCGAAGCCATTACATCAGAAAGATATTGAGAATAAATACTTAAATAATACCGAAACAAAAATTAACTAAGGGTAATAATATGATTCCATTGGTTAGTTTTGGTCGTTTACATTGGGCTGTTATCACGTTATCAGTATTGTTAACAGTTGCAGCGTGGCAGATATCAAATTCGCATGTTGAACAAACAATAAAACAACGCTTTGACTTCCTGTCTAATCAATTATTAACGCAAATCAGCGAACGCATGAATCGTTATGAAGATGCTTTACGTACGGGAGTTGTGGCTATTCATACTCAGAGTGAGGATATTAATGTTGAGGATTGGAAACGATTTTCAGAGGCTCTGAAGTTGACGTCGATGTACCCAGGTATTAACGGTATCGGGGTTATATATCATGTACCTCCAAATAAACTGGATCAATTTCTAGAGCGAGAGCGAAAATTACGGCCAAATTTCAAAATACATCCTTCTCACAATCGTGGAGATTATTGGCCCATAACCTATGTAGAACCTTTGGAAGGCAATGAGTTAGCAGTCGGTTTAGATCTGGCTTTTGAGCAGAACCGACTTAGCGCTGCTAAAAAGGCACGAGATACCTCGTTTACTCAGATTACAGGCCCGATTACACTCGTTCAGGATCAAAAGAAAACCCCTGGTTTTTTACAATTCGTACCGTTTTACAATAGCCAAGATGTTGCGACTGAAGAAAAAAGGCGAAAGCATTTTATTGGTCATGTTTATGCCCCTTTTATTATGCATAAATTAATATCAGGCACATTAAAGCAGACGGACCTAAAACAAGAAAACCGTCACCTAATATTCAGTATTTCTGATGGTGACGAGATGCTTTACGATGAGTTAAACACAAAAAATCGCGACTATAATTCACAACCCATTTATAGCAAAAAAATCACGTTGAAAGTGTATAACCGATCATGGGATTTTACGATTCATACAGCGGATTCATTCAATGACGCAATCAGTACCAATCAATCTACCTATGTATTAATTGGTGGCATTATTATTGATAGTCTATTGATTTTACTCTTTGTTGTATTATCAGGGCGTAATAAAAAATCATTAATTTTAGTTGATGAAATGACAAAAAAAGTAATTCTCGGAGAGGAGTATTTCAGACATATTATTGAAGCTGCACCTTGTGGAATGATTATTACCAATAATAAAGGCATTATTGAAAAAGTGAATCCTCAGGCTGGTGGGTTGTTTGGCTACGATGAAAATGAGTTGCTCGGTCATTCTATTGATATGTTAGTACCCCACAGGTTCCATGATCTACATTCGAAGCATCGAGAATATTTTTATAAAAATCAATCCAATCGTCGAATGGGGGTGGATAGAAATGTTTATGGTTTGAAAAAAAGTGGGGCAGAATTTCCAGCTGAAATAGGACTAGCACATTTTAAAGGGAGTGATGGTTCAAAAATACTTTCTACAATTGTTAATATGACCGAATATGTGGACATTACCAATGAATTAAAACGAAGTAATAAAGACTTAAATGATTTTGCCTATGTTGCTTCTCATGATTTGAAAGCACCTCTGCGTGGAATTATGCAATTGGCAAGTTGGATCGAAGAGGATATTTCTAGCACCGCCAGCGAAGAAACGAAAGGCCATTTAGAGTTATTGCAAAGTAGAACCGCCCGGCTTGAAAAACTACTGGATGACTTATTAACTTATTCTCGTATTGGTAATCACTTAGGCGATATCGAAGAAGTTGATGTGAAAGAGATGGTGCAAGCGCTGTTTCAGTTATTAGACCCGCCGATTGAATTCGTTTTGAATATTGAAACTACACTACCCCCTATTAAGACCTTAGCAGTACCACTTGAAGTTATATTCCGAAATCTTATTGGCAACGCGATTAAACACCACGATAAACCTAATGGCATTATTACAGTGTCAGCGATCGAGAATGATAATTATTATGAATTTTCGATCGAAAATGATGGGCCGGGAATTGATCCCAAGCATCATGAACAAATATTTGAGATGTTCAAAACATTAAGACCCCGTGACGAAGTAGAAGGCAGTGGAATGGGGCTTTCGATTATTAAAAAGATGCTCGATTATCATGGAGAGAAAATCAGTATCACCTCAAATGGTGATCGAGGTGTTTTATTTTCGTTTACGTGGCCTAAAAATATTTCTGATAAGGTATAAAAAGTGGATAACAAAAATTATAAGCCGGCTTCTATTCTCTTGGTCGAAGATGATGATATCGATGCAATGAGTGTTAAGCGTGCTTTTAACCGTATGAAAATAGCTAATCCTATTGTGCGTGCGAAAGACGGTCTTGATGCCTTAGAAATTTTAAAAAATGGAGGTGTAAAGCAGCCTTACCTTATATTATTAGATCTAAATATGCCAAGAATGGGCGGGTTAGAGCTGCTGGATATTATTCGCAATGATCCTCAGCTAGAAAGCAATGTGATCTTTGTACTGACGACAAGTAAAGATGATGAGGATAAATTAGCGGCTTATAAGCATCATGTTGCAGGTTATATCGTGAAAGAAAAGCTGGATGAAGGCTTTGAGCAACTGGTGAAAATGCTTGATCATTACTGGAGATTGGTTGAGTTGCCAGTAATATAAAGTCTTCTAACTGGCGCTGTAAGGTGCCAGCAGTCATTACTAATACCTATCAATTTGTTTGGCTGCTTGAATCGTTATTATACTTTTAATGTGAATCAAAATTGCATCATAGATAATTATGTTAATACTGAACCCCATATATTTCTGGTAATATAT